>JASGLP010000010.1 GCA_030156895.1 Eubacteriaceae bacterium | reverse complement strand
CTGTGAACTTGAACTGACCTTGTAAGCAAAAACACGCTTCCAATCTCTCCAAATTCTCCATTAAACTTACAGAGTCGAAAAATAAAGCCGTGCAACTCGGTTCCGCTTTCGCTCCACCTCGTCGCGGGCTATTTCTCTACATCGCTTTGAATATACAGAGATGAAAAATAAAGCCGTGCAACTCGTTACGCTTCGCTGCACTCGTCGCGGGCTTCGCCCTATGAAATTTTGATAAGTAAATAGCAATCCTCAGGCGAGCCTGAATTGCTATTTACTTATCAAAATTTCGCACGGCTTCATTTTTCGCGCAAAAAAGCCAACCTCCAAGTGTGGCGGCTGGCTGTCCTATTAATTCTTAACGTAGACCCATAGCTTTGCGTCCCAGACTTTCATCTGGTTTGCCCTTTGCAACTTGAATATATAATACTTTTTTTGTTTCTGAAAGTCAAGTTAAATCCCAATTAAATTAAGGACTTTCCCTTTTTTCAGAATCCTTCAAGCTTAAACCCGACCAAAATACTGATTAAAGTCTTCGGCATTTGTAGACCAGGACAGACCTGTTTCATAATCAATCTTCTGGCTTTTAACCAGTTGTGCCAAGTGGGCATTGAGGGTGTTCATCCCATCCCGGCCGCTGGTCTGCATGACCGATGTCAGCTGGTGGGTTTTACTTTCCCGAATCAGATTTAGAACCGCATCCGTTCCGGTCATTACTTCCAGTGCCGCCATCCGACCATCACTGTTAGTCAAAGGCACAAGCTGCTGGGTAATTACACCTTTTAAGGTGGAAGCCAACTGGGTTCTGATCTGCTGTTGGCCATGGGGTGGAAAGACATCGATAATACGATCAATGGTGTTGGCGGCACCGATGGTATGCAGGGTCGATAAAACCAGATGCCCCGTTTCGGCAGCTGTTACAGCTGCGGCAATGGTCTCGTAGTCACGCATTTCTCCAACTAGAATCACATCCGGGTCTTCTCGCAGAGCAGAGCGCAGGGCGCCGGCAAAGGAATCCACATCTTCCCCCACCTCACGCTGATGAATGATGCTGCGTTTATGATTATGCTTATACTCCACCGGATCTTCTATGGTTAAGATATGCAGGGCCTTATTGCTATTGATAAAATCGATCATGGCAGCCAGGGTGGTGGATTTACCAGACCCGGTGGGGCCAGTCACCAGAATCAGACCTCTTGGTTCGTTGGCCAGTTTTTTAATAATCGGCGGTAGATTCAGGTCTTCAAAACTGGGGATGGCATCATTTAAAAAACGGATGGCCGCTGCCAGTGTTCCCTGTTCCCGGTAGACGTTGACACGCTGTCTTAAGCCATCCGCTGTCACATAACAAAAATCCAGATCCTGATCTAGATCCAACTTATCCTTCTGTCTGCTGTTTAAAAGGCTCAGGATCAGCTGATTATTTATCTGGGGATCACCATCAAACTCTGAGCGGTAAAGCTTGCCATCCCGTCGATAGACCGGGGGCAAACCACTCGATAGGTGCAAATCGCTGCAACGATTCTTTCGGCCATAATGAATCAGTTCTTCTATATTCATAGTCTCTCCTTATTTTTTTCAATCATCCTTTTATTCCACATAATAAGATAATTTCAGGAATTCTTCCATTGAGGTCACACCACTGGCTGTCAGTCTGGCGATACTTTCCCGCAGTGTGGTCAGTCGTTTTCCCTGTTCCACGTAAGCGTAGATATCTTCAATGGGATCTCTTCTTGAGATCATTCCTCTAATGGTTTTATCAATGGCCAGGATTTCGTGAATGGCCGTTCGACCCCGATAGCCGGTTTCATTGCATTGATGGCAGCCCCGGCCGCGATAAAGTTTTTCAACCGGCTGACCCAGGAGGGAGATTTCAATATCCGAGGGCGTATAGGCTTCCTTGCAGTTAGGGCAGATTTTTTTAACCAGCCGCTGAGCCACCACGCCAGTCAAGGAGTTAGCCACCATATAGGGTTCCACCCCCATATCTTCCAGCCTGACAATAGCTGAGACAGCATCATTGGTATGGAGGGTCGATAAGACCAGATGCCCAGTGATGGCTGACCGCACCGCAATGGAGGCTGTTTCGCTGTCTCGGGTTTCACCGACCATGATAATATCCGGGTCCTGTCTTAGAATTGAGCGCAGACCCATCTCAAAGGTTAGTCCAGCCTGGGGATTAACCTGGGTCTGGTTGATATGAGCTAAATTACGTTCCACCGGATCTTCAATAGTGGCGATATTAACTGCTTTTCGCCCCATCATCTCAAGAATCATATAGAGGGTGGTGGTTTTCCCTGATCCGGTAGGGCCGGTAATATAAACAATCCCATGGGGACTTTTTAAAATGGCCAGCATCTTATTATAATCCTGATCAGTCATGCCAAACTGGCCGGCATGATCCAGTTCGGTATTCATGCTTAAGAATCGCATCACGATTTTTTCTCCATAAACCGTGGGAATCGCAGAGGTTCGCACATTTAATTCCAGACCGTCGATCCGAACCCGGAAGTGTCCATCCTGGGGTACCCGCCGCTCGGCAATATCAAGATTTGACAAAATTTTAATTCGGGCCACAATCGATTGGTGGAGGGTTTGGGACAGGCTTAAATACTCCACAATCAGGCCGTCAATTCGCAGTCTTACCTTGGTGGCATTCTCGAAGGGCTCAATATGAATATCGCTGGCACCGCTGCTGTAGCCTTTTAACAGCACCGTATTGACAAGGTTGACAACCGGATTATCACCCTCGCTGGTGTTTATTTCTTCGGCAAAAGAAATACTCTCGCCGCTAGCCGAAGAATTAGCTTCTTCAGCCGCTTTTTTTGCTTCTATTTCCGAATAAATTTTTGAGATACCGTCAATAATCTCCTGCTTCTGGGCAATGACCACCTCAATGGGCATATTGGTGATCAGCTTAATATCTTCAATGGCATAGAAATCCAAGGGATCGTTAACCGCAACGATCAGCCGCCCCTTATCCTGGGCGATGGGCAGCATCCGATACTTATTGGCAATGCTTTGAGGGATTTTAGCAGACGCCTCCATATCAACCGCCTGATCCTGAATTGAGATGATTGGCACACCCAGTCTTGCTGACAAGGCCCCCAGCAGCTGTTCTTCGGTCACATAACCGTATTGAATCAGAATTTCTCCCAGCCGTTTGCTTTTATCAACACTCTGGTGAGCCAGCGCTTCCTGAAGGTTGTCTTCCGATATTATTCCGGCATTTTTTAAAATATCTCCAATTCGGAGTCTTTTTGTTTCCAAGTGCTTCCTCTTTTCTGCGCATTTTTATTTTCCAGCCTTATTAATCAAAGCATCACGACCTTAATTTATCCATTGTATACTATATTGCAAATAGGCCTGCACTTATAAATCGCATATAGTATGTATGATGGATAAAAACATTTTTATCCATCATGCTCAATCACTTTTCCATTTTAATCAGCAGCAATTAGCCTATAACTGAAATCAATTTATTTTATTCTAACAAAAAGAAGAAGCCGAATCAACAGGCGCATTAAAAATGAAGACCTATAAAGTCAATCCGGGCTTATTGGGCAACAACAGTGACAACTTCAAAGTGGGTAAATCGAGTTAAGCGGCTTATTTTTCCAATCTGAAAATTAAAAGGCTTTGCCCGAAGATTGAAAAATTATCTCCAGACAAAGCCAATTGATTTAATTGATTAAATTTCTTTGATATCGACCATATCAATATCTTCAATGGTTCGATGCGACTTAAGACACTCTAAAAGTGCCTGAGCGGTATCCAGTGACGTCAGCAGACTGATTGAAGATTCAACCGACTTTCGGCGCATCCGGACCGAATCATTCTGCGGCATTCGGCCTTTTGTTGAGGTTGAAATGACGTAATTGACCTTACCGCTTTCCAGCAGATCGCCAATATTAGGCTTGCTTTCAGCCAGACGGCGAACAACCTTAGCCGGGATGCCGGCTTCATTTAAGACCAGCGCCGTGCCTACTGTTGCGTAAACCTCAAAGCCCAGTTCATGAAACTGACGGCCAATTTCGATAATTCCGTCTTTATCCCGATCCTTAACAGTTAAGAGGACCCCGCCAGACCGTTCCATCTTATTCCCGGATGCCACCAAACCCTTATAGAGGGCATCGGAGAAAGTTTTGGCAACCCCCAGCACTTCCCCGGTGGATTTCATTTCCGGTCCCAGTTGGGTATCCACATCCTGGAGTTTGGCAAAGGAGAAAACCGGCACCTTAACCGCAACATAATCACTTTCCGGCTGCAAGCCTGGCGTGTAACCTAAGTCGATCAGTTTATGTCCCAGCATCATTTTGGTTGCCAGATTAACCATGGGTACATTGGTAACCTTGGAAATATATGGAACCGTTCGTGATGATCGGGGATTAACCTCGATCACATAAACCTCATCATGATAGATGACATACTGAATATTAACCATTCCCACGACTTCCAGCGCTTTAACCAGACGGCCAGTATAATCAATAATCGTTTCTTTGATTTTATCGCTTAACGTCTGGGGTGGATAAACAGAAATTGAATCGCCCGAATGAACCCCAGCCCGTTCGATATGTTCCATTATACCTGGGATCAGGTAGTTTTCACCATCCGAGATGGCATCCACTTCCACTTCCTTGCCCATCAGGTATTTATCGATTAAAACAGGATTTTCCAGCTCATTACTGGTGATGATGGTCATGTATTCAACCACATCCTCCGTTTCATAGGCGATGATCATGTTCTGACCACCCAGCACGTATGAAGGACGTAAAAGAACTGGGAAACCAAGACGCTCGGCTACCTCCACCGCTTCTTCGGTGGTGAAAACTGTCTCACCCTGGGGACGAGGAATGTCGCAGGCTTCCAGCAACTGATCAAAGACTTCACGGTCTTCGGCTGCATCGATGTTTTTAGGAGAAGTTCCCAGAACTGGGACCCCCATTTCTTCCAGATAACGGGTCAGCTTTATGGCTGTCTGACCGCCAAACTGAACGATGGCACCAATCGGTTTTTCGGTTTCCACCACAGACCACACATCTTCTTTAGTCAGTGGTTCAAAGTAAAGACGATCGGAGGTGTCAAAGTCGGTGGATACTGTTTCCGGGTTATTATTGATAAAGATCGCTTCATAGTTTAGTTCACGCAGGGCCCAGGCACAATGCACTGAGCAATAATCAAACTCGATCCCCTGACCAATTCGAATCGGTCCGGAACCTAAAACCAGAATTCGTTCCTTGCCAGTTGGGTGTTCTTCGATAAAAAGGGCCGCTTCATTTTCTTTATCTCGGGTGGAATAGAAGTAAGGTGTCTGAGCCGCAAACTCTCCAGCACAGGTGTCTACCATCTTAAAGGAGGCGTACTGTTTTTCTGCTTCTTCAATTTTCTGTCCTGATAATTCTTCAATAGTTTTATCCAAGAAGCCCAGTTCTCTGGCAACTCGTACTCGTTCCGGTGTCAAGCCTTTTTCAGCCAAATCTTTTTCCATCACGGCCAGATGACGGAGTTTATCCAAAAACCACATATCGATTTTTGTTATCTCCGTGATATGTTCCATGGAAACCCCACGTTTGATGGCTTCATAAACCACAAAAGCTCGCTCATCATCGGTATTATGAAGCATTTCCATGATTCGCTCATCACTTTCGTCCATCAGTTTCTGAACCGACAGGGTTTCAAAGCCCAGCTCAATTGAACGAATTGCTTTCATCATGCCATGTTCAAAACTGGAACCAATGGACATGATTTCCCCGGTGGCCTTCATCTGGGTACCCAATGTTCTCTTGGCGTACACAAATTTATCAAAGGGCCAGCGCGGGAATTTTACAACAATGTAGTCAATGGCCGGCTCAAAACAGGCCGTAGTGGTGCCGGTCACTTCATTGACGATTTCGTCCAGCGAATAACCCACGGCAATCTGGCTGGCTACCTTAGCAATGGGATAACCCGTTGCTTTAGAAGCAAGGGCCGATGAACGGGAAACCCTTGGGTTAACCTCAATAACTGCATAGTTAAAGTTACCCGGATTCAAGGCAAACTGACAGTTGCAGCCGCCTTCAACCCCCAGCGCGGAAATAATTTTTAGCGCCGAGGTACGAAGCATCTGGTATTCTTTATCGCTTAAGGTCTGGCAAGGTGCCACAACAATGGAGTCTCCGGTATGAATCCCAACCGGGTCGAAGTTTTCCATACTACAGACAGTAATAACATTGCCTTTGGCATCCCGCATGACTTCAAACTCGATTTCCTTCCAGCCGGCAATCCCTTTTTCGACCAGGATCTGGTTGATCGGCGAGAGACGAATCCCGTTAGTGGCAATTTCCCGCAGTTCATTACAATCATGGGCGATTCCGCCACCGGTACCGCCTAAAGTAAAGGCTGGGCGAACAATAACCGGATAGCCCATTTTATCGGCAAAAGCCAGAGCCCCATCAATGGTTGTTACCACTTCAGATGGAATAATCGGTTCGCCGATTTCTTTCATCATATCCTTAAAGGCCTGACGGTCTTCAGCTTTTTCGATGGTTTCCAGGTCAGCTCCCAAAAGTTTGACATTGTGCTTTTCTAAAAAACCTTCTTTAGCCAGCTGCATGGACAAAGTCAAACCCGTCTGGCCACCCAGAGTCGAAAGAATGCTGTCCGGTTTTTCAATCTCGATAATTTTTCGAACAACTTCTAAGGTTAAAGGCTCGATATAAATTTTATCGGCCATGGATTTATCGGTCATAATGGTAGCCGGATTGGAGTTAATCAGGATAACATCAAGCCCCGCTTTTTTGAGGGTCTTGCAGGCCTGGGTGCCGGCATAATCAAATTCCGCTGCCTGGCCGATGATAATCGGGCCGGACCCAATTACCAGTACGCGTTTTATGTCTGTTCTTAAAGGCATCCCTGTTGCCCCCTTTCCATTAAATCGGTGAATTTTTCAAACAGATAACCGGTGTCGTTGGGACCAGCACTGGCTTCCGGGTGAAACTGCACGGTAAAAGCATGACAATTCTTGTATTCAAAGCCTTCACAGGTCTGGTCGTTCAAATTGATATGGGTCATGACCCCAACCGACTCGGGAATCGATTCAGGAATAACAGCATAGCCGTGATTCTGACTGGTTATGTATACCCGATCCTTGGTTAAGTCCTTGACCGGCTGATTCATGCCCCGGTGTCCGTACTTAAGCTTCATGGTTTTTCCGCCCATGGCCAGCGCCATCAGCTGATGTCCCAGGCAGATGCCAAAAATCGGTTTGCCATAAGCAATAAAGTCCTTGAGGTTTTCAATAATCTGGACATTTTCGGCCGGATCTCCCGGTCCGTTGGACAACATGATGCCATCAGGATTTAAATTTCTGATCTCTTCAATGGTCGTGTTAGCCGGCATAACTGTTACATTGCAGCCCAATTTTAAGAGCATACGGCGAATATTATGTTTATAGCCGTAATCAATCAGCGCCACATGATTGGCTCGGTTTTCCTGAGAATAAAACCATCCCATATGCTGGCTAGTTACTTTCTGTACCGGCTGTTCCACTTTAAAAGTACGAATTTTTTCAAACAAGGCATCATCAACCGGTTCGGTGGTAATGGCGCCGTTCATGGTTCCATGTTCTCTGATTATTCGCGTGATGGCTCGGGTATCCACATCCCAGATGCCAACTTTATCCTGGTCAATCATAAACTCGTTGATATTCTTGCTGTAGCGGAAATTTGATGGTTCCTCACACCATTCTTTGGTGATATAACCATTAACCCAACTGCGTTTAGATTCCATATCATCCGTATTGATCCCATAATTACCAATCAGCGGATAAGTCTGCATGACAATCTGGCCGTAATAGGACGGATCTGTCAGCACTTCCTGATAGCCCGTCATCCCCGTTGTAAAGACGATTTCACCGATGGTAGTACCTTCACAGCCAAAATTGTATCCTTCAAAAACCGAGCCGTCGGATAAGACCAGCCATGCTCGTTTATCTCTTTTGTAATATGACATTTCAAACCTCCTTTATTCCTCATCGAGGGTCTACCCCCTCTGATGACCGATAATTATTTAGTTAACTTACCCCTTATGCTTATCTTTAACTGTCTATTCTCTATGTTTTTACCATACCCCATTGCTACTAGCTTTCCCCAAAAAAAACCTGATTGCACGCAACCAGGTATCTTGTATCAGCTCATTTATCGAATCGCTAAATCCTCGCGGTTTGGGCCAACACCAACATAGGCAATGGTCGTTCCTACTAATTCTTCGATTTTTCGGATGTAATTCTTGGCATTCTCGGGCAGATCAGCGATATTTTTGATTTTTGTAGTATCGCACATCCAACCAGGAAGCGTAATATAAACCGGTTCAACCTTTTCCAGATCTTCCGTATCCGGGAAATGGGTAACAATCCGACCATCCAGCTTGTAATCCACACAGATTTTAATTTCCGGCAGATTATCCAGCTTATCTATTTTACAAAGTGCCAGTTCGTCATAACCGTTAATGGCATGGGTATACTTAAGCACAGGAATATCAAGCCAACCTAATCGTCTTGAACGACCGGTTCGGGCCCCAAATTCATCATCCGGATTTTCGCCGGTTCCGCGCAGCAGATCAATGGCACCGCCGATTTCCTCAGTTGGGAAGGGGCCAGCCCCTACTGCGCTGGAGAAAGCTTTGGCAACACCGATGACTTTGTCAATTTTCTTTGCCGGAAAACCACCACTGACAGCTGCATAAGAAGCAATCGGATTAGATGAGGTCACATAAGGGAAAATACCATGATCAATATCTTTCATGGCTCCCAGCTGTCCTTCAAACAGAATGCTTTTGCCGGAGTCAATCATCTGATGTAGAAAAGACATGGGCTCGATGATACTGGCCGCAAATTTTTCTTTCCAAAGCTTGCATTTTTCAAATAATGCCTCAACTGTATAAGGTTCAATGCCGTAAGAGCTCATCTGATCATTAACCACGGGAACAATTTCAGTCAGCTTGCTTTTGGTACGATCGAGATCTAAGAGATCTTCAAAACGGAGACTTTTTCGCATCGCCTTGTAGGCATAGGCCTGACCGATTCCTCGCTTGGTGGTACCAATCCCGCCCGCTTTTTCCATCAACTCATCAAGTTTCTGATGATATGGCATCAGGACATGCGCTTTACCGGAAATTTTTAAGCCCTCCAGACTGACATTTGCAGCTTCAATCTGAGCCATTTCTTCCATTAACACATCCGGATTGACCACGACTCCGGTGCCGATCAGGCTAATGCAATTCTTTTCAAAGATTCCACAGGGAATTAAGTGCAGCTTAAACACCCCAAAATCATTGATGACCGTATGGCCAGCATTATCTCCGCCCTGAAATCGGACAATCAGATCCGATTTGCCAGCAAGGTAATCCACCATTTTGCCTTTGCCTTCATCGCCCCACTGAGCGCCAACTAATACAGAAATCGACATTTATTATCATTCCTTCCTTAAAACCACAGGCGAAAAATCGCCACTCACACACAATCTATATCATTCATTTATGATCTCATTTTTGCCCAAGGTATTATAACATAAAGCTTCCCTCAGTGGGTAAGATTTTTTATAATTAGGCGGTGATATTGTTTACAGATTTTAGCCAACCATCCATTTTAACCTTGACTTAAGCTTCATTGTCCATTCACTTTTATCATTTGAAACTGATGACTCTATTCTACCATGCCTTTATCATTATGCACAACTCTTTTCGTGCAAAAATATTCTTTCTTAGAAAGTTCAAGAAATTGTTAAGTATCAGACCGTGCCGGCTAGCTTTGCCATCCTTCAATCGTCTTAACAATCTCATTCCCCATTCCAATAATGGCGCTTTTAAAAGCCTTTACTTGCTAAAGAATGTTTTTCATCATTTCAATCTCAATCAGCCCAAGCCAAATTCAAAAGCTTGTTTCAGCCTTGAGATAAGGATGATCAATTTAAATATTTATTCTTACTTATGTATTTTTAAAGCCGATTGACCTTTTCTATCCAATCCAACAAATCTTGCATCACCTGGTCACGGTTTAATTCATTAAGCATTTCGTGACGGCCACCGGGATAAAGTTTTAATGTCAGGTCAGTTAGACCCTGCTTGTGGTAAGCTTCTTTTAGTTTTATGACGCCTTTGCCTTGCGCCCCCACTGGATCCTGATCCCCTGAAAAGAGATAGATGGGCAGATCTTTAGGCACCCGTGCCACATTTTCATCTTTACCAATCGTGATCAGACCTTTTAAGAAATCATGATAGAAGCCCGCAGAAAAGATATCTCCACAATAGGGATCAGCCAGGTATTTATCCACTTCGGCAGGGTCTCGGCTGAGCCAGTCAAAACTTGTGCGGTTAGGCTTAAAGCGCTTGTTATAGTTACCAAAGGAAAGCTTATCCATACGGGGACTTTTGGCCTCCCGGCCATTTTTTCGTACTTCAGAGACTGCCACCAGCAAGCCCAGCTGATGCAGCAGCCGATCCCGACCATTGGATCCAGACAGGATCGCACCTTTAAGCTTTTGTCCATGTAACATCAGATATCGCTGAGTGGCAAAGGAGCCCATGCTGTGACCCATTAAAAATAAAGGCTGGTCAGGATTTTCTTCAATCGCCCCTAGGCTGAGGCGGTGCATATCGGCGACCATCCGCTCAAAGCCATTATCTCTGGCCAGAATACCGACATTTGCAAGATCCCCAGCGGTTTTTCCATGTCCACGGTGATCGTTGGCATAAACAATATAACCCCTGTCTGTCAAAACCCCAGCCAGGCGTTCATACCGGGCTGCCGTTTCGGCCATGCCATGGGCAATCTGCACCACCCCTTTCGGCGCTAGACCCTTATCAGGCCGCCACTTGTAAACATAAACCGCTGTATCATCCTCTGAAATAAATGAAAAATTTTCAGTTATCATTTTTGCACACCTTTCGGTTCTAAAATTGTAAAGACTCCATATACAAATTGTTTAAATGCCTTAAGCAAGTCTTACCATTTGGGGATTTGTCTTATAAAACATAGCCCGTGAAAGCTTACTCTTCTCCAAATAGCCATTCATTTCAAGATTGCCCAACACCTGCTTTCTAAAATAGGTCGAGTCACTAACACCCAAATACTCAGCAATCTCCGAAACCTTGCGCGCCTGATAATAGCAAAATGACATGATTTTTCCATCATACTCCGTACCATTCGGGACTGGAGCAAATAAAAGCACCGGTAAACTGCTATCCACCACACCATCTGCATATGTCAAGTCAGGAAACACCAAAGTGAAATGATCTGAAGAAGAATATATATATGGTCTGTGAAACGCGTCTGCTCCTTCATATTCTTCTACAATCTTATCAAATCCAGTTCCAGCCGCCTCCATTACATTGCAAAACACCAGCACACTGGCAATCAAATCATTTCTTCTTTTAGATATTATGCCAGATAAATCGTATGTTTTTCCTAATTTTTCTCCTCTGTAAAAACCTCCCGGCGAAGATATCTCCAATCGATCCTTAAACATGTCCACTTGGATTTGAGTCCCATCCAAATAGTAATTTCGATGTGCGACTGCGTTGATTACCCCTTCAAACAAAGCTCGCTGAGGATATGCATCAATATTCTTTCTGACATCATTTAATTTAATGATAGAATGATTCATTCTCTGATTGACAAAATCCATCATGTAATTAATCGAGGCTGTAATATTTCCATTAAATCGATTGATCGTTACAATCCGTTCACTTCCCTTGTTAAAGCCAGAAAACACGGAGCACTGAATCTCCGTCTTTTTCCCGCTGTAATCATCTAAAAACAGAACCGCACCATTTCGCAAATAACCATCTTCATTATAGAATCCCATTGACTGCAATGCTTTTTCTTTGAGTTCTTTTCCATCATTACGTTCTGAATAAAAGGCTCGCAACACAGAGATCTTCTCAGGATTATACTTTACATCTGAAAGTAGCATGTCATACTGGGTATTCTTACTCTTCACACTCATTTCAATAATCTCTTCATAAGTTGCACCATTGGTAAAGCCATCTCGTCTCATGAAAATGGAAGGTATATTTTTGTATTTTAAGATTACTGGTTTCACCGAAGACTCTGGTATACTAACTCTAATAATAAACCGTTCCTGATTCTTTATCTCATACCGAATAAAGGCAATCTTCATTTGCGGCCTCGGAGTCAAATGTTCATTGACCTGATTATTAAAATAGTTCCGCTCAATATCTGCTGCTTTCCTGTCGAATCCAATCAACTTGTTCGATTTATCTTCTACACCAATATAAAAATCCCCTCCTGATGCATTTGCAAAGCCTGCAATACTTTTAAGCCAACCTACAACGTCATCCCGGTTCAAAACGCTTTTACATTCTAATTTGTCGTTTTCTATCAGAATATCATCAATAATTTCTTCCAAATACATGAAATCCCTCCTCTCTTTTATTTACTTCAATCTTACTTCATTGTAACTTCAAAGTCAACTTCAAAGTCACTTCAAACAAACTTCAAGTTACTTTGAAGTAAATTGAAGCATCTTATATTTACAAGCTCTTACCGCACAACAAATCATTTCTTGATGAGTTTTTCCCGGCAGTTCTGGGTATATAACAAGCTAAATCAATCCATTTAGAAAAGAGGACTTACCATGAAGACATTTTTTTGATTAAACGCCCTAGTCATTTCATTTCTTCTGCTTTTATCCATGGCTGGCTGCTCCAACAATCAGGAAGCCGATGTGACTGATGAAAGCGATGCAGTTGTCCCCACCGATTATTCTGATGCCAGCCACTGGCTGTCTCTGCCTGATTCCCCTGATAAAGAGGTCGATGTCTTCTATCTCTATCCCACGTCCTGGGCCAAGACAGATGCCTCTGAATCGATTATCTCCACCATCGATGATCCGGTCTTAGTCGAAAATGCCAACCTGGCCTTCGCGCGACAGGCCACTGCTTTTGAGCCCCTTGCCAACCTCTATGCCCCATACTATCGCCAGTACGATTACGCTTCAACCGTGGAGATGCCTTATGATGAGCAGCAGGATATCGTCAAGGGCTATCCTTTAAGGGATGCCATTGCCGCTTTTGATTACTATATCAACAACTATAACAACGGCAGGCCCTTTATTCTGGCCAGCCATTCCCAGGGCTCCAATGTAATGATTTATCTCTTATCCGAATATATGACTGAGCATCCTGACGTTTATGACCAGATGGTGGCAGCCTACGTGATTGGCTATTCTGTTACCGATGACTATCTGGCCGCCAACCCTGATCTTAAATTCGCCACCGGGGCTGATGATACCGGTGTCATTATTTCTTGGAATACCCAGGCACCAACCATTGAAGGCACTGATTTCGTAGTCCTGCCCACTGCCCACGTGATCAACCCGATCAGCTGGACACTGGATGAAACCACCGCACCGGCTTCCGATAATCTTGGTTCCATTGCGCTTAACGCCGATGGTTCAGTCGTTAAAAACGAAGACGGCAGCATCCAGAAAGTCATGAACTTTGCCGATGCCACCGTCGATACTGAAAAAGGTGCCTTAATCTGCAGCACCGTTGATGTGGAAAGCTACGCCCCTGGCAGCAAAGCCTTTGGCAAAGGCGTCTTTCATACCTACGATATCCCCTTTTATTACTTTAACCTGCAGGAAAATGCAGGTGTCCGAATCGCCAGCTATTTTGACACCCACTCCTGATCGTCAACCACCGGTTTTACCGGTGGTTTCAAACTGAAGACATAGTCAATTTAACACCTGAGCACCGACAATTGGCTTTTCAACTGTCCGCCTCGGGGCGAACAGTTGCTGGTAAAAAGCAAATAATTACAGCTTTCAAATTAGGCAACTGTACGAATCCGCGCGCGGACAGCGAAATCCAATTGGTCGGTGCGGGGTTTGTCTACACACTGCAACCGCCGGTTTTACCGGTGTTTTTTATGCCCTGTTTTCTTCTTCTCTTTCGATGGTTCGCAGGGCATTTCGCAGCACTTCCTTCATCTGATCTTCAAGATGATAGGGAACGGCTATTACCCCATCAATGGCATCAAACAGAATTCTTATTTTATCTTCCTTGCTTATTTTCATTCTATCCACCTAACCTTTTCTTTTTATTTTATTGTTTTTGCAAGGAAAAATCAATGCTTTAGGCTGATTGATTCGATATTTAATCATCGCTCAAATACTTTGAGGCTTTTCACAACTTTTACTTGACAATCCTTTTTAGAAAAGGAAATTACAATGAAAAAAATTCTGCTGATTATTCTAATTGTGTTTGGCCTCATTATTCTGGCCGGTGGTGCTGGCATCTTTTATATTACAAGAGGACTGGAAGAAGGCGCTAAGCTTTCGATTAATCCTGTTGATCTTACGCAACTTGCTGATGGTAGCTATAACGGTCAGTATGAGTCCGGCCGTTTCAGCAATGCTCTTACATTAACCGTCAGCAATCATCAGATCACCGATATTGAAGTGACGCAAACCGTTAAATTTGAGAAGCCCGAGGTGACTCAGGAACTAATTAATGCGGTGATGGCCAAGCAAAACACCGATGTTGATGTCGTCAGCGGTGCTACCGTCACCAGTAAAGCCTATTTAAAAGCCATGGAAAACGCCCTTAGCCAGTGATTTAAAAGATCACCACAATTCATTAGTTCTTCTGACTGATAATTATGCGCCAGATTTTTAAAGCATCCAGGCCGACTGCTTAGGTCTGGTCAACAACACCTGGCAAAGGCCCGATCATCAGTCCATATTGGCCACGTTCACGCTATCAAATTTTGAAAGGAAACCCTGATGAAAACACTTATTTTATATGCCAGCAACTGCGGTTACACCGAAGATTGCGTTCAAAAACTTGGAAAACTCTTATCTGGCGAAATCGCCATACTTAATATCGACAAGCAAGTGCCCCTGGATCTTTCTGCCTACGACACTGTACTGATTGGCGGTTCCATTTATATGGGGCAGATTCAGAAAAAAATCAAGGCTTTTTGCAGCAGCCATGAAAAAGAGCTGCAAGAAAAAAATCTCGGTTTATTTATTTCCTGCGCAACCGCCGATAAAGACCTTGAAGCCATTGAGTCTTTTTATAAAAACGCTTTTCCGGAAGCACTTTTAAATCATGCCGGCTGTATCCAAAACTTTGGCGGCGAATTACGAATGGATAAAATGAAATTTTCTCATCGTCTGATTGCTAAGATGATGATGAAATCAGCAAAAGAAGATCAACCACCGGTTCGCCCGCTGCCAGAAAGTGTTAAAAAAATGGCTATCGCTATCAACCAGCTCGCAATCTGAAAAGGATGATTAATCATCTCAGTGCGTAAACAACCCCCGCTCCGACAATTGGATTTCGTAGTCCACACGCGGATTCGTACAGTTGCTCAATTTGAAATCGCTAATGATTAACGATTTCCAGCAACTGTTCGCCCCGAGGCGGACAACTGAAAAGCCAATTGTCGGTGCTCAGGTTCTTGTATATACTTTGTCTTCAGTCTGATAAGATGATTAATCATCCCAGACCAAAGACAAAGTATATTTTTATAAAAAAAATCCGCCTAAGCTTTTATGTGTTATAATCAAGCAAAAAGGCCAAAGCACAGGTGTAAACGCTTGATGCTGATAAGTCTAATGTTCAACCATAAAGGAGTGCTTATGAAAAGAAAACGCTTTGTTCTTGCTGCCATGATCGTCCTGAGTTTATGCCTCTGCGCCTGCACCACAACGGATACCAACAAAAACAGTCCGACCACCAGCGAGGAGCAAGCTATTATCGATCAGGCAGTTACTCTGCAGACCGAAGGCGATACCTATGAAGCAGATGACTTTGATGTCACCGAGCTGAAAAAGGGTGACCAGATTTACGGAATGTTGCCCGGACAGTCCGCCTTTTATACCAGCCAGGCGACGGTTGAAGAGGCCGGCGGTTCGTATATCAAGCTTTACAATCTGCTGCAGATGCTGCCCCATCCCGAGTACGGCTACCGGACGCAGCTTGGCACCTACGAGGTCCAGGAAGACATGTGGGTGGCAACCGGCCTTTGTCTGGTTAACTCGGAAGTATCCGGTCAGTTTACCGGAGATGGTGGTGGCGCCCAGTTCGTAGTTCCCGACTATGCGACCAGTTTAAAACTGATCAGCACGGAGGATCTCCATGAATAAATTAAAAAGTTCTATCCTAAGCCACTTGCTGGAAGAGGAATTAGCAGGCGGCAACACGATTGATAAAATCGAAAGCGGCTGGTCAAAAATGGATACTGTGATTCGCCTCAAAAAACCGCTTAATCAGGAAGCCATCAAAAAACTGCTTGATGAAAATCCCCTAACCCTACGCAGCTTTACCAGCAATGACCCCCATTACCCTAAAGAAAGCGGCCTGATTCACAAGCGTGAATCAATCGTGGGGCCAAGCTGACCGCTTAACCTTTTAAGCGGTTCAGACTGAAGACTAAGTTAATATTGCATACCTGAGCACCGACAATTGGCTTTTCAATTGTCTGCCTCGGGGCGAACAGTTGCTAGAAAACGTCAATAATAAGCACTTTCAAATTGGGCAACTGTACGAATCCGCGCGCAGACTACGAAATCCAATTGGTCGGTGCGGGGTTTGTCTACAAACTGGACCGCTTAGCCTTTTAAGCGGTTTTTTATTTTGTCTGTAGCCGCCTGATATTTTTTCAGCCGCTGACGATCCTTGTCGGTCAACTCAGTCAATCTTGAACTGTCCATGTTGTCAGCCAGATCAGCCAGCTTGACCCGACAGGCCAACTCATCGGTCAAAACGCGGTCAATGAAAGTCTCATAATCTTCTCCCGCTTTTTTAGTCAGACAGTCCAGGGCTGCCAGCACCGATTCCGAAAAACCTTCCGCCCGCAAATCATCAAACGTAATTGTCGAATCCTCCACCACATCGTGAAGCAGACCACAAATTCTTTCCTCTTCCTAATCAAGCGCCATCATCACGCGTAAAGGATGCAGAATATAAGCTTCTCCGCCTTTATCAAGCTGACCGGTATGGGCTTTATTGGCAATTGCTATGGCTTTATTTATCATCATTCACCTCATTTGTTTTTCTAGTTATTATATCATCAAATCCAGCCCATCCTGCATGCCGAAGCATTCTAAACAAAAGTGGAAAATTTTTACCGAATCTATCAAATTTTAATCAAGATGTTAACTTATTTTGATTTTGGGTAAACAAACTCAATCGTATCCCTATAGAAAAAATATTATTCATAAGGAGAATTCTATGAACTGGTTAAACAAGCTCAAAATTCGGACAAAGCTGATTAGCAGCTTTGTCATTGTTGCTACCCTGGTCGGATTGGTTGGCTATATTGGCATTAGCAATCTCAAGGCTTTAAGCCAAAACAGTGATGCGCTTTATCAGCGTGTTACTGTCCCAATTGCCGACATTGGCTCTGTTTCCACCGCCTTCCAGCGAACCCGAGTTAATATCCGGGATATGATTGCTGCCAGCGATCAGGAAGCAATCAATGATTATACTGAACGGATTAAGACCCGTTATGCAGAAATCGATGCATTAATTGCCAATTTAGAAACTGCAATTGTATCTGATAATGTGCGCAGTTCATTCGAAACTTTTGTAACTGCACACAATGAAACAGTCCGCGAAATGGACGCCGTGATTAGTTTGGCACAAAATAATCAGGACGACGAAGCGCTGGCTTTGATTGCTGAAACTGGTTCTGCAGGTATCGCTTCACGAACCGAACAAAATGTCCTTGAAGAGCTTGTTGCATTAAGCCTGACCGCTGGCGAGCAAACCGCAATGAGCAATGCCCAGACCGCCGCTGATGCGACCCAGAAAATGCTCATTATAATACTGTTAGCCATGGCTGTCGCCGTTTTCTTCGGTTACCTGCTGTCAGTCCTGATTTGTCGCCCCCTCCACAAAGCCTCCCACATGATCAAGGAAATGCGGCAGGGACACTTGGGTGAGCGCGTCCATCTCAAATCATCAGACGAAATCGGACAAATGACCCATGCTATGGATGAATTTGCCGACGAATTACAGAAGGTGGTGATTGCCACAATTGATCAAATTTCAAACGGGGATGTTTCTGCCTGCCTTACCGCCAAAGATGATCGAGACGAAATCACCCCGGCTTTAATGCGTACCATCACCACTATTCGCACCCTGATTGATGAAGCTGCCACCCTTTCATCAGCTGCCATCCAGGGGCAACTGCGCACCCGTGGCCACGCTGAACAGTTTTGCGGCGGTTTCAAAGAGATTGTCACCGGTGTCAATCAGACGCTGGATGCGCTGGTGGGCTTTATCGACGTTATGCCCAGCCCGGTCATGATTATTGACAATGATTTTAACATCCTCTATCTGAATGACCTGGGAACACAAATCGCAGGAATCGAAAAAGGATCAGCCCGGGGTAATCATTGTTATAAGCTTTTTAAAACTTCTGACTGTCAGACCGAGGACTGTGCTTGTTTTTCGGCCATGAAAAATCTTAAAGCCTGTAATCGGGAAGCCGATGCCCATCCACAAGCTGGCATGGATCTTGATATTTCCTATACTGGCGTGCCTATTCTCGATCAGTCCGGCAATGCGATCGGTGCTTTAGAAATTATCACCGATCTCACGGCGATTAGGCAGGCTGAACGACGAATGCAAAAGATCGCTGATTACCAGGCCCTCGAAACACAGAATCTGTCTGACGCCCTGACCAGCCTTGCCAATGGCGATACTGATATTCAGATTAAACTGGCTCCTGCCGACGAAGATACTCAAGCTGTCCGTGAAACCTTTACGATCCTTGGCCAGGCACTGGAAAGATGCCTTGGCTCAATCAAAAGCCTGGTGTCCGATGCCGACATGCTGGCTCAGGCCGCCGCCCAGGGACAATTGAGCATCCGAGCTGATGCTAGCTGTCATCAAGGCGCCTACGCCAGTATCGTTGATGGTTTTAACCAGACCCTTGACGGCGTGATCCTCCCCTTGAAAGAAGCTTCCACTACCCTGGGTGAGTTAGCACAAGGAAATCTGAATACCGGTATGACCGGCCATTATCAGGGGGATTTTACCCAGATCAAAAATGATATGAATCAAACCGTCCAAACTTTAAAACGTTACGTTGAAGAAATTACGCATACCCTAACGGCAGTGGGGGCTGGAGATCTTACGCCGGAGATCACCTCTGATTACCAGGGCGATTTTCTGGCGATTAAGCACGCCCTCAATGAAATCACCAGTGGCCTGAGTCAGACGCTTTCGGAAATAAACATTGCCGCTGATCAGGTGGAAATCGGTTCGCGACAGATTTCTGATGGTGGTCAGGCCTTATCTCAGGGAACGACCGAACAGGCCAGCGCCATTGAGCAGCTAAATGCTTCAGTCAGTGAAGTTGCCAATGAAACCAAGCAGAATGCCGTCAATGCCAATACCGCCAATGAGCTGACTTTAACCGTTAAAAACCATGCTGTCGCTGGCAACGATCAAATGCAGCTCATGGTTGGCGCCATGAATGATATCAACCGTTCCTCTCAGGAAATTTCAAAAATCATCCGGGTTATCGATGACATTGCCTTCCAGACCAATATTCTGGCTTTAAATGCTGCCGTTGAAGCCGCTCGAGCCGGCCAGCACGGTAAGGGCTTTGCTGTAGTTGCGGAAGAAGTGCGGACACTGGCAGCCAGAAGTGCCGAAGCCGCTCGGGAAACAACAGAGATGATCGAAGGTTCAATCGAGAAGGTCGATACTGGCTCAAAAATCGCTGACGAAACTGCCGAAAGCCTAGTGGAAATTCTAAAAGAAATTGAAAACATCACCGCACTGGTCGCCGGCATTGCCCAAGCCTCCAATGATCAAGCCACCGAAATCAGCCAGGTTACCCAGGGTCTTGACCAGGTTTCCCAAGTGGTACAGACCAACTCGGCCACCGCTGAAGAAAGCGCAGCATCCAGCCAGGAACTTTCCAGTCAGGCAGCCATGCTTAAGGAAATGGTTCAAGCTTTTAAACTCAAAAATCATTCGCAGATTGCTAATAATTCTAACGAGAAGAGCCCTGTTAAAATTAGCGAAGACAATACATTTGAGCTTCCGGATGAACCAAAAATTGTTCTTGATGATGCTTCTGATAAATACTAAAAAATCGCTGGCCTTTGCACCGACCAATTGGATTTCGTAGTCCGCGCGCGGATTCGTACAGTTGCCCGATTTGAAATCGCTAATTATAGGCGGTTTCCAGCAACTGTCCGCCCCGAGGCGGACAACTGAAAAGCCAATTGTCGGTGCTCAGGTGCTTAAATATACTTTATCTTCAACCTGCTCTGGCCTTTATATAAAGGTCAGCTGCTCTTGTCCGGACATTTTCCGGCAGTTTAAAAATACGGGATCTTCTGTCATCAGCCCAAGCGCTACATCCGTATCACTCAGCCAGGTTAATGCCTGGCTCTTTTTTATGATTACTGGCATCCGGTCATGCACAGCCGCTACAGACTCAACCGGCGCTTTGGTCAAGATGATGAAATCAGCCTCGTGATGGAGATTATAAAAGCCACCCAGATAAATAAGCTGATCAGATCCGCTAAATAAAAATTTTTCTTTCTTTTCGTTCCACTCGTAAAACCCTACCGCCGGGATCAGACACCGTCTTTCCAGAAAATCCTGGCGAAAAGTTTTCTTTTCCAGCACCGTTTCCGAGCGGGCATTGATTAAAAGTTTCTGCTTTCCGAAGTGTGCCGGATAACCCCATTTCATCAGACGCAGCTGTTTTTTTGATTGATCGCCCTCGGACACAAAGACCGGCGCCAGATTACTGGGATAGATATCACCCTTTTTTAGCTCCAGGTTAAACTGATGGCTGACCTCTTCGACAATGGCTTTGACGGCCTGATTGTCCTTGTCTGTATATAAAATATAACGACCACACATATTATTTCCTTTCATGAAGGGCTTTTCTCTTGAACTCTCCTATCCCTTCTTCTATAATAAGAGTAAGCTATTTCTTACAATTCAAGGAGGTAAAAAGTGAAAGCAAGCGTTTTGTATTATTCAAAAACCGGGCATACCAAACAAATGGCCGAGGAAATTGTAAAAGGGATGGAAAAGGTTGAAGGCGTCAAGGCCAAAGCTTTTTCGATTGATGCCATTGACGAAGAATGGGCTCAGGAAAGCAAGTGTATCATCCTTGGCTCACCAATCTATATGGCCAATGTTTGCACTGATATTAAAGCATTCCTGGAAAAATCATCGCGAAAATTAAACCTTCCCGGCAAACTGGGCGGTGCTTTTGCCACTGTCGATTACGTGCATGGCGGCGGCGAGCTGGGTATTCGTCTGATGCTGGATCATATGATGGTCATGGGCATGCTAACCTATTCCGGCGGTGGCGCCAAGGGAAAACCCGTCATTCATCTGGGGCCGGTAGCAGTATCTGATGCCCTGGAAAGCTACAATGATACTTTCCAGACCTACGGGCAAAGAATGGCGGAAAAAGCGGCGGAAATTTTCTGATCTGGCAAGTTTAGCCAAATGTTTTTGGCCTTCTATCCATTTTTCCTGATAAATGGCAGCTTTCTAATAGGTATTATATTTTAGAAAATCGCTAGCCTGATAAATTCAAATTTACTTTTCGGTAAAAACCCCGATTAGTCTTTACCGACTGATCGGGGTCTTCTTTACTTTCTACAAATTTAAACCATGACCATTACGGAGGTTGCTTTCACAACTGCAGTCGCCTGGCCGCCGACTTCCAGACCCAATTCTTCAATAGATGCCAAAGAAATTGTTGCCGAGATGATGTTACCGCCGCCAATATCTATTTTTACAATCCCGTTCACTGTTCCCTTTTCAACCCCAACAATCTTACCTTCAAACTGATTTCTTGCACTAATTTTCATGATAGCCTCCTAATTTTTAGATTTTTCATGTTAACTGTCTACCCACCCCATCTAAAAAATCACTCGCTGATCATTATTTTTTCAAATTTATGCCTTGTTTTAAGTAATCAATTGTTTCTGAATTTTTCTAAAAAATATACAAATAATTTCAACCAGATCGAATAAAATGCAGTTAATTTGGTATATCTACTTTACACGAAGTCTGTTTTTTCCAGCCGATTTTTAAACGAATCATAAAGAGAGGATGATCCTTAATGAAAAGAAAATTTGCTCAACTTTTGTCTATATTCTGCTTAATTGCCTTGCTTTTTCCGCAAGCAATCCTGGCCACTGAAAATCCGATCTCCGAAACCGGCCCATTAAACCCGGAATTTGTGGCCTATCAGGAGGATGGAAGCATCCAAACAACTACTGTTGATGGTCATGCGACCGGGCATATTCCGGAGCCAATGGCCAGAGTCGAATCTGAAAGCGATGAAACCATCGATACTTCAGCCACCTTTCCGGCCAGCTATGACCTGAGAAGCACTGGCCGGATCACCGATGTGCGCAATCAGGGGGATTGGGGCAGTTGCTGGGCTTTTGCCAGTATTGCCTCGCTGGAATCCTATCTAAAAGCCTCCACCACCAGCGATTTATCTGAAAACAATATGATGTGGAACCACGGCTTTGACTGGTCTCCCAATGACGGCGGCAACAGTACCATCGCCCTGGCCTATCTGGCACGCTGGAGCGGCCCCGTTGATGAAGCCAGTGACCCCTATAACTCCGGCAAGCACACTGGACTATCCTCTGTTTATCATGTCCAGTCGGCTGAATATCTGTCAAAAAGCGCTAACGATATCAAGGACGCCCTGATGAATGGCGGAGCCTTGTCCACCACCATCTGCGCGGCCGCCATGGATTACTCCGAGTATTACAGCGATTCCAATGCCGCCTTGTATTACTATGGCAGTGCTGCTACCGACCATGACGTGGCCATTGTCGGATGGGATGACAATTATAGCCGCTATAATTTTGCCACCACCCCCGCTGGAGACGGTGCCTGGATCATCAAGAACAGCTGGGGCAGTGACTGGGGTGATGGCGGATATTTCTATCTGTCCTATTACGATACCTATGCCGCTAATAATGTTACATCTTTTCACAGCGCCGAATCAACCAGCAACTATAATCGAATCTATCAGTACGATCCCCTGGGCAACACCCTGGCGATCGGCTTTAACAATGCCGATCACAGTTCTTGGGGGGCCAACGTCTTTACCGCAACGGCTTCTGAAACCCTGACCGCCATCAGCACCTATTCCCTTAGCCCATACACCACGGCTGAAATTTATATCTATACGAATCCCTCCTCCGGCCAGCCCAGAAGCGGAACCTTGCGTTCCAGCCAAACCGTTACCTTCGATAACCAGGGCTACTATACAGTTGATTTAAACACCCCGGTCAGCTTGACCGCCCAGGAAAAGTTTTCGGTGGTCATTGAATATATCACGCCCCAGGCCTGGTACCCAGTGCCAATTGAAGCCCAGGAATATAATTATTCCAGTGCCGCCACTGCTTCTCCCGGCCAAAGCTATATCAGCAATGATGGCGGCTCCTACTGGCAGGACGTGGCCATTTCCGATAACGCCAATGTCTGTATTAAAGCCTTTACCGGCTCTCAGAGTGTGACTCTACAAAGTATTGCCATCACCTCACCCGCCAATAAGCTGACCTACCAGCTGGGTGAGTCACTGGATATTTCCGGTCTGGTCGTAACGGGTACTTACAGCGACGGATCGACTAAAACAGAATCCATCACTACCGCCAATATTTCCGGTTTTGATTCATCAACTGCCGGAACAAAAACCCTGACCATCACCGTCGGCGGCAAAACCGCCACCTATACCATCCGGGTTCAGGATCCGGGCAGTACATCCGATGACGTTGATGTTTACTACCGCACCCATGTCCAGAACATCGGCTGGCAGGGCACCTGCTACAATGGCGAAGTCAGCGGCACCTCCGGTCTGGGCTACCGGCTGGAAGCCATTCAGATTCAGCTGGGTGACAGCAATGCCGATATGGGCATCGCCTACCGTACCCATGTTCAGAATATTGGCTGGCAAGACTCCCGCTTTGATGGCGAAGTCAGCGGCACTTCAGGACTGGGCTACCGCTTGGAGGCTATTCAGATTCAGCTCTATGGCGCTGATAAAAACCTCTATGATGTCTACTACCGGGTTCACTGTCAGAATTTTGGCTGGATGGGTTGGGCCGTCAACGGGGAAATGGCCGGAACCTCCGGTTATGGCTATCGCCTGGAAGCCATCCAAATTGAAGTCTGGCCCAAAGATACCTATTTCTACGGAATGGATGAAAATCCGGCTTCACTGACAATCGATGAGGCGATTCCGGCGGCATTGACAGTCAGTCAATAAAAAAGTTTTAGAAAAAAGCGGTACTTGCTTACCGCTTCATACTGAAGACAAAGTTAATATTAACATCTGAGCACCGACAATTGGCTTTTCAGTTGGCTGCATCGGGGCGAACAGTTGCTAAAAATACCTTAAATTGGATTATTCTAATTGGGCAACTGTACGAATCCGCAGCAGCCTACGAAATCCAATTGGTCGGTGCGGGGTTTGTCTACGCACTGGAGCGGTAACAGTTTACCGCTTTTCTACTACCAGGGACGCTTTTTCTCTGTCCAGCCTTTTTTCTCCCAGTAAAGACGATCTGCTTCATTAAAGCCATTTTGCTGCATCCGTCGCACGAAATGAAACATTGATCTTGTTTTTATGCCTGGTTTTACATTGCCCTTTGATGTCTTTATCTTTTGCGCCAGGCGCGTCGTTTTTTCATCGATTTGGCTTTTTATTTTCCCATCAACCGCCTGCCAATCAACTGCCCGTACTGCAAATCCCAAGCGATAACGTTTGGGAATACCCCAGAAAAAAAGGCTGCTGTTCATATCTTTCATGGTCGATTTCATTCCTGCCCCAGCTGCCGTTGCCACGCAGACTGCCTGTTTTTTAAACATTTTTTCTTCTGGCCGATGAACCATAAAACGGTAACCGTAATGATCAAGAAAGGATTTCATCGGCCCACTGGCATGCATGACATATACCGGGCTGCTAAAAATTAAAAGATCAGCCGCATCCATTGCCGCCGTGATGGGTTTAAGTTTTTCATAGTGGGGACAGAGTGATTCGTCTTTCGCAAAACAGTTACAGCAACCAATACAAAATTGATCAAAGTCTTTGGGCAAAAAAAATTCCTGGTTTTCGCCGCCAATCTTTTCAGCCAGCTGTCTGGCAATCTGATAGGTTGAGCCCTTGTGGTTCTGTCCGTGAATCAAAACAGTTTTCATCGCATTCTCCCTAATTGATTATGATTTATCTGCAGACATACAAAAAACTGTTGCAATAACAGTCGTTGCTGCAACAGTTCTTTTAGTCGTATGTGGAGACTATTTTTTGTCTTCGTCAGCCATAAAGCCGTGTTGTTCTTCTTTTGATTTTTCACTCAGCTCTTCTGCTTCTTCATACATTGCATCTGTATGACTATCAATTTTCTTGTCTTTTTCGCTCAGTTCTTCCGCTTCTTCGTAGATACCCTTTTTTCCATCTTCTACCATTTTAACATCCTCCTGTTTGTTTTTTGAAATTCAAATAATTAATCCATAGGGTTTATACCCTTTTTTTATTTTGTAAAACACCAACAAGCAGCTTGACCAACTCAATCGGTATTAACAAACAACCGTTTACAAAGAATGATATTTGACCTTTAATTGCATACTCCTATTATACGCTTTTAGTAGAAATGAGTTCAAGGTATTATTTTGTGCCTTAAAAAGAAGAAATCATCTTTTTTTAGTTTTTCCGCTTTTTAAAATCCTCTTCGATTTTACTTTTCCAGTCCTTAGAAATCGAACTGCCGGCTCGCATCTGGGAAACTGTTTCATTAACCACTGCATAATTTAATAAAGTTCCCTCGGCATCGGCATGGTAATTCACCGCTCGATCTTCACTAATGCCAAAGCTTCTAGCCGTTTCAACCGCATCAATATTGGCTCCCAAAAAAATAAATTCCCAGCCTGCCTTTTTCTTTCTTTCGATGAGTTTGCGAACCTGGTCAGCCGAATATTCCCGGCTGGCATTTTCCAGCCCGTCTGTGGTAATGACAAACATCACCTGACCAGCGCGTTCTGATTTTTTGGTATGCTCATGAACATTATCAATCTTGCTGATGGTTTTACCGATGGCATCCAGTAAAGCAGTGGTTCCTCTGACGAAATATTCCTTGTGCGAAATTTTTTCAACGCCCGTAATGGGAATTCGATCATGTAAAAGCTCATACCGATCATCAAAGAGGACCGTTGTTATCACTGCTTCCCCAGTCTCTTTTTTCTGCTTTTCAAGCAGTCCGTTATAACCACCAATCGTATCAGATTCCAGTCCGCTCATGGAGCCACTGCGATCCAGGATAAAGACTAGTTCCGTTAAATGCTTATTCATTGTTCTTCCTCCAATCTTTTTATTGATTAAAGGATATCAGCTTGCGCCCCTTAATAGGTCGCTTGCCAGGCGACATTTTGAGAATTAATCTGGCAAACTGCTACTACAAACCCAAGAGCTTTTGATCAAAGGCGAACAGGGCTTCGTTAATCTCAAAAATACTGTAGTTGCCTTCTTCAATGAAATACTCAATAATGATATCAGCCTGACTGCTGTGGGTCAGGGCAAAGCCGGCCCGACCTAACAAATCACTGGTTTCATCCAGGTTTAAATGCAGGGCAATGGCAAATGCGATTACCGTCTGCTTACCGGGATGATAGAATTTATCATTTCTGATCTTGGAAAATAGCTTGCGATCAACATTAGCCTTTTTGTAAGTTTCTGAATCGGTCATGCCTTTTTCATCAATCAGCCGGAGAAGACTTTCCGAAAATGATTCCTCAACCTGGTTGACCAGATCTTCGAGACTTCGTGAACTTTTCTCCCGTCTTTCGGCCACCGGCATGGCAGATCTTAAAAATTCGCCGACATCTTCCTGCACTTCCTTAAGGCTTTCGATACCACCGCTCCGGGTGATCAGGTTTTTATCAACATAACGTTCATCGATATACTCGGCAATCGCAGTATAGCGCTTTTCCGACAGCTGAAAAGAAGCTTTATCAAAAACCACCAGGGTGATTGCCATCTCATGATCCAGTAAAAATTCTGAAATTTCTGAAGTTGCAACATTCAGGGCCTGGTCCCGGGGATAGCCATAGGCTCCCGCCGAAATCAAGGGAAAGGCAATACTTTTTATTCCTTTTTCCGCCGCCAGACCAAGGACGTTTCGGTAACAGGCTCTTAAAAGTCCTTCTTCATTCTGACTGCCCCCCGCCCAGATTGGACCAACAGTGTGAATCACATATTTTGCCGGCAGACGATAACCTTTTGTTATTTTAGCCTGCCCTGTTTGGCAGCCATTTAACCCCCGGCATTCTGCCAGAAGCTCAGATCCCGCCGCCCGATGAATGGCACCGTCCACTCCACCACCGCCCAAGAGTGACGTGTTAGCCGCATTGACAATGGCATCCACTTTCATTTTTGTAATATCGTTTCGAACAATCAGAAATCCCATTTTTGCCCTCCAGAATTATAAACATCAGCAATTGCGATTCTGGCAGCCTTCTGTTAAAAATAAAGTCAATTTCGTCCATGAACACCGACTTTTTAAGTACTGCCGATATTTTACTGCTCTCTTTATCTTGAGTGTATGCCTAATCGACAGATCTGTCAAGCTCTGAAAGATCCTTCTCTGTCATGAAATCTTCAGCAATCGCCAGATCACCAAAACATAAAAAACAGTGCTAGCCATCGATTCAGGTATTTCTGAAACAAGCTTACACTGTTATGATTTAGATGTATTCTAGAAAAAGCATATTGATCTTTCACTAATGCTGTCTGCAACCGCTGTTACACTAATCAGTTTCTGATGAGCACTTTTTCCACCTCAGAAAAACCAAGTCGTTTAATCGTTTGTGAAAACCGCTCGCCTTTTTCTCCCTCTTGGCTGTAAAATAAAATAATTTTTTCGATCATTGAAAGAAGCGCTTCTTCGCTGGTGAAAATCTGATTCAGTGCCTGTCCAATCGCCACCTGTTTGCCCCAGCGCCCGCCAATCACCAGCTTGTAGCCATTGGCACCAGCCTGAACCGCATCAAAAGGACATTGACCAAGGCAGAGTCCACAGTTTAGACAGACCTCACGATCAATTGCAATCTGCTCACCATTCATATTGGCAGCATTGACTGGACAGGCCTTGATCACGCCGCAGCTTTTACAGTTTTTACAAGCGGCCTGGTCAACCTCCGGCACCAACTGTCCAATAATTCCCACATCATTAAGATCCGGTTTCATGCAATTATTAGGACAACCGCCAACGGCAATCTTAAACTTATGCGGCAAGGTTAAATCCCGGTAACCTTTGTAAAAACGCTCATGAATTTTAGTGGCTAATCCAAAGGTATCAATCAGGCCATACTGACAGATCGTGCCTTTACAGGAAGTTACCGGTCGCACCTTTGGCCCGGTTCCACCAGTTTCCAGCCCGCCGCTTTTTAAATGATCCCGGAAATCTTCGATCTTTTCATAGGGAATCCCTGGGCATTCAACTGTCAACCGAGTCGTAAAAGCCAGCTTCCCGTTGCCGAACTTATTGGCAGCTTCCATGATACAGGCCATTTGTGCAGTATCCACCACGCCGTTTTCGGTGATCACGCGACCAGAAAATTGGTCAGTTCCTTTGTTTCTTAAAAAACCCAACCCTTTCACCCGTTTTACATCTTCCTTGCTGATTGTTTCTGACATTTTTCTCCCTCGCATATTATATTTTCCTTATCCTGATTATACGCCTTGTTGTTTTATAAGTAAAATGGTAATATTTTATATGTTCTATAGTTTTTACCTATACTAAGGAGGATTTATGGATCTGCGACATTTAAAAATTCTCATTGCGGTGGAAGAAAGCGGCTCCATGTCAAAGGCTTCTAAACTACTGTATATAACCCAGCCATCAGTCAGTCAGGTTATTCGTGAACTCGAAAATCACTATGGGGTCAGACTTTTTGAACGCATGGGGCGAAAGCTCCTCATTACCGATGCCGGAAAAACCCTCTGCACCCAGGCTCGAATGGTGATCAATCAATTTGACGCCCTGGAAAACAGTATGGATCACCTTTGCCAACAGCCAAGTCTCAAGCTGGGTGCTACGATTACCGTCGGTTCCTGTCTGATGGCATCGCTGATGTCTGCCTATCTTAAACAAAACCCGGCAACGCAAAGCTTTTGCTATGTGAATAATACGCGTTCAATCGAAGTGCGATTATTGCGTGCAGAGCTGGATCTCGGACTCATTGAAGGTTCCATCCATCACCCTGATTTAATTGTTGAGCCTGTAATTGACGACTTTCTGGTTGTCGCCTGTGACGTTAATCATCCTTTTTCAAGATTAAAAGAACTTACCGCCAAACAGCTGGAAAGTCAGTCCTTTGTCATGCGCGAAACAGGCAGCGGGACCCGTGACCTCTTCTTGGACTATATGAAAAGACGAGGCCTGAAAGTCAATATCGGCTGGGAGGTCACCTCACCGGAAATTATCAAAACCATTCTTTTAAGCCAGCCCTGCCTGTCGACCCTTTCGATTCGACTCATTGAAAACGAACTAAAGACTGGTCAACTACTGGCTTTTGCGCCAGCCGAACCAGTCTTTAACCGCACCTTTAATCTGGTCTATCATAAAAACAAGCAACTTACCCCTGCAATGATTGCTTTTATGAATCTGGTAAAAAAAGATCCTCAAGCAGATCTCAAAAATCGCTATCAATTGGGGCTGATTGTTTGAGTATCATTTTTCAGCCCAAGGCCACATCCAGAATCATCATGACCGCAAAGCCAAGCAGACAGCCAATGGTGGCGACATCCGTTTTCGAGCCGCCAACCTCGCGTTGCGCCTCGGGGATCAGTTCTTCCACTACGACATAAATCATCGCCCCCGCTGCAAAAGCCAGGGCGTAAGGCAAAATCGGTCGCATTGAAACAACCGCAAAAGCACCAATCACTCCGGCAAGTGGTTCCACAAGGCCCGATGACTGTCCATACAAAAAGGCTTTTTGGCGGCTGAAGCCCTCTCTTCTTAGGGGAATCGATACTGCTGCGCCCTCCGGCAAATTCTGCAAGCCGATTCCCAGAGCTAAAGCCACAGCACCAGCAATACTGGATGCAGTTCCACCGGCTGCCGCAGCCCCAAAAGCTACCCCCACCGCCATCCCTTCCGGGATGTTATGCAGGGTAATCGCCAAGACCAGTAAAACTGACCGTTGCCAGCTGGTTTTTATTCCTTCTGCCTGGGAAATATCCAAGCCTAGATGCAAGTGGGGCATTAGTTTATCGACTATATACAAAAATAATCCGCCACCTAAAAAGCCAATTGCAGCTGTTAACCAGGCTGTTTGACCTAATTCCTCGGCCATTTCTATCCCCGGTGCCAACAAGGACCAAAAACTGGCGGCAATCATCACCCCGGCGGCAAAGCCCAGCATGCCATTTAAGACATTCTGATTGATTTTTTTAAAAAAGAACACCATTGCGGCTCCTGTTGCTGTCATCGCCCAGGTAAACAAGGTTCCAATCAGAGCCTGTTCCACCGGACCAAACTGTTTAAGCCACTCTATCATCCCTTTTCCTCCTTCTAATGATCATTTTGTTATATGTTTTTAACTTTACACCATTCCGGCGCAAAAAACAACCAAACATTTTCAGCTAATAAAAGGATTCTTTTTGCATCAAAAACTGTAAAAGCGCCCGACCGAGATCTCTCCAGTCAGGCGCTTCAATCAACCAATGGGCCTATTCTTCCCTACTTTTTTGAATTAATTTGATAAAAGGCCATTTTCTGCTCTTACCGATACCTCCTGCTGCTGTTACGTCGACTGCTTCTCATCTAGGCCTGTTCAGCCAGCCCATAAATCAATGCCTTGTCTTGTGGCGATAGGGCTTTCTCGATTAAGAGTGTTCCCACCAGATAAACTGAAATCAGGGTAAGATTGGTAATCACCGTATAAGTAACCCCCAGTGCTGTCGCCTGGAAAAATAGAATCGGTAATTTGGCACTGGCCCAGATGCTCAAAAAAAACAAAACATTTGAGTAACGGGCACCTTTTTTTAGCATGATCTGAGCAACTGGAAAAGCCGCAACCAGCGGGCCTGCCGACATAGCCCCAATAAAGAAAGCGATAAAAATTCCAACCAGGCCAGATTTTTCTCCCATAAAGCGAATCATGGTTTCCTTGGGAACCCAAATATCCAAAAGCCCGATCATTAAAAAGATGGGGGGAACGATTTTAAGCATGGATACAAACTGGAAGCCAGCTGAAGAAAGCGCCGATACACCCAGTGACGTCTCCCCACTTACAGCCGCCACACCAATCTTAAGGCCCAGAGCATCAAGGATAAATAATCCCGCCAGCATGGCCAGGGCAACATAGAAGACCTTGCTTTTCAATAAAGTCAATAAGATTTCTTTTTCGTTTTTCATCACATTACCATCCATACAACAAAAGCCACAATTCCCGAAGCAATAAAAGCCATGCTGTTTCTTAAAATCACCGCTTTCGAACCAAAAAATTTTGTTTCCGCTGACCAGTAGACCAGTCCCACTGCCATGAGGGTTGTCATAAAGGCGGCTACCTGAGGATATCCCGCACCGTTTGAAAGCAGCTCCGCCCCTAAGGGAAAGGTTACAAAGGGCGGCATAAAAGCTACCGAGCCGATGACCATGCCAATCAGCACCCCGATAATTCCCGATTCCTCGCCCATTACCTGCTTGATCATGGCTGGAGTTACTAAGCTCAGGACGATACCCACAATTAAAAACAAGGGAATCAGAACCGGCAGAATTTTAATAAAGGCCATCCATCCCTTCTTAATCGCCTTTTTTGTTTTTCCGCGGTCTTTAACCAGCGATACAATCAAAAGCGCTAATGCAATACCATAAATAATTATTGTTGAAAGATCCATGCTCACTTTTCCTCCCGTTCATCAGTTATTGAATAAGTTTTATCTTCCTAACTTTCCATTGTCAAGACTAGCAAAAATTAATCAGCAAAAGAAGTATATCATTTTTTAGAAAATCTTCTGTAACTTTGTTACAGATGTTATATAAAAAACCGCAACAAAGATATTAATTATCCTTGTTGCGGTTTATATGATCGGGCTTTACCGTTTTCGCTCATAATTTTTAATAATCTGTTCAGCTACTTTTCGCGGCGAGATTCGCATATCCATGGCTTTTTTTTGGATATAGCGATGGGCCTGCTCCTCTTTCATATTGAGGTTTTCCATTAAACAAAGCTTGCCGCGATAAACCACGCCTAAATCATCAATTTTGGCTTTCAGCTGGTCATTCTGATTCTGGAGCTTCATCATTTTTGCCCGGGATTGCCGGACAAAACGGATATTCTGGGTTAGCAGCTGTCGATTTACCGGTTTTTGCACCACGAAAGCCATGGTATCGGTAAGTTTTTCTTCAACATGCTCCACCAGCTCACCCTTGACAATAAGAATCACGCCAACACCAAAATTATCCATGATATCCATGGCAAAATCAACGCCAAACTCGTCACCTAAAGGGGTATTCACAATAACCAGATCATATTCAATTTCCTGAAGCTTACGCCTACCTTCACTGGCTGAAATTGCTGAATCGATCAGCTCGAAATTTAGCGGCCTTAAGATCTCCGTCAAACCCCGAATAACTTCCTTTTGTTTACACACCAGTAAAACGCTACTCAACCCCTTCACCTCCCGCCTTTAAAATATCCTGAAGGCAATTAATATACTGACAAGTAATGATCGATTTCCCAGGGATGAACGGTTTTTGTGTATTCATTCCATTCAGCTTTTTTAAGTATGATATATTTTTTCGTCAGTTCACTACCCAAAACGTCTTGAATCAGTGGATCCTTTTCCATCTCGCGCAGGGCATCATTCAAGTTCATAGGCAGCTCCTCAAAGCCGGCGGAAAGATCCGTATCACTTTTAATTAAAAGTTTTTCATCAAGGGGCAGATTCTTTTCCATCCCATCTAAACCCGCTTCCAGAACAAGGGCAAAAATAAGATAGGGATTACAGGTTGGATCCGGACTACGCAGTTCCAAACGACTGTGTCCGCTAAATTCTGCTGGTATTTTTATTAGCGGTAACTGATTACCACAACCGTAACTGATAAACCTCGGTGCTTCCTGACCGCCAATCAGACGCTTATAACTGTTGACCAAAGGATTGGCCACAGCAGTAATCCCCTTTATATGGGCTAGAACCCCAGCGATAAAGGACTGGGCCTCTTGACTCAGCTTACCGTCTTTGATCTCAAAGATATTCTCGCCATCTTTTTCCAGAAAGACATGCACATGCATGCCGCTGCCGGGTTCATCAACAAGGGGTTTTGGTAAAAAAGAAGCATGCATACCATTACGTTGGGAAACAGTCTTTACCACTGTTCGGAAGGTTGTCAGCTTATCTGCTGAACACAAGGCCGAATCATACTCAAAATCAACCTCATGCTGACCTGGACCCTTTTCATGACGAGAGCTCTCAATTTCAAAGCCCATATCTTCCAGGGTCAGAATAATTTCCCGTCGGGTATTTTCACCCCGGTCATAAGGCGCCAGATCAAAATAACTGGCCTGATCAGTGGGTTCTGTGGTGGGATTGCCTTCTTCGTCCTGCTTGAACAAATAAAACTCACATCCGGTGCTGACAAAAAAATCAATGCCTAGCTGATCAGCTTTTTTGAGCGATTTTTTTAAAATCTGACGGCTGTCAGAGGCATAAATCTTTCCGTCCGGGTATTTGATGTCGCAGATAATCCGCGCCACTTTTCCCCGTTGCGGACGCCAGGGTAGAAGTTGGATGGTGGTCATATCCGGCACCAGCACCAGATCGGCATCGCCCGCTGCCGTCAGGCCCGGAATCAGCGATGCATCAAAAGGCATTCCTCCTGCCAAAACCCGTTCCATTTGTTTAGCAGTAATTGCCACATTGCGATTTTGTCCCAACAGATCACAAAACTGTAATCTAATAAACTTTACATCATTTTCCTGAATATACTCAAACGCATCCAGTACATCTTTTTCCAGATCCATGATTTGCCTCCTTTATCCTATTTATATCTTTATTCTAAAACCGTATTTAACCATTATTAGCTAATCATACTCCAAGTTTCTTAGACAATCCAGTAACTTTAAGTCATTTCTGCTGAAACTTTTCGTCAAAGACTGCTATTAACCTATTTTATCTAAAAAATTGCATAACAAAAAAACTGAAAAATCTCTTCAAAAATTTTTGAACGCCTTTGTTCAATTTCTGCTTTATATTTTTCATGTTTTTTAATTAAACCATACTTTGATTGCAGTTTCAATTCTTTTTTAATGATATGGTTTTCATCCTACTGTTTGGCCATCTGGGCCATCACAACCTGTCGCAAAAGATCCATTGACTGGGTAAATTCTTCCAGCGTCAGCCCCGGTATCTTCTGTGCCACCAGTTCATAGCCTTCTTCAAAGGTTTTACACTCGTTAACCGCCGCCATTAAATCCGCATCACCTAAAAAGGCATCCAGTATTTCAATATGCTTTTCTTCATCAATTACAAACTTTTCTTCCATATATATGACCTCCCATGATCTCTAATTCTCTGTTTTTCTGATCAATACCCCGATTATATCCAATCTGTTGGGTTTTGTAAAATAGTATTCGTTAATTCTTAATTTTTTTGTAATCATTTTCAATGTAATTTTTTGAAAAAATCTCTTTACAAGAAAGTTTTCATGCTTTATAATAAGACTATCTTAAATAGAGCGGTGAACGCCACAAATTGATGTTAGCAATGGTGCTTTGGAATAACTTTCCAGAGCACTTTTTTTATTATCTTTTCATCTTTTTCTCTTGCTTTTATTGTAAATTCAATTAAACTGATTAAGAGAAGCAGATTGTTCACCTTTATGCCTGCTTTCATTATAATATGTTTTTCAAGGAAGACTGGCATATTATAAATTATACAAATTTTTTTTAGGAGGACACGCTCGTGCCAAATTCTGCAAAAGAAAGTGTTTCTGATCTGTTCGGATCTAAAGTATTTAATTCAAGTGTTATGCGTCAGCGCTTACCAAAACAAATCTACAAATCGGTTTTAAAAACCATTAATGAAGATTTACCACTGGAAGAAAACATTGCTGATGTTGTTGCTACTGCAATGATGGACTGGGCAATCGAACAGGGTGCTACTCATTTCACCCACTGGTTCCAGCCAATGACCGGCATTACTGCTGAAAAACATGATTCATTCATCAGCCCAACCGCTGACGGAAAAATCATTATGGAATTTTCCGGAAAAGAACTGATCAAAGGTGAACCGGATGCTTCTTCTTTCCCCTCAGGTGGATTAAGAGCAACTTTTGAAGCCCGCGGTTATACTGCCTGGGATCCCACTTCTTATGCCTTTGTTAAAGGAACAACGCTTTATATTCCAACCGTATTCTGTTCATACTCTGGTGAAGTATTAGATAAGAAAACGCCACTGCTTCGTTCTATGGAAGCTTTGAGCGATCAGGCTGTCCGAATTCTAAAACTGTTTGGCAAAGATGATGTCAAAAAAGTTACCACTACCATCGGTGCTGAACAGGAATATTTTCTGGTTGAACGGGAAATGTACAAAAAACGTAAAGACATCATCCTGACTGGTCGTTCATTATTCGGTGCTAAACCGCCAAAAGGACAGGAAAAAGATGATCACTATTTCGGAAAAATTCGTGGACGCGTCGCCAAGTATATGGATGAACTGGACAAAGAATTGTGGAAACTGGGTATTTCTTCTAAAACAAGACATAATGAAGTTGCGCCAAGCCAGCATGAAATGGCTCCAATTTTCACCAGCACCAATATGGCAACTGACCACAACCAGCTGATCATGGAAATGATGCAGCGAGTGGCCTACCGCCATAATCTGGCTTGTCTTTTACATGAAAAACCATTTGAAGGCGTTAACGGTTCGGGTAAACACAACAACTGGTCAATGGCCACAAATACCGGCGAAAATCTCTTAGACCCAACTGATAACCCTGCCGATAACAAACAGTTCCTTTTATTCCTGTGTGCTACCATTGAAGCTGTTTACAAATACAGTGAACTGATGCGAATTTCCGTCGCCAGCGCTGGTAACGACCACCGATTGGGCGCTAATGAAGCACCGCCGGCGATCGTATCTGTTTTCCTTGGTGAACAATTAACAGCCATCCTCAAATCAATCGCAACCGGCGAAAAAATCACTAATGCTAAAGATCTGGTTATGGAACTGGGCGTAAAAAGCTTACCAAGCTTTATTGTTGATGCAACTGACCGTAACCGTACATCACCATTTGCTTTCACCGGCAATAAATTTGAATTCCGTATGTTAGGGTCCAATCAGTCAATTTCTGGTCCAAACATCACCCTCAATACAATAGTTGCTGATGTCCTGGAGGATTTTGCTGATACTTTGGAAAAAGCCTCTGATCTGGATGCTGCTATCGATGCTCTTCTTAAAGAATCTGTTGAGCGCAGCAAAAACATTGTTTTCAATGGCAATAACTACTCTGATGAATGGGTTGAAGAAGCTGCTCGTCGTGGACTGCCTAACCTGAAAACCACCCCAGCCGCTCTGGAAACATTCCTGCTGGAAAAGAATGTGGAACTGTTCGGCAAACATGGTATTTTCACGAAAACAGAAATGGCTTCCCGTTATGAAATCCTACTTGAAGAATATTGCATGACCATCAACATTGAAGCCTTAACGACATTGGATCTGGCTAAACAGGAAATCATCCCGGCTGCCATCACTTATTCTAAAGAAGTTGGCGAATCCCTGCTGGTTAAAAAGAACTGCAGCGATGCCATTGATGTCACTGTCGAAACAGCTCTGCTGAAAAAATCATCAGCACTGCTGGCACAAATGTATCAGGCAATCAGCGCTCTGGAAACAGCTCTGGAAGGCGTTGAGGGCTGTGACGGTCCTCAGGCTGAAGCTTACTACTTCTGCAACACCGTTATTCCTGCCATGAATGCTGTTCGTGAACCGGCTGATGCTCTGGAAATGATCGTTGCTGAAAAATACTGGCCATTCCCAAGCTACAAAGATATTTTATTCTATGTATAATCAATAAAGGTGCAGGGGTAGCAATACCCCTCCCCCTTTTAAATATAAACCTAAGGAGGGTCCTATGAAAAAGCTTGAAATTGTTATTAAACCGGAAAAGCTGGAAGAGTTAAAAGAAATCCTCAACACCTGTGATGTACAGGGGCTGATGATCACCAATGTGATGGGTTATGGTAATCAGAAAGGTTTCCAGAAATCCTATCGCGGAACCGCTTATACCGTTAACTTCCTGCCAAAGATTAAGGTAGAAACCATTACCGACGCTGAAACAGCAGAACTTATTATTAAAATTATCACAGAACGTCTATGTGTCGGTTCAGAAGACGAAATCGGCGGCGGTAAGATTTTTGTTTACGATGTGGCTGATGTGGTTCGAATTCGAACAGGCGATCGTGGTCATGATGCAATTTAATTTTATAACTCACAATATTCGTATCTATCAAGGGAGATAGTTTAAACCAGTAAAACGGCTTAATCTATCTCTTTTTATTTTCCTTAATTTATTTGTTATTATTAGAGAGGTGTTAAAATGGAAACTCAATTATTTTTAGATATTACCTGGGTGTTTTTAGCTTCAGTCCTTGTATTCTTTATGCAGGCGGGTTTTGCAATGGTAGAAACCGGTTTTACCCGTGCCAAGAATGCCGGAAACATCATTATGAAAAACTTCGTTGACTTTATGCTTGGTTCAATTTTATTTTATGCTATTGGCTTTAGCATTATGTTTGGTCCTGATATGGGTGGTTTAATTGGAACCGCCGGATTCTTCGCTCCGGAAAAACTGGAAGGCGCTGGTGCTTTTGATACTGTCACACCAGAGTTATTCATTTTCTTCCAGACCGTTTTCTGTGCCACAGCCGCAACGATCGTATCTGGTGCTGTTGCCGGACGTACTAAATTCACAACTTACTGCTTTATCTCAGCCTTTGTCAGTCTGGTTATTTATCCGGTTGTTGGACACTGGGCATGGGGCGGCGGCTTCCTTAGTGAAATGGGATTTGTTGATTTCGCCGGTTCCACTGTCGTTCACTCTGTTGGCGGCTGGACCGCTCTGGTTGGGGCAGCTATGGTTGGTCCGCGTATCGGCAAATACAACAAAGACGGCAAAGCCAATGCCATCCCTGGTCACTCATTAACCCTTGGTGCTTTAGGAGTATTTATTCTCTGGTTTGCCTGGTTCGGATTCAACTGTGGTTCAACCCTGGGTATGACCACTGATATCGGCCATATCGCTATGACGACTAATCTGGCTGCCGCAGCTGGTGGATTAACCACAATGTTCTTAACCTGGATACGTTTCGGAAAACCTGATATTTCAATGACCTTAAATGGTGTTCTCGGTGGACTGGTTGCCATTACTGCAGGTTGTCTGGTTGTTACCATCTGGGGTGCGATCGCAATTGGTATTATCGCCGGCGTTGTGATTACCTTCGGTATTCCTTTCATCGATCAGACTTTAAAAATTGATGATCCCGTTGGAGCCGTTGGTGTCCACTGTATGAACGGTGTTGTTGGAACCTTATTAGTTGGTTTATTTGCAAACTACGCACCAGGAACCGAAGATGCGGTTACAGGCCTGCTCTACGGCGGCGGTGTATCTTTACTGGGTGTTCAGTTTATCGGTGTTCTGTCAGTAGCAGTCTGGACCCTGGCCTGTGCTTTTGTACTCTTCTTCATCCTCAAGAAAACAATCGGCCTGCGCGTTGACAAAAACGTTGAAATTGAAGGTCTTGATGTACACGAACACGGCATTGAAGCTTACTCAGATTTTGTAAGCCGAATGAACTAAAAAAAGCATATTTATCCCCCTATATAATATGCCAATATGGTTAACTTTAAAAGCGCTGAATCTTTCAGCGCTTTTAGTATGTAGAATAACTCCTTTTTAATGCTTAAGAAAAGCTTATTCACATACTTATCACAAAGGCGACAAATAGCTGCCACACGCCCCTGCTATACTATTGTCAATGAAGAGCTCACCACTGGTTCATTCCAGTTTTATATAAATCCAATCCTCTCTCTCTTTTCTAAAGCCTCAATGGAGGCTTTTTTGTTTTTTCGGGCATACTAGGCGATTTTTCTTGCTTCAAAATTTTTATCTTGCTATAATTATTATTAAGTAAGCTTATATGATTATAAAGCAAGAATCTTTCAAGGGGAGCCATTGATGAATAAACTTGTGCAGCGCTTAAAGACCTACCTGATAAAAAAACCAACCCTAAAAGAAGCTCTTCCGATTTTGCTTGCTTTTGCCAGTGCTTTTATTGTTCTGACCACCCTTCTAATTTTTTTTAAGTCCTCAAGTGTCGTCGGTATATTTGCTCAGTTTCTGGTACTCACCTCGATTCTTTTAACAATTCACTTACCCGATTCCGGCTATTATTTAGCCATTATTTTAAACCTGATCCTTAGCCTTGTTTTCTTCATCTTTTTTTGGGGCAACAACCTTACCATCAGTTTACCTGGCATATTTATTCCCTTTTTTGCCATTCTTTTAATTACCATACTACGTTTTCTTTTGAACAGCTTAGTCAAAAAAGTCCGTAGCCTCAGCCAACAAAATGAGGCGCTTCAGCTGTTAAACACCGAGCTAGATCACGCGCACAAGGATCTCAGGCAGCAAAATGATGTACTGAAATCCTATCAACAGATCATCCGGGAAAATGAAAACAGCCTAAGCCGCCTGGCTTTCTTTGATCTGCTGACCGACCTGCCAAACCGCACCTATTTAAGCGATCGCATGGCATTACTGATATCCTTTTCCCAGGAATATTCCACCCGATTTTACACTGTTTTTATCGACCTCAATCAGTTTTATCGGGTTAATGATATGATTGGCATCACCGGCGGAGATTTTTGCCTGAAAAGTTTAGCCACTCGTTTACAGGCAGCGGACGATCCGGACGATCTGCTGGCACGTCTGGGCAGCGATAAGTTTGTATTGATGATTAAACGCAACATTCCCTGCCAGGAAGTAAAAAGCTATCTTGAACAGCTGAACCGCATCATCATCCAGCCCATCGATTATGAAGGTCAAGTCATTGGCATTCGCCCCAGCTTCGGAGTTGCTCTTTATCCCTTCGATGGCGCTTCTGTGCCGCAGATACTGGCTTTGGCCGATTCTGATCTTTACAAACAATCTGCTGATACAGATAATCATATCACCTTTTTCAGTCCCTGCGCAGGTGATGAAGATGCCGATTTTTAGAAAGTTACTAAATGTTTTGCGCATTCAGCCGATAATCCATTAAAGAGAACGATTCTTAATGGAGGTAATCAAATGAAAATAGAGAGTTCGTCGCTGACTTTGTCGAGCCAGCATAGCTATCGGGAAAGCATTGTCCAGCGTGAATCCCTTCGCGTCTGGGACAATAGCAACACTCAAAGCAATCAGGACAGCCTGACCGTCTCACCGCAAAGTCAGGCAATTCAATCCAGCTCAAGTCTTGAAAAAACCGAAGAAGACGATCCTTTCACCCTTTCGGATAAAGATCTGATGGAAATGCAGTTGCTGCAAAAATTGCTCCAGGCCCTAACCGGCAAAAAAATTAAATTCCTGGTTCCCAAAAAAATCGATTGCGACCAGCAAGTCACCCTCAAAAATCAGGTCAGCGGTCTCAATAATCAGCGTGCTCTCCTCAATCAGGGATCTGGTTTTCGTTATGAACGGCAAAATCTTTATGCCGAGCAGGAAACGACTTCCTTCAACGCCCAGGGGACGGTTACCACCGCTGACGGGCGAACCATCAGCCTTGATCTGTCCCTGAATTTGAGCCGCAGCTTTGCTTCCGCTGAAAGTCTGACCCTTCAGGCCGGCAATGATCCCCAGCAGGTTGACCCTTTAACCATCAATTTTGATGCCCCCAGTGTCAGCCTGACCAGTCAAAAATACAGTTTTGATCTGGATGCAGACGGAAGCCCTGACCAGATTTCCTTTGTCGGCCCAGGCAGTGGTTTTCTGGCTCTGGATTTAAATAGCGATGGCCTCATCAATGATGGCAAGGAACTGTTCGGACCCCAAAGCGGCGACGGCTTTGCCGATCTGGCCGCCTACGATTCAGATGGTAATCAGTGGATCGATGAAAATGATGCCATCTATGACAAGCTGCGTATCTGGACTAAGGATGAAAATGGCAATGACCAGCTTTTCGCCTTGGGCCAAAAGGGTGTTGGGGCCATTTACTTAGGCAATGTCAGCACCTCTTACTCGCTGAAAAACACCAGCAATCAGTCCCAGGGGCAAATTCAGCAAAGCGGTATCTTTTTGAAAGAAAATGGCGGTGCCGGCACCATCCAGCATGTTGACCTGACCATTTAATGCTATTTGCAAGATAAAAACATTCTAAAAGCCAAATAAAAACCAGGCCATCGTTTTATCTTTTTCTAAAACGATGGCCTGGTTTTCTCCTCTTAAAATCTTATATCCTGCCCGCACTTCTTCAAACCCTTGTCACTGATCATGTCATCTTCAACAATTAGAATTTTTATATCTCTCCTTTTTCAAGCTAATCGTAGCTGCGCCCATTAATTTATACTAACAGTTTTTCATACCCCGCTTTAAATGTCAATTCATTCACTTTAGTTTTTAGGGATTTAAATATTTTTATCAAGGGCTTCGAAAATTACCTGGAGTGCCAAAACTTTCTGGGCTGCATTTTCATAGTTGCCGCGTCGGGCTTCCAGTTCAACCTTAAAGGCCGCAGCCTTTATGGCTTCTAAGTCCATTTCATTGGCCAGTTTTTTGATATAAGCAGCTTTTTTTTCAAATAAAAATAGTTTTCCTTCCTCAACTGCCTGGCTTAGCGCCGCTATTGCCTTTGTCAGCAGCTGCAACCCCTCTATATTCAGTCGCCGGCTAAACTGTTCAACTTTTTCAGCAATCACAACCTGTCCGTCTTCAATCATCTGAATCTCAAGGTTTTCCAGTCTGCCGTCTTGTCGCTTGCTGCTTATATTGCTTTCAATCGCATCAATCAGCTTTTCAATCTTTACCGGTTTGGACGCATAATCATCCATGCCGCTTTCCAAAAATCGCTCCCGATCCCCCTGAAGGGCGTGGGCTGTAACGGCAATAACCGGAATCCGCTGATTGATAAAACGGATACGCCTCGTAGCTTCCAGGCCATCCATCTCCGGCATCTGTACATCCATCAAAACAGCATCAAATTGTCTGTTTCGAACCTTTTCAACGGCATCAAAGCCATTACCGGCAATGGTAACCCCATAACCGCATTCCTTTAACATTTTAGCCAGCACCCGTTGATTTACAATATCATCCTCAACAATCAGAATATGATACTCCGTGCTGGCACATGTCATCTTTTGCGGCGGCTGGGGTTCATTGATGGGCTGGCTCTTTTTTAAGGGGATTAAAAACTGGAAACGGCTGCCTAAATTTTTGACACTGTTAACGGTAATGGTCCCGCCCATCAGTTCCACTAGCTGTTTGGAAATAGCCAAACCCAGTCCCGTTCCGCCGTAGCGACGGGTGAAAGAACCATCCAGCTGACTAAAACTCTCAAAAATCTTTGAGAGATCAGAAGATGCAATCCCCAGGCCTGAGTCTTCCACTGTAAAACTGATTAAATCAGTGGCTGTCGCTGTGACAATGACCCAGATTTCACCTTTTCTAGTTCCTTACGTTCCGTGATGTTGATTCCCAGCACCGTATAACCCTGCTCTCCATCCATTTCACTAGAGGGGCTGTAGATCCCTTTGATCCAACAATACCGGCCACTCCGATGGAGGATTCGATACTCGACACTAAAGGGCGACAGCATTTCGTAAGCTTTTTTTCTAATGGCCATATAGCTGTCCCGGTCTTTTGGATGGATCCAGTCAAGATACTGGGCGCCCAAACATTCCGCTCTGGAAACACCGATAAAATTTGTCCATTCTTTATTGACATAGATGACCTTTCCCAAAGCATCGGTTCGCCAGATCAGAGCCGAAAAATCATCAAACATCCGAAAATAGAAGTCCTTCTTTTTTTCCAGCTGATCTTCCTTTATCTGAAAATAGGCCAGTAAAGCCTGATTAACCGCAGTAATTCGACCTTCCTCATTCAAAATCATAATTCCGACAGATACTGCATTAAAAACCTGACTGAGTGCTTCATCATCCCATTGACTATTCATCGTCATCCACTTTCTTTCCAATCAGACGACACCGTTCAATTGAGGGCACCAAATTTCTAATACTTGCCAAAATCAAGGTCATTTAAATAAATATCAGTCCCCTTATCCTCATGGCTGCGGCTGCTGCTTCGCAGGCTTCCACCTCTTCCGCCCTTTAGTTTAAACTGACTGACCTGTTCCCGCATCAGATCGGCCTGACCAGACAGTTCTTCGCTGGCGGCCGCACTTTCTTCCGAAGTGGCCGAATTCATCTGCACCACATCAGAGACCTGGCTGATTCCGGTGTTGATCTGGGTGATCCCAATGGACTGTTCATTGGAGGCCGAGGCAATCTCACCCACAATATCCGTTACCTGGGTTATATCCTCAACAATTCGGTTTAAATCATCCGCTGTTTTCGTAGCAATTTGCGTACCATGTTCAACTTTTTTAATGGAACCTTCGATTAAGGCCGTCGTTTCTTTTGCTGCATCCGCTGATCGGGCAGCCAGATTTCTTACTTCTTCGGCCACCACTGCAAAACCCTTGCCATGCTGGCGTGCGCGAGCCGCCTCAACTGCCGCATTAAGCGCCAGGATATTGGTCTGGAAAGCAATTTCGTCAATCACCTTAATGATTTTTGAAATATTAGCTGAAGAAACATTGATTTCTTCCATTGATTTCAACATCAGTTGCATTTTGTTATTACCTTCAACTGCGTTTGATCGAGTCTGTTCGGCCAGCTGATTGGCAGTATCCGCATTTTGGGCATTGGCTTTGGTCTGAGCCGCAATCTGTTCAATCGCTGACGACAGCTCTTCCACCGAGCTGGCCTGTTCTGTAGCGCCCTGCGACAGCGCCATGCTGGAGTCAGCTACCTGTTTTGCACCAACTGTTACCTGAACCGCCGCTGAATCGATATTACCCAGCACCTCATTAAGATTTTGACTCATTTTTTCGAAAGCTTTACCCAGGTCTCCAACCTCATCATTGGCTTCAACCTTAACCGTCACATCCAGATCCCCTTCAGCAATCTGTTTAGCAGCACTAACCATCGATTTCAGAGGATTGGCGATGGAATTAGCCAGTTTCAGACCCAGTCCCACTGCCAGGGCAATACCAATGATACTGATCACGATCATTAAAATTGTCATATTCCTGAAATAAGTGCTATTATCTGCAAGCAGAGCCTCAGCATATTCATCGTTATAATCAATTAGCGCCTGTAAACTATCATCCGTCGCTTCACGGGCAGCCGTTACTTGGGAAAGAAGCGCCAGAGCCTGATCATAATTACCAGCCATGATTAAGTCTAGATTTTCATCACGCACTTGACGATAGGCACTGAGTTTCTCAGTCAGATCATCAAATAAGGCCTGATTATCCTCTTCGTCAATGGTTGCCTCATATTCTGAGAGCAACTGCTCATCTTTGGCCACCGCTTCGTCAATGGCCGCTATTCGAGTTGAAACCGTCCCTGAATTCCGTTCATAAAGAGCCAGAATCTGGTTGGCGCGAATGTTTTGCAACTCTACCTGAATATCAGATAATTTAGCTGCCGGCACCAGATGATCATGATACATTCCCTCAGAATTCTTCTGAATCGTGTACATACTAAAAATTCCAAACAAACCCACAATCGCCGTTACAATCGCCAGGATTACAAAACAAGTCACAAGCTTATCTTTGATTTTAAGATTTTTTAATCGGTTCATAATTGCTCCTCAAATTATTCAAAGTTTTGTTCAAATGAATCATCAATCAGTTTTTTATAGTCAATCATTAATTTTATCTGATTTCCCACATTGCCAATTCCCGTAATAAACTGATTGGCATCTTCTACATGGGGATAATCGACCATCAGCGTGTCGGGAATATCCACAACTTCCGCCACCGCGTCAACAATTAGCCCCAGAGATATATCAGCTTCTTCAATTACGATGATACAGGTTTTCTCATCATAGGCTTTAGACATTTTTTCAAACTTGAGACGCAGATCGATGACTGGCACAATCTGACCGCGCAGGTTGATAATCCCTTTAACATATTCAGGCAGTTCTGGGACTTCAGTAATTTCCTGAATCCCAATAATTTCCGTCACCACATCCACTGTAAGGGCATAAATCTCATTTTCCAGGGGAAAGGTCAAAAATTTCTGTTCAACCCATTCCTCAAGATCGTCTTCAATGTCGTCTTCATATTCCAAATCACTATTTATCTGATCCATAAGCCCTCCTTATCATTTTAATCGGCTCTGTGAAATAAAGCCGTCAATATCTAAAATCAGGCTTATTCCGCCATTTCCCAACAGGGTGCAGCCAGCCAGTCCAGGTATTTTTTTCATCCGTCTGATATATTTAGGCAGGGTTTTAACCACCACTTGCTGTTCGCCCAGAAGTTCATCCACCAGAAGGCAAACTGTTTTATTTTCGCCTTCCACCATCATTAAAATGCCATCCTCAATATTGCTTTTAGCATTTTTAACCAGATAATACTCATGTAGTCTTAAAATCGGATAACATTCCCCACGGATCATAATCATTTCCTGATGATTAGGGTTCGCAAAAACCTCCTCCTTTTGCGGGATAAAGGATTCCTTAATCCTGGTAATAGGCAACGTATAACGGGAATTGCCAACCCGCACATTCATTCCTTCGATGATCGCCAGCGTTAAGGGGATTTTCAGTGTAAAAATTGAACCTTTCCCTTCCTGACTTTCCATCAGAATCGAACCGCCAATTGCTTCGATATTCGTCGCCACTACATCCATACCGACACCCCGACCAGAAAATTCAGTCACAACTTCCTTGGTTGAAAACCCCGGTAAAAAGATCAGTTTAAAAACCTCCTGGTCACTCATCTCCCGATTCATTTCATCGATCAATCCGTTCTCAATGGCTTTATTCAGAATCCCTTCTCGTTTAAGGCCTTTGCCATCATCACGGATGATAATCAAAACATCCGAGCCAGCGTTGCAGGCCTCCAGGGTAATGGTTCCGGTTTTTTCTTTACCACATGCCAGTCGTTCCTCACAGGTTTCGATACCATGATCGGCCGCATTTCTGACAATATGCATCAGTGGATCGCCAATCTGATCAATAATATTTTTATCAACCTCTGTTTCTTCACCGATAATGTTCAGATTGATTTCCTTACCCATTTTCTTGCTGATATCCCGAACAATTCGATGCATCTTGTGAAAGGTGGGACCCAATGGCACCATTCTGATTGCCATGACCATATCCTGAATCTCATTGGTGATCTTTCTTAATTGTCTGGCTGACTTGCTAAAGTTATCCAAAACCAATCCTTCAAGATCAGGATTTTGTGTAACCATCGATTCAGAAATCACCATTTCTCCCATCAGATTCATCAATTGATCCAATTTTTCCACACTAACATAGATCCCCCCGTTACTTGCACCTGAACCACCTGCTGTTCGATTTCGAGTTGAAGGCTTTTGCAATTCCGGCATCCGAATGGGTGCTTCCGGAGTTAAAGTACTAACAACATTTTCTTCGGAACTTTCGGTGACAAGTGCCTCTAACTCGACCCGATCAACAGCTGCTGATCCTTCCAGAAATTTCCGGATTTCATCGTCTGATAGTCGCGTTTTCAAGCGAATCTTAAAGCCTTGTTGACGGATTTTATCAGCGCTTTCCGCTTCATTGATAACATCTTCCGGGTCGGTCGTAAAGGATTCCGACTTTTCTTTCAGCTGATGGACAATCGCAAAAGCTCGGATGTTTTCCATACCACAATTTTCTTCAAAAAAAACATTGGCCGTAAAGTGGTTGATTTCCAGCTTCTGAACCTTTTTATCCGAGCTGATATAAAAGCGTTTTTCAGCTTCTTTATTATCCGGTTTCAAAAATGTTTCGGCATTGTTTAACTGTTTCAGCCTTTCCAGATGCGCAGTAATCTGGTCAATCAGGCCATCCGGCTGACCATCAGCTTCTTCACCGGCTTTGATCTTCTCAAGCTCTGCTTTCATAAAATCAAGACTGCTAAAAATCAGATCCGACAAGGGCGAGATCTCCACTTTTTCCGGCTTTTCCTCTCGAATGAAATAAAAGAGATCTTCCGTTCGGTGGGCCACGGTCGAAATATTATTCAGCATCATCATCGCCGATGAACTCTTTAGCGTATGCATAATCCTAAATATTTCGTGAACGGCATCCGTTGTCAGGTCATCAGAATCTTCCATATTCATAACAATCTCTTCCATTTGTTCCAGCTGTTGATCCGTTTCACAAAGAAACATCTCCAGCATCGGATCATTTTTAAAGTCTTCAGTCACATTATCTCCCCCTTTCAATTATTTACATTTCCAACACCGCAATCAGGATCTCAAACAATTTCAGCGCACGTTCCTTTAACGAAAAGTTATAATCCTCCATTCGCCATTTCAGGCAAATCTCCTTGTTGCCACCAATAAAGAGCTCTGCCATTCGGGCGGGCTTTAATGTCTCTGAAAAGACGCCGCACGCCTGACCGCTTTTTATCATGGTGACAATAAAGTCTTCTCTTTTATGAATAATTGTCCGAATCTTATCAGCTAGGCCAGCTTCATTTAATAAACTGTCATAGAGCTGCATAACCACGGTGATTTCCGGATAATTTTCATAATATTCAGCGTAAGCCGAAAAGAAATAACGAAGGCTAGCAACCGGAGACAATTTCTTTTGGGCGCAGGTCTCAATAATCGCATTATCAAACTGTCCGAACTGATCGATCACGGCTGCCAGTATTTGCGTTTTACTTTCAAAATGCCTGAAAAGCGTACCTTCCGATACCCCTTCCTGTCTGGCAATCAGTTTCGTTGAAAGATTTTGCAGCCCCACCCGATTTAAAACTTCAATGGTTGAGACAATAATACTTTCTCTGCGATGAACTAATGATTTTTCCAATTTTTTTCATTCCTTTCGATAGGAGTAAACACTCACTCCTTACTATCAATTATACTCATAACTTTTTTACTGTCAATTGTTTCGACTAATATTTAACACTGATTTAATATCATGTTTCAAAATTTCCGAAACTTATTTTCGCATTAAATGATCTCTAAACAAAGCTCGCAAATAATTTATCCGAACCGTCAAAATATTTCATTGACATCGATTACTTAGCCCGATAATATAGAACTATGCATCCTTGCATTTAGATTAACATGGGGAATTTCAATGGATATTAATGATCGTACAAAAGAAAAGCTGGCAAAAAGTATTAAAGCGCTGATGGTCAATAAGCCATTGGATAAAATCACGGTCAAAGAGATCGTTGATAACGGTGAACTGACAAGGCAAACATTTTATCGTTATTTTCAGGATAAATATCATCTGGTCAACTGGTATTTTGATAAACTGGCACAGCAGTCCATCAAACAGATGGGTGTCAGCCTAACCCTTGAAGAAGGTTTGACCCGCAAATTTACCTTCGTTCGCAATGAAAAAGCTTTTTTTACTGCGGCTTTTAAATCCAGTGACTGCAATTCCATTTACGATTATGATCTGAAACTGATTACCAACTTTTATACTGATCTGATCATTAAGAAAACCGGCAAGCCTGTAGCTGATGATGATCTTTTCCTTTTGGATATGTACTGTCAGGGCTCTATGGATATGACTTACAAATGGGTTTTAGATGGAATGGTTATGGATCCCAACGACTTTGCCAAACTTCTAATCGATGCGCTTCCTGAAAAGCTCAAGCCCTATCTTCTTTTGCTGTAAAAAGTGACACCTATAGTTATATGTCACTATTTTGACATTATTACGATACTGTCACTTGAAAGCTGCCGCAAGATTGATAAAATAAAGACAGTTATGCAACTGTTTACAGCTGCAAATTTTTGGAGGTAATTTCAATGGCAAGAACTTATTATTTCCCCCCTGTCGTTATTATGGAACCTGGTGCAATCGAACTAATGGCACCAGAAATCAAACGGATGAACGTTAAAAAAGCGCTGGTTGTCACCGACAAAGTGCTCATCGAAGCCGGTATTGTTCAAGATGTTCTCGATGTTCTTGATAAGGCTCAAGTTCCTTACGCAATTTTCTCAGATGTAAAACCTAATCCAACTGTCACCAATGTTAACGCCGGTCTGGCCGCTTTGCAGGAAAACGAGTGCGACTTTATCGTCAGTATTGGCGGCGGATCACCTCAAGATACTGCTAAAGGCATCGGCATTCTGGCAACCAACCCGGGGGATCTGCGCGACTACGAAGGCGTTGGTAAAACTGCCAACAAATCACTGCCTATTGTTGCCATCAACACAACGGCCGGAACCGCCAGTGAAGCGACTATCAATTACGTTATCACGGACGAAGAACGCAAACTGAAAATGGTTATTGTTGACCCTAACTGCCTGGCAACCGTGGCCGTTAATGACCCTAACCTGATGGTAAAAATGCCAAAATCATTAACTGCGGCAACCGGTATGGATGCCCTTACCCACGCCATTGAAGGCTATACAACTGCCGGCGCTTCTGCTTTTACTGACCTCTTTAACCTGGAAGCCATTAAAGCTATTTCTGACAGTCTGCGTGCTGCTGTTGAAAACGGCGAAGACATTGATGCCCGTGATGGCATGGCTTACGGACAGTTTGTCACCGGAATGGGATTCTCAAACGGTGGTTTAGGTATTGTTCACTCGATGGCTCATCAGTTGGGCGGTTTCTATGATCTGCCGCATGGTGTTTGCAATGCTGTGCTTCTGCCTCACGTTGTGGCTTATAATGCCGATGCGGTTGGTGATCGTCTGGCAGCTGTTGCTCAGGCCATGGGCGTTGATCTGACTGGGGTTAAAGCGGAAGATATTAACGGCTTAGCAATTGAAGCCATCAAAACCTTGTCTCAAGATGTGGGAATTCCTTCCGGTCTGGAAGAAATCGGCGTTAAAAAAGAAGATTTCAGCGAACTGGCTGATCTGGCGCTGGCCGATATCTGCACCGGCGGCAATCCAAAATGCCCATCTAAAGACGATGTGATCGCCATCTACGCGGCTGCTTTTTAAGGAGCTGCTTTAGAGGATAAATAAAAATTTTTGGAGGAAAATCATGACGACAACTGGAAAATTATTGGATCTGGCCAAAAAAATGGCCGACGCGGCGGCTGTAAAAGCAATTGAAATCGATGTCCCGATGGTAATCGCTATCTGTGACAAACACGGTAATCCTGTACTCTTTAACCGAATGGAAGATTCCCTGCTGGCCAGCATTGATATCGCTACCAACAAAGCTTATACAGCTGCAGCCTTAAAAGGCAGTACGGATCAGTTCGCTGATGTTGCTAAAGAAGCCGGCTCCCTGTTTGGTCTGGCAAGCTGCGACAAAGGCAGAATGGTTGTCTTCGGTGGTGGTTTTCCCATTATAATGGATGGCGAAATCATTGGCGGAATTGGAGTCAGCGGCGGCAGCGTTGAAGAAGACATGACCGTTGCAAAAGCTGGTTTGGCCATTTTATAAGCCCATAACCTCAATACAAATATAGCCGGGCAAAACCCGGCAGAAAAGAAGCGGCTTAAGAGCCGCTTCTTTTTGTAGACAAATCCCGCACCGACCAATTGGATTTCGCAGTCTGCGCGCGGATGCGTACAGTTGCCCAATTTGGAAGTGCTAATAAACAGCATTTCTGAGCAACTGTTCGCCCCGAGGCAGACAGCTGAAAAGCCAATTGTCGGTGCTCAGCTAGATAAAATTAACTTTGTCTTCAGTCTAAAGCGGCTTAATTTACTTGCTTTAACAAAAAATCTTCGACTTCCGAAGCTGGCACCGGCCGCCCCAGATAATAGCCCTGGCCAATATCGCACTGGTTTTGAATCAGAAAGGCCTCTTGTTGCGCTGTTTCAATCCCTTCTGCCACTACGGTAATACCGATGGCATGGGCCAGTTCCACCAACGTTTTGTAGATCGTTTCGTCTTTTTGAGAACGAATATTCTGAATAAAGGTCTGATCAATTTTAAGCACATCGATGGGCAGAATCTGTAGATAATTAAGGGATGAATAGCCCGTTCCAAAATCGTCCATAGCCACAGTCAAACCCTTTTGCTTTAGTTTTGTCAGCGCTTCTTTGGCTGCATCCAGTTCCATCATGACGGCTGTTTCAGTAATTTCAATTTCAATCTCATCCGGCTTTACCGCCATCTCATCTAAAATCTTACAAATCCGCTCAAAAACCGATGCTTCGGTGAAGGTATAACCCGACAGGTTGACGGCAACCTTGAGGGGCTGATAGCCCTTCTCTTCCCAAGACCGTCTCTGTCTGATGGCCTCTTTTAAAACCCACTCGCTGATGGGCACAATATGCCCGGTTTTTTCGGATAAGGGTATAAATTCGCCCGGCGAAATAAATCCTTTTTGGGGGTGGTTCCAGCGAATCAGCGCCTCAAAGCCCAAAAGCCTGCCGCTTGATAATTCAAACTGGGGTTGATAATAAAGGATAAACTCCTCATTAGCAACCGCCACTTTCAACTCGTTACCCATCTCAATGGTCTTCAAAGTCCGTTCATACATCTCCGGCTTAAAGAAATTGAAACCATCTTTGCCCAGTTCTTTCCGGGTATACAAGGCAATATCGGAATTCTGCATCAGGGTTGTCACATTGTCGCCATCCTGGGGGAAGAGGGCAATTCCTACGCTACAGGTCACATAAATCCGCTGACCATTCAACTGCCAGGGGCAACGAATTCTTGACATCACACATTCAAGCCAGATCATCAGGTCTTCCTGATCTTCCCCAAAAAACAAGAAGGCAAACTGATCCACACTTAAACGTGCAATCAGATCCTGTTTTCTGGTCAGTCCCTTTAAGACTTCTGCAACCGTGGCAATAAATTGATCCCCTACCCTATGACCCATACTCTCATTAATATGTCTAAAGTTATCCAAATCCAGATTGACAACGGCAAACTCCTTATTTGCTTCGATCGCTTCCTGCATGGCGATATTTAAATAGGTTCGGTTGGGAATTTCCAGAAAGGTGTCATAGTAGGCAATATGCTCAAGCCTTTCTTCCATCTGACGCCGTTCAGTAATATCCGTTCCAATCGAAACCAGACCAGCTACATTGCCATCCTTATCATGCAGGTAATTATTATTCCATAGAATCGTTTTATAGGAACCATCTTTACAAAGCATTTGCAGTTCATTGTCATTCAGGTTTTCGCCATTGATAATATCATCAAACATTTCCCGCATCCGTTTTATGGGCTGGTTGGAACGCAATAAATTATAAGCCATTTCACCTACCGCCTCATCCCGCCTAAAACCAAAAACTTTTTCGGCAAAGGGGTTATAGTGGGTGATTTTTTCGTCCTTATCAAAAATAATGATGATCGAGGCAGCCTCCATAAAAAACTGGTTGGACAGTTCTTTCTCAATGCGTAAGTCTTCATTAATGATAAGCAGCTCATCATTGGCCTGGGAAAGAGCATCATAACTGTCGATACAGTAGTCAACTGAGCGGGCATACAGATCCAGCGTTTTTTTAAAGATACAAAAGAAGATAAGGGCCGTTGCCAGTACATAAAACCAGCCTTTATAGAGTTGGACAATTTTCAACTGCTCGGGATCAATGAAAATGAATGTCACAATTTTATCCGATAAAAGAATCCATAAGCCACCGATCAACAAATAAATAGCAGCCATCGTTAAAGCCTCCCGCCATGGTTTTAAACGGCTGCGTTTTGCCACTAAGAGATCCAGATTCAAATTTTCTAGCCGGGAATCGATTTTATTCTCTCTATCTTTATCCATTCACTTACCTCTTTGTTGGTCTATCCTATTATTCTTCCCTATAACAATTACTTTATTATATTTTCCCAATGGGCCCTGTAATAATCATCGATTTCCCAAATTCATCAAAAATAACTCGGCTTGTTAATAGTATTTAACAAGCCGAGCCCTGATAATTTGTCGATACTTATCTTTATTCTAGCTAAATAGCCACTTCAAAGCTTCCGTTCTTTTCGTTAACAGCATAAAAGTCCGAGTACTTGATGTCAAAAACTGTATCCTCGTCAACAACCACTTTATTTTTTATCAGTTCCTGCCAGAAACCAACGTGGTCAAGATTTCCCTGGAGAATCAAACCTTCAATCATCTGATTTTTAATCAGAATTTTCTGATACGTGTTACGATCTTCCTGAAGGCAGACTTTCGTATCTTCATCCGGGCTGATTTTACCCAGGGAAAGGGTTGGACAGCCATAGAAATTAATCGTGTTTTTAATGGCATAGCGATCCTCATAGCTAACCGCTTGCCCCAATATGTTTTGGGCCGCCACTCTGCCCTGCTTCATGGCATTGGGCCAGATCCCGGAAAGGCCGGTGACATCCCCCGCCGCATAGATATCCGGCTGGCTGGTCTGCATTTTGTCATCGACCACAATCCCCCGATCACATACTATTCCAGAACCTTCCAAAAAGTCAGTTTGCGGTCTCACTCCAGCGGCAACAATCACTAAATCAGCCTCGAGGCTTTTTCCGCTTTCTAACATCAGGCTTGTCCCGATTTTATTTTCATCCAGTTTTAATTCAACCACTTTTTCCGACAATAAAAAGTCACTGCCGTTTTTCTCAAACAAAGTTTGATAGACCCTGGCTGAGGGTTGGTCCAACTGCATGGGTAAAATATTGGGCATCATTTCCACAACAGTGTTTTTGATGCCCCGCTCATTGAGGGCACTGGCCACATCCATTCCCACTAGTCCAGAGCCGATAATCACGACCCGGCTGTCAGCTTTTAAAAGGGCATCAATCTTTTTAACATCCGCAAGATCCCGGAAGCCAAAAACATTTTTGGCCTCCCGCAAACCTGGAACCGGCGGGATAAAATAGGCCGCACCAGTGGCAATCAGCAGTTTATCGAATGTCAGCTTCTGGCCATCTTCTAACATCACCATTTTTTTCTGCGGATCAATGCCAGCAACTGCCACACCCTTTAGCCAGTTGACACTTTGATCTGCACAAAAATTACTACCGGCAAAATCGATGGATTCCTGGCTGCGGTGACCACTTAAGCAGTGGTGGAGCATGCAACGGGAATGAATGTTTTTCTCCTTTGAAATCATGGTGATTTGAGCATCCTGATCCATTTCACGCATGCTTTTAATAGCCGAAATTCCTGCCGCACTGGCACCAATTACTAGAATCTTCATTCTACACCTCCTGAACTGTGATGGCTTCTTTTGGACAGGCTTTTACACATGAAGGTCCCTCCGTAAGATCCTGACAAAAATCACATTTGATCATTTTTGTGTTGGTCTGATCCGGCTTCATGACGCCATAGGGGCAATTCATGACGCACATCAGACAGGAGCCACATTTGTCGGCATCATAATTCACCAATCCGCTGATAGAATCTTTTGATAAGGCGCCACTCATACAGGACATAACACATTCCGGCTCGTCACAATGACGGCAAAAGATGGGAAAATATCCCTCCTTCTCTTTAAAATAGATCTTATTCCGGGAATCAGCCGTTTTGCCGGTCAGATCAGCGGTGTAAAAGTTGCTGCCTTCCTGATGGGCGCTGATACAAGCAATTGTGCAGTTGAGACAGCCATCGCATTTTTCGCGATCAATCATAATCCGTTTCATCCTGCCCTCCTAAATGTTTAAACCCTGACGTTTGGCCAAAATAATCCCTTCCAGGGTATCAGCCGCCTGTTTGGCATTATCATCAATAATCAGCTGGCCGCCCGTTAATTCTTTCATGTTTTCAGTAAATACTTCCACCGCCAGCGAACTTCCGGTTACAAATGGCGGCAGTCCCAGATGCAGAGGTAGACCCAAGGCTAAACCAAAGGCACCATCAGCCAAGGCCTGTTCTTCCAACCACTGTGGCGCTGATAAAACCAGCGGCAGTTGCGGAATATCAATACCCAAGCTTTCGGCCAATTCTGTCGCCACCAGCTCCAGGCGGCCAATTGCTAAACAAGGGCCAAAGTTTAAGACCGGTGGAATCTTCAGTTTTTCACATATGGCTCGTAGTTTCGGACCCGCCAATGAAGCTGCGGAAGGGGACATTAAACCAACATTTTCCAGCCCGCCGGAAGAACATCCAGCCGATAAAACTAAAATATCTTTTGAAATCAGTTCTTTAACCAGATCGACGGTCAAAACATCGTGACCGCCAGCAGTCAGGCTTGAACAACCAACCACACCGGCAATTCCTTTAATATCGCCACTGACAATCAGGTCAATCAGCGGTTTCCAGCTGCCGCCTAAGAAGTCTTTTAAGGAAGTTTCACTGACACCTGTCAGGGTATCATTATTGCCATGCTCCGGCTGCAGATTGATTTCAACTTTGCTTCGACGATTTATATAAGATTCGGTAATGGCATCCAGAATTTCTTCCACCTGCTCTTCCCGTTTTTCAAAAACAAAAGGCTTTAATTCGGCATTGGCTTTTTTGGCCACATCATCCAGACAGATCTGCTTGATTAAAAGCTCGTCACAGATTGGTTCAATGCCTGGCAGGGTACAGTTAAACTCGGATAAGACCGCATCAATCCCGCCGGTCGCCAAAATAGCTTCTGAGGTAAAATTATTACCCGCATGGCCATCGAATACTTCCTGATAATGCTGGCCACGTAACTGCAAATCCTGACCAACACAGGTACATCCAACCAGCTTAAATCCTTTTGCGCCGGCTTTTTGAGCCTTTTCAATCACATCCTTATCGGTTAAGCGTTCCTGCAGATAGGTAAAGATAGAATGCTGATGTCCGGTGATCATGATATTGATATAATCCGGATTGATGACACGCAGTCCCACCGGTGCTAAACGAATAGCCGGTTCTCCCAACAAGACATCATTTAAAAGATTGGTCAGGGTTAAGCCGTAAAGTCCCGTGGAAATCCCCAGTTTTAAGCAATTCAGGTACATATTGACGGGGTCAGAATTTAAATTGGTAGATGTCTTTACCACACCGGCAAAAACCTCGGACTTTGCGCCGCCAGGCAGGATATCCAGTTCCATCCAACGTTTGTAACGTGGCGCATAAGCTAATTTTTCAACCAGTTCCATTTTAACGTAATCCGGTTTGTAAAGATCAGACAGAACCGCATCCGCAACTTTTTCGGCACAGAGATACTGGTCGGTCTCTTGGATGCCAAAAATATCCGCCAATTTTTTAAGCGTATTTTTCCCTTTTAAAAGCCCCTTAGTTTGAGCCGTCTTTTTAAGCATCAGGGCGGTATTTTCAATGACATGAATATAACATCCTGAACCGGCTGCCACCGCTCTTAAGAAGTTGCGCGCCACTATGGTATCGGCCGTTGCGCCACAGATCCCTTTTTGGCCGTTAGGTGTGATTCGGCAAGGGCCGTTGGAACATAGTCGGCAGCAGATTCCCTGCAGTCCAAAACCACATTTCACACTTTGCCCTTCTACCCGGTGATGTGAGGTTTCGACACTCAATCCTGAAATAAAGTTCTCCAGACTCTGATCAGCACTTTGACAGGTTTTACAGCTAAAATTAGAATTCATAATTACGCCTCCAGTTTTGTAATCCTCTTATTGATTCTATTATATACCTGTATAGCCAGTTGTCAAGAATGGTTATTGATTAGTTTTCAATCTTAACTGTGAATTAATTGAGCAATTTTGTATTTAATCCCTCTATCATCGCGTTTTTGCCCATTAATCTACTTTTAATGCAAGCAATCCTGCTTGAAATTAATTTAAATTAATTTCAAGCAGGATTGACGTTTTTATATTTTTAAAAGCTTGAGCCCGGCTGTTTAAGAAATTCAATTTCTTCTGGCGTGGACGCTCTGTTTAGAACTTGGTTGCGATGGGGATAACGGCCAAACTGTTCAATAATATGCCGATGCCTTATTTCAAACTCCAGCGTTAAAGGATCTCCCAGCGCCTCAAAATAAGATAAAGCTTCGTCGTGAATGGCCACCGATTCCGAATGCATAAAAGGCATCAGGATAAATTGCTTTTCAACTTGGGAAAGCGTCTTGTAGTCCGGCTGCCCAACTGCCTCCTGAGCCAGCACCAGGGCCATTAAATCTTGCGAAAATGCCCTTTCTCCATTACGGTTTAAATTCCTGGAGAATTGATCCAAAATAATTATTTCCGCCAGCCGGCCTTTGATGGTTTGCCGCCACGCTGCTAGTTCACCCTTACAGGCCGACTGCCAAAGCGCAAAGAAATTATTGGCGATCTTTTGATCAAACGATGCATTTTTTTGAAACCAAAAGGGTTTATTCTCAGGATCAAACCAGAAGGCCAGTAGCCTCTGGCTATCCGGTGGTGCTTTTATTATTGGCTCGTCCGCCGCAAAAGCCTGGGTCATAATAGCCTGCTTCAGATCCAGGCATGCCTGATAACGGTCTCTTGTATCCTTAAGATTCTTCTGCTTGAAGTCTTGATCCGCGATCGACATAAGATTAATTTCAATCCCTGCTTTTGCCGCCGCTGCCACCGCCTCAGCCAGACTGGCGCAAATCACCAGATCCCCCAAGACCAAAGAATAACTATCCTGTAAAATCTTCTGCGTTTCAATTAAAAGCTCATAACAGTTTTCCAGCAGTTTCACAAAGGGCCTAATCGCCCCTTTCATGGCCTGCTGATAATCCTCAGGATTATTACTTTTCCCCGCTCTGACGACCGCCATATAAGCCTGGATATCCGCTTGCCCCTGACATAAAGCATCTGCCTGCAGTCGCTTGGCGATCGCGATGGAAGCTTTGCAAATATCATTATCCGGATCTTTTTTCAAGGTACAGCAACAGGCCATATTCATAAGTGCCGCGGTAATTGCCTGAATTGTTCCCACCGCTGAACCAGCAGCCGGCCCCGGAAATTTGCAGACCGATAGTTTTTCTAAAAATTCATCAAGACTTAAATTACTTAGTTTATCCACGTTTTTCTCCATTTACTAATTAAAACAATGTGATTGTCAAAATTCGGAGCCATACCAATATATTGACCTATCTGTAAAGCACCATTGATTATTTTCCAAGCACTCAATCAGATCATCGCGACGCTGCAAATAAATCGGAAGTAACTCCGAGATAATTGAAAAAATTACATTGTTATTTATCCTGGCTCATCAAAAAACCATTTACTTAAATCAATACTCCTTTCGGCAAATAATACTCTATTAACCGCACACTATATGCGCGAGGTTATTTTCTTTATTATAGAATTTTTAAACAGTTGCGTCAATTCAGGATTAGAAATATCCAGATTATAAAATGAATTTGAGAATCTGAGCAGGAAGACGGTTGAGCTGTGGAATTGATTTGAATACATTGGGTAGATTATCAATAATCTCCCCTGATCCTCGCGAACTCCTTTGTTCTGGTCGTTGTATCCGGGTTTCAAACCATACGCCCCGCGTGGGGCGCGACTTTATTAAAACCGGCGGTAAATCTATTCCCATTGTTTCAATCCACACGCCCCGCGTGGGGCGCGACTATTTCCTTCCGACTTTACAATGTCTGCATTTCTTGTTTCAATCCACACGCCCCGCGTGGGGCGCGACTAAGGGCGAAAACACCTTTTACCTGGTCTTCATTGTTTCAATCCACACGCCCCGCGTGGGGCGCGACAAGAAGCAGAAGAAGGTTCTGACCTGGTGGATGGGTTTCAATCCACACGCCCCGCGTGGGGCGCGACCCGTTGATGACAAGTTCTTTTTTTCGTTTAAAGTTTCAATCCACACGCCCCGCGTGGGGCGCGACTTCCGACAATTCTTTTTTTCTCAAAATCAATTTTATGTTTCAATCCACACGCCCCGCGTGGGGCGCGACCGTATCGTCAATACCTGGATAAGCCAGGGTATTGGTTTCAATCCACACGCCCCGCGTGGGGCGCGACTATGAAGCCGCAGGTATTCATCATTTTCATTTAAGTTTCAATCCACACGCCCCGCGTGGGGCGCGACTTAAAATTCTTTTCAAATCTAATTAACTCACGGTTTCAATCCACACGCCCCGCGTGGGGCGCGACATGCCATTTTTTGTCATTCTACCATATGTTTTAAAGTTTCAATCCACACGCCCCGCGTGGGGCGCGACTAAAGACTTGAAAAAAATAACCAACAATCCATAGTTTCAATCCACACGCCCCGCGTGGGGCGCGACATGTTGTTTAACGCTTATTATAATCAAATTTATCGTTTCAATCCACACGCCCCGCGTGGGGCGCGACCTTTAAATATCGATAAACTGAAACATCAATAGGTTTCAATCCACACGCCCCGCGTGGGGCGCGACGTATTCCAGAATTCCATATTATTTTTACTAAACCGTTTCAATCCACACGCCCCGCGTGGGGCGCGACAACGGCGGTTTTCAGAATTAATACAAAAAATGAGTTTCAATCCACACGCCCCGCGTGGGGCGCGACGGCTTCAGTTTGGATATAGTCGCCTCCAGAACTAGTTTCAATCCACACGCCCCGCGTGGGGCGCGACTGGAAAAAATTGGATTTTAAACAACGTCTGATAAGTTTCAATCCACACGCCCCGCGTGGGGCGCGACAAGATGGTGGAATACAACCGAAACAAAACTAGAGTTTCAATCCACACGCCCCGCGTGGGGCGCGACTTGGATATGATGACGAAGGGGTTGCAATATATGGTTTCAATCCACACGCCCCGCGTGGGGCGCGACTGTATATAGTGTATATTGTATGAATTGATTAGTGTTTCAATCCACACGCCCCGCGTGGGGCGCGACTTTAAAAATGACAGTTGATTTAGGCGAAAACATGGTTTCAATCCACACGCCCCGCGTGGGGCGCGACTCTTTTTACTTTCATTTTTCACACCTTCCTTTAGTTTCAATCCACACGCCCCGCGTGGGGCGCGACACCCATATCCAAATTTATTTTGATGTTATAATCGTTTCAATCCACACGCCCCGCGTGGGGCGCGACCTTATGGTAAACCCGTATCTGTTATAGATAAAAATGGTTTCAATCCACACGCCCCGCGTGGGGCGCGACTCATTCTGATATGGGAGACTGGCGGCATTGCTGGTTTCAATCCACACGCCCCGCGTGGGGCGCGACGTACGTCAAATTTATTAATCAGTTTATCAATTAGTTTCAATCCACACGCCCCGCGTGGGGCGCGACAATATTCTCATCATTTTCAATCATGACCTTTTTAGTTTCAATCCACACGCCCCGCGTGGGGCGCGACTCAAGTTGCTTTTGTTCTTCAGCCTGTTTTTCGTCGTTTCAATCCACACGCCCCGCGTGGGGCGCGACTGGGATTACATTGAATTGCTGAACTATAAACACGTTTCAATCCACACGCCCCGCGTGGGGCGCGACTTTTGCCAAACCATAACTCGATACATCATTTTCGTTTCAATCCACACGCCCCGCGTGGGGCGCGACTTCTCGGGATCGGGAACAGTCAGCATTGATTATCGTTTCAATCCACACGCCCCGCGTGGGGCGCGACTTACTCCCCCAAAAAGATAAAATGACCGTAAAAGGTTTCAATCCACACGCCCCGCGTGGGGCGCGACCCAATTATTGGCGCCAGAGTTGTTTTTATGTCATGTTTCAATCCACACGCCCCGCGTGGGGCGCGACTTTCTTTTCTTCCGTCACGTTCTTTGCAGCTTGTCGTTTCAATCCACACGCCCCGCGTGGGGCGCGACAAATAAAAATGAAAGGATGAATAAAAATGAAAAGTTTCAATCCACACGCCCCGCGTGGGGCGCGACTGTAGAATATGCGAAGGGGCTTCGATACCTTAAGTTTCAATCCACACGCCCCGCGTGGGGCGCGACTAATTTACAATCTGACAGCACCTTAAGACATGTAGTTTCAATCCACACGCCCCGCGTGGGGCGCGACGCTGATTTCTTAACCGTATAAAATATACATTTCATGTTTCAATCCACACGCCCCGCGTGGGGCGCGACCTACAAACAAAAAAAGCTTTATATAGGCGATATGTTTCAATCCACACGCCCCGCGTGGGGCGCGACACAAAACCACGGAATGATTACCGACTTGTTAAAAGTTTCAATCCACACGCCCCGCGTGGGGCGCGACTCGTACAATGATGGATTGCCGACAGGAGATCCTGTTTCAATCCACACGCCCCGCGTGGGGCGCGACCTTTTCTGTTCGTCAAGAAAATTATTCTCAATAAGTTTCAATCCACACGCCCCGCGTGGGGCGCGACTCATATACAGCCGATTGCTCCTATCTATTAGTATGTTTCAATCCACACGCCCCGCGTGGGGCGCGACGAGATTTTAAAAATGGATGGTTAAAACGGATTTTGTTTCAATCCACACGCCCCGCGTGGGGCGCGACGATAGAGAATATAATCTTTATGACGTCGAATTGTTGTTTCAATCCACACGCCCCGCGTGGGGCGCGACGTCAATCATGAGTTTAAAAAAACAAAAAAAGAAGTTTCAATCCACACGCCCCGCGTGGGGCGCGACATGCGGCGCCGTTTATTAGTCGCAGGGCCTTTGATGTTTCAATCCACACGCCCCGCGTGGGGCGCGACTTGGCGGCTATATGTCAAAAGTTCAGGGCTCGACAGTTTCAATCCACACGCCCCGCGTGGGGCGCGACACTTGCGCGTCGCTTAAAAACAGAGGCATCCACAGTTTCAATCCACACGCCCCGCGTGGGGCGCGACCTGCCTTTTGTTTTTCCAACTGCGTCATCGGTATGTTTCAATCCACACGCCCCGCGTGGGGCGCGACGTACACTGGCAATTAGTTCGGCTGTTGGAACATTAGTTTCAATCCACACGCCCCGCGTGGGGCGCGACCATCCCAAAATTCCATGACAGAATTTCATGTTTGTTTCAATCCACACGCCCCGCGTGGGGCGCGACGCCGATCCAACTTTGAACTCTCGGACATCTTTAAGTTTCAATCCACACGCCCCGCGTGGGGCGCGACGTTATTCGTGAAGGTGGAAAAGTTCACATTTTAGTTTCAATCCACACGCCCCGCGTGGGGCGCGACGTCAATACTTTATTTAACATTTTTCGATAGATAAGTTTCAATCCACACGCCCCGCGTGGGGCGCGACCGGGTCTATCCACGCACCATCTTTCATGATTCCAGTTTCAATCCACACGCCCCGCGTGGGGCGCGACTGGGATATATTGCGAACTAACACAAGCACCTGAAGTTTCAATCCACACGCCCCGCGTGGGGCGCGACAGTATTGATATTGCAACGACAATAACTTATGAGTTTCAATCCACACGCCCCGCGTGGGGCGCGACTTTAGCCCCTAAAACGGGCGTGAGGTGACATTTTAGTTTCAATCCACACGCCCCGCGTGGGGCGCGACTATTTACAACGCCGCATGTGATTACACTTGACAGTTTCAATCCACACGCCCCGCGTGGGGCGCGACCGTTGGGCTACTTGGATTCTCGTTTTTAGCCGTATGTTTCAATCCACACGCCCCGCGTGGGGCGCGACATTGTGCGGATCAGAGGGCGGCGGACTGAGAATTGGTTTCAATCCACACGCCCCGCGTGGGGCGCGACGGTTGGATCAGGAGTTACACTTGGAGCCATTGGGGTTTCAATCCACACGCCCCGCGTGGGGCGCGACGACATGAACGTGGACAATCCAATCAAGTATATCGTTTCAATCCACACGCCCCGCGTGGGGCGCGACAATACGAAACAATTTTGTACTTTGACGATCTCAGTTTCAATCCACACGCCCCGCGTGGGGCGCGACTACACTGGCAATTAGTTCGGCTGTTGGAACATTAGTTTCAATCCACACGCCCCGCGTGGGGCGCGACTTTTTGGCGAATCCTTTGCCCTTATCATCAGTGAGTTTCAATCCACACGCCCCGCGTGGGGCGCGACGAAAAAACCCTTAAATACACCGCTTACGTTCCCGTTTCAATCCACACGCCCCGCGTGGGGCGCGACTTATTAGGGAGGATAACATGGCAGAAAATTTACGTTTCAATCCACACGCCCCGCGTGGGGCGCGACTGTAACCTATACCGATATGCCAGCGGTGATCACAGTTTCAATCCACACGCCCCGCGTGGGGCGCGA
>JASGLP010000052.1 GCA_030156895.1 Eubacteriaceae bacterium | reverse complement strand
AAAAGCTGATAAGCAAATGCATTTGCTTATCAGCTTTTCTCTTTTTTTATCGAAGGAAGGAGCCATCTGGCGACTGACGCGACGAGGTGGAGCACAGCGGAACCGAGTTAGCCACATGAGAGAGTACCGGACAGTATCTTCAAAGCGCTTGAGAGTTATATGAAATTTTAAATCGAAGGAAGGAGCCATGAGGCGACTATAGCTGTGAGGTGGAGCATGAGCTACATCGAGTTAGCCGCATGAGCGAGTGACCGAAAGTATCTTTAAAACACATGAGCAAAGCAACAGATAGTTGGATGGAATAGCCAACGATTTTTGAAATAATAAGGTGCCAATGTTTGTGATGTTCTTTAATATTAGTTGATCGAATAGTTAAAATCATTTATAATACAAATCATATAAAAACAATATGAATATCATGAGGTTTGATCTGTCTTTAGAGTGTTTTGGTTCTAGGTTATCATTTTACCCATTGAGGGTTTTTGAAAAGGAGGAGCTTATGACAATAATTCAGTTAAAATATGCAATTACCCTTGCCGAAGAGAAATCCTTCAATCAAGCAGCTAAAAAGCTTTTTATTTCGCAACCTAGCCTTTCGGCGGCAATTCAATCGATTGAGAAAGAAATCGGCTTTGAAATCTTTCGTAGGTTGCAGACTGGCATCGTTTTGACACCCGAAGGCGAAGAATTTATCGGTTATGCCAGGCAGGTTGTGGAACAGTATGCCCTGCTTGATGCCCGATATCTGGAAAAAAGAAAAATAAAGAAGAAATTTAGTGTATCCATGCAGCACTATTCTTTTGCAGTTAGTGCTTTTATTGAAATGGTTGGACATTTTGGAATGGATGAATATGAATTTGCCGTCCATGAGACAAAAACACATGAAGTGATTGAAAATGTAAAAAACTTTCGCAGTGAAATAGGTATTCTATATCTTAATGATTTTAATCAGAAAGTTCTGACCAAATTATTCAATGAATCAGGTTTGGAATTTCATGATCTCCTCTCCTGTGGCGTTTATGTCTATTTGTGGAAAGGTCATCCATTGGCAAATAAGACTGAAATTGCCCTTGAGGATTTGAGCGAATATCCCTGTCTATCCTTTGATCAGGGCACTTATAATTCATTTTATTTTGCTGAGGAAGTTTTAGCAAACTATCAGTATAAACGCTTGATAAAAGCAAATGACAGAGCAACAATGCTGAATCTAATGATTGGAGTGAATGGTTTTACGCTTTGTTCGGGGATTATTAGCGACGAACTCAATGGACAGGATTATTATGCTGTCAGATTGAAAACTGAGGAGAAAATGACCATCGGTTATTTGAAAAGAAAAGGTAGCCCGATCAGCGAAATCGGTAAAAAATATTTGGAAGAAGTGGCTAAGTATAAAGATAAGGGTATGATTTAATGGGAGGTATAGTTTTAGACTATAACCTCCCATAATTTTTATGAATTATCATGATGGAGGAGAAACTGATATAATGCATAACATATAAAAAAGATATGAATTGAGGAAAATAAATGAAAACAGATATTTCGACCAGATGCATTCATTTGAAACAGACCAATAAGCATGCGAAGCACTTTGGGGCGATTAGTTATCCGATCTACCAGACGGCCACCTATGCCCATCCTGGTGTAGGCCAGACCACCGGTTATGACTACAGCAGACTACAAAATCCCACCAGAGAACAGTTGGAAAAAATTGTGGCATCATTGGAGGATGGTGTAGATGCCCTGGCCTTTAGCAGCGGGATGGCGGCGATTGCGACGTTGATGGAGATTTTTGAACCGGGCGATCATCTGATAATCGATTCGGATCTTTATGGCGGCAGCATTCGATTGTTTGATAATATTTCCAGAAAAAACGGGATAACTTTTTCCGCTGTTGATTGTTGCCAGGAAAACATAGTATCATATATTAAAGATGAGACGAAAGCCATCTATATTGAAACACCCACCAACCCAATGATGAATATAACGGATATTGAGGCTTTAAGTAAAATTGCTAAACAACATGCTTTGCTGCTGGTTGTCGATAATACTTTTTTGTCACCCTATTTTCAGAATCCCCTAAACTTGGGGGCCGATATTGTTATTCACAGTGGTACAAAATATCTGGGCGGACATAATGACACCTTGGCTGGCTTTCTGATTACTTCAAGCCACAAGATGAGTGAAAAGCTAAGGTTTTTTATTAAAACAACTGGTGCAGGTTTATCCCCCTTTGACAGCTGGCTGATTATGAGGGGAATTAAAACCTTGGCAATCAGGATGGAAAAAGCGCAGGAGAATACCCTAAAAATTGTCGATTGGTTGCTTTTGCAAAAGTCGGTTTCTAAGGTGATCTATCCCGGAATAGCCACTCATCCGGGCCATCAGGTGATGAAAAAGCAAAGTCGGGGATTTGGCGCAATCATTACCTTTTTAGTGAACGATAAAACTTTTGCTCAGGAAGTTCTTGAAAATATTAAGATTATCCAGTTTGCTGAGAGTTTAGGCGGAGTGGAAACATTGATGACTTATCCAATTACCCAGACCCACGCGGATCTTTCCCCGAAGCTGCTTGAAAAAAATGGTATTACCGAAAAAGTGCTTCGGTTATCGGTGGGTATTGAGGCTGCGGATGATCTGATTGCCGATTTACAGGCAGCATTTATAAAGGCGGAGGAAAAGCTATATGAGAGAAAAAAATATTAATTTCGATCAAATTATTGATAGAAGAAATACCTGCAGTTTGAAATATGACTTTGCTGAAAAAATGGGAATGCCAAATAATCTGCTACCGCTTTGGGTTGCAGATATGGATTTTAAGACTTCATCCTTCATTGAAGAGGCGCTGGAAAAGCAGGTAAAACATGGTATTTACGGCTATAGTGATGGTCAGGAAGAATATTTTCTGGCGGTCGAAAAATGGATGAAGGAGCGTTTTGATTGGCCAGTGGACAGGAGCTGGCTGATTAAAACACCGGGTGTTGTTTTTGCGCTGGCAATGGCAGTCAAGGCTTTTACATCAGTGGGAGAAGGGGTCCTTATTCAGCCACCGGTCTACTATCCTTTTAAGGAAGTAATTGAAGAAAATGGCCGGAGAATGATTAGCAATACCCTTTATTTGGGCCAGGACAATCGCTACCAGATTGATTTTGAAGATTTTGAAAAGAAAATAATCAGTGAGAAAATCAGGCTCTTCTTCTTATGCAATCCTCATAATCCTGTGGGTCGAGTTTGGAGTCGGGAAGAATTGTTGCGAATTGGCGAGATCTGTCTTAAACACCAGGTGATTATAGTCAGTGACGAAATTCACGCTGACTTTGTCTTTCAAGGTAAACACCAGGTTTTTGCTGCACTGAAAAAGGAATTTTCAGAAATAGCCATAACCTGTACAGCGCCAAGTAAAACCTTCAATCTGGCGGGCTTGCAGATATCCAATATTTTTATTGCCAACCCTGAGCGAAGGAAAGCTTTTCGTCAGCAGATGGCGGCATCTGGCTATAGTCAGGTCAATGTTATGGGGCTAATCGCCTGCCAGGCAGCTTATCAGGACGGTGAAAGTTGGTACAAGGCTATGCTTACTTATGTGAATGCAAATATTGAGTATGTGAAAGACTTTTTAGAAAAAGAGCTTTCAGTGGTTAAAATGGTTGATCACCAAGGAACCTACCTTCTGTGGCTGGATTTTCGAGGTCTCAAGTTGTCTGTGCCAGAGTTGGAGGATTTGATCATTAACAAGGCTGGTTTATGGTTGGATGGAGGATGTATGTTTGGTGAATGTGGTGCTGGTTTCCAGCGTATTAACGTTGCCTGCCCAAGAAGCGTTTTACAGGAAGCTCTTATGAGAATTAAAAAAGCAGTAGCAGATTGCCAGTCATAGGGAAAAGCTTTTATAAATGACAGGAATTAACTATCTGTTTTTAAGAAAAAAGGTTTGACATTCAGATTGGCAAGAACTATAATTTAAAACATAGTAAACATATTAAAATAATATGAATTAAAGAGAGGTAATTAAATGAAGCGATCAAATAGATTTTTCAATCAAATGTGTCATAGTTCTTGTTGTTGCCAGCCTGTAGTAGTTGATACAGTCTCTTTTTCGCATGCAGTGCTTTGCTAAAGTTTGGCAGTTAAACCGCTTAACTTAGAGCAGGTGTCATGCAGACACCTGTTTTTTTATATTAAAAATATTGGAGGAAAAATGATGAGTCAAATCAAAGAAAGCGCATTGGAATTAATTGGAAAGACGCCGTTATTAAAATTAAATGCTTATACCAGAAAGAAAGCAATCTCAGGGGCGACCATTTTGGCCAAGCTTGAATATTTAAATCCGGCCGGATCGGTAAAAGACCGGATTGCTTTAGCGATGATTGCAGATGCCGAAGAAAAAGGCCTGCTTGCTCCGGGAGCAACGATTATTGAACCCACCAGTGGCAACACTGGGATTGGTCTGGCGGCAGTAGCTGCGGCGAAAGGCTATAAAACAATTCTGACATTACCGGATACGATGAGCGTGGAGAGAAGAAATCTTTTAAAGGCTTATGGTGCTGAGCTGGTTCTGACAGAAGGGGCCAAAGGGATGAAAGGGGCAATTGCTAAAGCCGAAGAATTAAAAAATGAGATTATCGACTCGATTATTTTAGGGCAGTTTGACAACCCGGCTAATCCGGCCGTTCATAAGGCGACAACTGGTCCGGAAATCTGGTCACAGACTGATGGTCAAATTGATATTTTTGTAGCTGGTGTAGGTACTGGCGGGACGATTACTGGCGTAGGTGAGTTCTTAAAGGAGAAAAACCCACAGATTAAAATAGTAGCTGTGGAACCTGCGGCTAGTCCGGTTTTATCTGAGGGGACAGCTGGGCCGCATAAAATTCAAGGTATCGGAGCAGGGTTTGTGCCGGATGTTTTAAATACAAAAATATATGATGAAGTAATTAAAATTGAGAATGAAGAGGCCTTTGCTGAAGGAAAAGTTTTTGCTGTGAGTGAAGGTATTTTGGTAGGAATCTCATCCGGTGCTGCTCTAAAGGCGGCAGCGCTTCTGGCTGAACGGCCGGAAAATAAGGGTAAAACGATAGTTGTTTTACTTCCGGATTCGGGAGACCGCTACTTGTCGACACCTTTGTTTAACGAGGATTAATAATTCAGATACTTTAGCTAGCATGTGCAACTGGTTTATCCAAAGCGCCGTAAAACCCCTTGGTTCACCTATGGGGATATAAGGCGCAAATTTTTTAGCTGTTGCAATATATAGATTGCAGGAGTATACTGTTTGTATGGAATATAAAAGCAATAACAATGTCGTATACTCGTGTAAATACCATGTTGTCTGGTGTCCAAAGTACCGTCGCAAAGTGCTTGAAAACGGAATTGATGACCGTTTAAAAGAACTGATTGAGGAAATTTGTGCTGAATCCGATATCCAAATCATAGAAATGGAAATCATGCCTGATCACGTGCATCTGCTGATTGAAGTTGATCCCCAATACGGAATACACCGGGCAGTTAAAAAAATCAAAGGTCGAACTTCCCGGATTCTTAGACAGGAGTTTCCAATACTGGTCAGACGGTTGCCAACCCTCTGGACAAACTCATATTTCGTATCGACTGTTGGCGGTGCGCCACTGGCTGTCATTAAGCAGTATATTGAAAATCAGAAAAACGTTTAGGAGAACCTGCCATGGAATATTCGTACAAGTTTCGGATCTATCCCAATCAAACACAGGAAAACCAGATAGCGCAGACCTTTGGCTGTTGTCGTTTTGTTTTCAATCACTATCTTGCCAAACGCAAAGACACCTATGAACAGACGGGTAAAACGCTAAATTACTATGATTGTGCCAGCGATATGACACAGCTTAAAAAGTCCCTTGACTGGCTTAAAACTGTTGATTCAACAGCTTTACAATCATCTTTGCGTGATCTGGATACCGCCTATCAGAACTTTTTTCGCAGGGTCAAAAAGGGTGAAAATCCGGGATACCCACGGTTTAAAAGCAGACATCATCATCACCAGAGTTACAAAAGCAAATGCGTTGGTACCAATATCAAAGTGTTGGAACACGCTGTGCAGCTCCCGAAATTGGGCAATGTAAAATGCCGTGTTTCTAAGGCAGTATCCGGACGTATCCTTTCAGCGACAGTATCCCGGACAGCCAGTGGTAAATACTTTGTCGCCTTGTGTTGCACCGATGTAGTGATTGAAAGATTAGCATCAACCGATGCAAAAATCGGCTTGGATATGGGTCTTAAAGCTTTTGCTGTCACCAGTGATGGCCTTGCCTATCCGAACCACAAATACCTTGCTAAAAGCCAAAAGAAACTGGCAAAACTTCAGCGCCAGCTGTCCCGAAAAACAAAGGGCAGCAACCGTAGAAACAAAGCCAGACTTCAAGTGGCCAGACTCCATGAACAGATTGCCAGTCAGCGACAGGATATGCTGCATAAGCTGTCAACAGACCTGATCCGAAGCAATGACATCATCTGCATCGAAGATCTGGTACCGAAAAACATGATTAAAAATCACAAACTGGCTAAGTCTATTGCGGATGCGTCATGGGGTGAATTCCGGCGACAGCTGACCTATAAAGCCGAATGGTACGGTAAGCAGGTTGTAAAAATCGACCGTTTCTATCCATCCAGTCAGATCTGCTCTGAATGCGGATCTCAGTGGCCGGGAACAAAGGATTTGGCTGTCAGATCATGGATCTGTCCGGAATGCGGAGCGGCCCATGACCGGGACTTCAATGCTGCTAAAAATATCTTAAATGAAGGTTTGCGTCTGATGGCGTAGCCATTTCTTTGTGGTAGGGCGGGACACGCCCGAACCTAACGCTCGTGGAGAGCATGTAAGACGGTTTTTAACTGCAACGCTCATCGAAACGAGAATCCCCTGGCTTTAGACATGGGGAGTGTCAACGAACCGACTGGATATTTGTGGGCATTTTCACTCTGGGACTAATTGGATTTGTTTTAGATCGTTTAATGCTCTTATTTGGTAAAAAAGTATTGGGTCGATTTGGCCTGTAATTAATGAATGAAGAGGTACTTAAAGATGAAGAAGAAACGGATGAGTTTTCTTTTAGTGGCTATTCTACTGGTGGTAGGATTGACTGGCTGTGCTGGTAATGAAGCGCAGAATTCAGGGCAAGATACAGAGACAGAACAAACTGAAACGGTGCGGGTGGCAGTAATGACCAATAATATTACACAATGGGTGGCAACCGTTGGTGAAACCCAGGGGATTTTTGCAGAAAACGGCATTGATCTGGAAGTGTCTGAATTTGCGGCCGGGATTAATACTGCTGATGCGGTTGCTCTGGGTCAGGCAGAGATTGGCAATATGGCAGATTATGCTTTGGTAAACAGGATTGGATCAGTCGAAAACTCAACTCTAAGAATTTTGGCTAGTACCCAGGTGACCAAGGATGGGACCGCTGGCACCAGCCTCTATGTGAACCCAGATCAGATCAAAGCACTTTCAGATCTGGCTGGACAGCCCCTGGGGACTGTGATTGGAACCGTCAATGATTATTATGTGGATCAAACCTATACGGTAGCCGGCATTAGCGAAGTAGAGCAGAACATCGTTGCGGTTTCCGATTATGCAGCCGGTGTGACAGCGGCGCAAACAGGAGATATTGTTGCCCTATGGGCATCAGGTGTCGATGCTCAAAAGGTTCAGACTGCTGGTTTTGTAGCCCTGATTAGTCTGGCAGATCTGCAGATTTTTACTAATGCCTATGTGTTTACAACTGAGACCTATCTGGCTGATCATCAAGAAACTATAATAAAGTATTTAAAAGCTTATCAGGCAACAATTGACTGGATGCTTGCCAATGAAGATCAAGCGGCTAAAATTATCGAAGAAAAGAATTATATCCCGGCTGACGTTTTTCTGTCTTCGCTGGCATCGCAATATTACCGCTTATCGTTGGAACAGTCAGATGTTGATACTATTACAGAACTCGAAGATTGGGAATTTCAGAATGGTAATTTCAAACAGTCCTACGATATTCGCAGTTTTATAAAAGCTGATCCTTTAAAAGCGGCACTGCCAGCATCGGTCAATTTTCATTAGATCTAATACTTAATATTAAAGAAGTATTGAGAATAGGCTAATGAATGTGATATCCTTCTGTGATTAAATGTCCCAGAAGGATTTTTTATTGATGGTAAATGGCTGATAATGTAAGAATGATAGCTTATTGTCTATTATAAAAGGATTGACGGTTTAAGGTGGCGACGATTGCATATCATATAGGCTTGAGTCTGCTTAATAAAGTTTTATCGGGGTAAAATTACTTTGACTGCCCGCTGAAGATAGGATATAGTGTAAAGATAGGACATGCATGTCGAGTAAAGACTTTGAGAACTGACAAATCCTTGTTTGATCTGACAGATAAGTAGACAAAATAAAAAAGCGATTTTGCGGAAGGTTAATTATGAAAAAAATTCTTAAGACGATACTTATATTGCTTTATTGTTTGTTGCTGGCAATGCTGACTTATCTGGGCGATTATTATCGTGCTGATTTAAATGCTTTACAAGCCTTAGAATCAGACCAAAACATGAAAATAGTAGAAACAAATGATGCGATCATTTTTGTTCCTGCTGAAACGGATGGGCAAACTGGCCTGATTTTTTATCCAGGCGGAAAGGTTGCGCCAGAAGCTTATGCGCCATTGATGCGACGAATCGCTGAAAATGGAGTAATTACGGTGATTGCTAAAATGCCTTTTAATCTGGCGGTTTTAAATCTCGAGGCAGCCAGTAAAGTGATGGCAATGGATGAAGTGAATGATATAAAAAATTGGTATATGGCCGGTCATTCGTTGGGAGGATCCATGGCATCAGATTATGCGGTTTCAAACTCTGATCAGATCCAAGGGGTTATTCTGATGGGTGCTTACCCCAATAAAAGTTCCGCGGAAAGCGGTTTATCCTATCTGGCCATTACCGGATCTGAGGATCAGATCGTTAACCGGGAATCATTTGCAGCAGCTATTTGGCCACAAAATACGGAGTTTCAAACAATTGATGGCGGTAATCACTCCTATTTTGGCGATTATGGATTACAGGAGGGCGATAGCCCGGGAAGTGTTTCTCGAGATCAACAACAACAGATGACGGCTTTGTGGATTGATTCTTTTATCAAGGAGACAAATCAATGAAAAAAGAAATTGTTTTAGCAGGTGGTTGTTTCTGGGGGCTTGAAAAATATTTTCAGGAGATAGAAGGGGTGCTTGAAACCCAAGTGGGCTTTGCAAACGGCAAGACCCAGGCACCTAGTTATGAAGATGTCTGTTACCGCAATACCGGTCATGCCGAAGTTGTTGATATTGTCTATGACAGTGAGATAGTATCACTTGCTTTTCTATTAGAAATGTATTATCAGGTGATCGACCCGACTATTCTTAACAGGCAGGGACCGGATACAGGAACGCAGTACCGGACCGGCATTTATTTTATTGATTCTGAGGATCAGGCGGTTATTGCAGATTCACTGGCAAATCTGCAAAAAAAATACCGTGATAAAGTGGTGGTAGAATTAAAGCCGCTCGAGAATTTTTATCCGGCCGATGAGTCCCATCAGAAATATTTGGATAAACACCCGGGCGGATATTGTCATATTGACGAGAAATATTTTGAACTGGCAAAACAAGCTAAAGATATTGGGAGTAAAAAGATATGAGAGTATTGGGGAATATTATCTGGGTTGTTTTTGGCGGCTTTATTATGGCAGTAGGCTGGCTTTTGGCCGGGGTTATTGCCTGTATCACGATTATTGGCATTCCTTTCGGACTGCAGGCTTTTAAAATGGCTAATCTGGTTTTATGGCCATTTGGCAGAACCGTGGAGTATTACAATTTAAAAACGACTTCGATAATTTTAAATGTTTTCTGGATTTTTTTATTTGGTTGGGAATTGGCAGTGGCGTCAGCAATTTTAGGGGTGATATTTTGTATAACCCTGATTGGGATTCCTTTTGGTTTGCAGTGGTTTAAATTTGCCCTACTGGGGCTGTTTCCCTTTGGTGCCGAAATTATCGAAATACATTGAAAAAATTAAAAAACTTGTTTATAATCAGAAGGGTTTAAAATATTTTCGTTTGCATAAACTTTTGCTAGAACTGATCGAATCGGTGATGAAGACAGGTTGAGTTGGGCAAGTTGTTTTGCTAATCATTTTAAACGCTAATTTATAATAAGAAGGTGGAACATATCGAGAAGCAGGAAACACAAGCAATTATTGAAATAAAAAATCTGAAAAAGGTTTTTAAAGTTAAGGATGGCCAGGTTAATGCGCTTGATGATATTAATTTGAAAATCGGACAGGGTGAGATTTATGGCATTATCGGCATGAGCGGTGCTGGCAAAAGTACCTTGGTTCGTTGTATCAATTTGCTGGAAAAACCTACCAGCGGCCAGGTCTTTATTGATAAAAAGGATATTTCTGCTATCGAAGAAAAGGAGCTGCGGACCGTTCGCTATTCGTTAGGGATGATCTTTCAGCAGTTTAATCTTCTGTCCCAGCGCACCGCCGAGCAAAATATTCTTTTTCCCCTGGAAATTGCCGGAGTTGATAAAGAAACGGCAAAAAAACGGACGGCTGAGCTATTGTCTCTGGTGGGTCTGGCGGATAAGGCCAAAGCTTATCCTTCACAGCTTTCAGGTGGCCAAAAACAGCGAATTGCCATTGCCAGAGCATTGGCCAATAATCCCAAGATATTATTATGTGATGAGGCCACTTCAGCACTTGACCCTTCAACGACAAAGGCGATTTTGAAGCTGTTAAAAGAAATCAATGAAAAGCTGGGCATTACCATAGTCATTATTACCCACGAAATGAGTGTGGTCGAAGAAATCTGCACCCATGTAGCCATCATTGATAAAAGCCACATCGCCGAAGAAGGTACAGTTGAAGAAGTATTTAGAAATCCGCAAACGGAAATTGCCAGAAAAATGATTCTGCCAGAACGGGATGATGTTCAAACTGATCTGGCTGATCAGGCTTACCGTTTGGTTTTTGATGAGCATTCATCCAGTGAGGCGGTGATTGCCAAAATGGTTGTGGAAACCAAGTGTCTGGTCAATATTCTGCATGCCGAGCTGCAAAATATCGAGGGTGTGAGTTACGGCCAGATGGTGGTGCAATTCGGAGATGATGATCGCGGCAGAGATAAGGCGATTTCCTATCTGAAAGCTAATCAGATCTTGGTTGAGGAGGTGAAGTAAATGTGGGATCCAACAATGACACCTTTAATCATTAAAGGGATTTTTGAAACCCTTTATATGACTCTGGCCTCAACTTTCTTAGCTTATGTGCTGGGAATACCCATGGGAATTCTGTTAGTGACCAGTGAAGAAGGCGGGATTAAACCCTTTAAGGCCTTGAACCTGCTTTTAAATATTGTCGTAAATATTACCAGGTCAATTCCTTTTCTGATTCTTTTGATTGCGGTGATTCCCTTTACCCGGCTGATAACCGGAACCAGCATTGGATCGACGGCAACCATTGTTCCGCTGGTGCTTGCGGCGGCGCCATTTATTGCCCGCCTGGTAGAGTCTTCTTTAAAGGAAGTGGATCAGGGAATTGTCGAAGCATCCCTTTCCATGGGGGCCAGCCCCATGCAAATTGTGACCAAGGTACTGATTCCTGAGGCTAAGCCTTCACTTTTAATGGGGGCAGCTATTGCAGTGACGACCATTTTAGGTTATTCAGCCATGGCCGGGATTGTTGGCGGCGGCGGCCTGGGTGATATTGCCATTCGCTTTGGTTATTATCGCTATGAAACAGGGGTTATGATTGTTACGGTTGTGTTACTGGTTATCATTGTGCAGTTTTTTCAGGAAGTGGGCATGCGTATTGCCCAGAAATCAGATAAACGAAAATAAAGGAGGCGGATATGGGCATTTTCACATGGATAATTTTAGGTGCAATTTCAGGCTGGCTGGCCAGTATTATTACCAGTAACAATAAGAAAATGGGACTGGTTAAAAATGTGCTGATTGGTATTTTAGGAGCCATCATTGGTGGTTGGATATTTTCATATTTTGGTCAGGCTGGCGTGACGGGCTTAAATTTATGGAGCATCTTTGTTTCCTTTGTTGGGGCTGCGATTCTGCTGGTGGTAATCAATCTGATTAAAGATTAGAAAAAACGTCGGACAGCAACAATTGAAGTTGCCGATCCGGCGTTTTTTTTTGAACTATTTTTGTGTTTTAAGTGATGACCCTTATATTTTGATGATTTTTTTGTTTTGTGATAGTTTTCGGATCACAGCTTTTGCAAGATTTTGGATGGGATAATTAGGCGCTTAATTTTATTTTTGACTGATCATTCAAAGCCAGATAGTCCTGAATGATCGCAAGGGTATTGTCAAAGCCAAGTTTACTGATATCCAAACAAAGATGGTAATTTTTTGAAAGACCAAAAATTTTTCCGGTATAGTATTTATAATGAATGAATCTTCTTTTGTTAATAGTCTGCATATGTTTTTGCGCCGCCAGGCGACTTAAATTCTCTCTTTTCATGATATTGGCGATTTTATAGGCATCGCTGGCGAAGATAAAAATATTAACGCAGTTGTTGAAATCTTTTAAAATATAGTCGGCGCTGCGACCAATAATGATGCAATTACCTTTGGTGGCGACATTTCTAATCATTTCAGTTTCAGTGTGATAGAGTTTATCAAGCAGGGTTGTATCTTCCTCGGGATTATTATAAAAAGACAACAGATCATTCAACAGCGGGCTTTGCATCTTTTCTTCATTGGCTTCTACTTCCGATTCAGGCAGATTACAACTTTCGGCAGTCATGGCAATTATTTTTTTGTCATAATAAGAGAATCCCAATCTTTCAGATAAGGCGATTCCGATTTTTCGGCCGTCACTTCCGTATTCACGACTAATGGTAATAACGGTTTTTCCGGAATTTGTAGCAGACTGATTTTGGAATAGCGAATCAGTTTCCGTAGCAGCCTCGATTTCCAGAAAACTGGAGATAAAGCGAAGGCGGCCACCATTTCCAGATAAACTCCAAAACCCAGAATAAGACAGCCCAAAAGCAATGCAGCTAACCGGGGAACAAAAGCTATCGGGTTCATAAAGGTTAGGAAGGACATGCTCAGATCGATGAAAACTGAAAAGAGAATGGAAACCGGTATTTGCAGAAAATAGCATTTAGGAAAATTTTTTCTTAAGAGTATTATTTGCAGAATGATCAGCACAATACTCATATAGAGGGTAAAGGTACCCAGACTGGGCGCAAATCCCAGACTCAAGGTGTAGGGCAGGCTGGAGATGGGGGAGGTTCCCAGATTGGCTTTGGTGATAAAACTGATGCCAAAAGAGTTGATAATAACGCCGACTGAAAAGATAAAATATCGTTTAAATAGTTTTTTATGATTCATTGTGACTCTCCGTGCTTGTTAAATTCGTGCAGATTTTTTGAAAAGTGTTCAAAAATTGCTCCTTTTCGGCATTTGAGATGCCATTAAAGGCTTGAGCTTCCGCTTGATTAAAGATCGTTTCGACTTGTGCAGATTTTTCCCGGCCTAAGTTTGTAAGAAAAACAAAGTTGCTGCGTCGGTTCTGATTAATCATACGTCGTTCAATTAGCTTCTGGTCTTCCATGCTTTTTAAAAGAGTTGTCAGCGTAGCGGCTTCAATCTGGCAGCCTCTTGCAATTTCTTTTTGAATACTGCCGTCATGATGAGTAAGATATTCAAGAATCTTAGGTTGACCGGATGTCAGTCCGGAAAGTTGTGACAAGACTCTTTTCCTCAATAAGGCTTGATTGATCATCAGTAAATAGTGAAAACTTGATTCCATAGCACTCCTTATAATTTGAAAACTAATAGTTTGAATACTAACTATTATTATATCGTGATAAATAAAGTTAATCCAGTGAAAATTTTGATTTTAAAAGGGACTAATTGGCTTGTAATTGTTTGCTGAAGATAATTGGATGCGTCTGAGGTGGTCAGCTTTTAATTTGAAGATGAAGTCAGCGCAAACGCTGGTGTTGCATTAGAAGTATGGCACGTTAAAAGTTTTCGCAACATCTGAAAGGTTCATTAAAAAGATCTTAGAAAATAAATGCTGCTTGACAGAAAAATAGAATGAGAATATGATTGTAAAAAGAATTGTTCTAAACTGCCTAAAATTTTTAATGTGAAAGGATGAGGAGTTTTATGGATTCGAATATCAGAGATAGAATAAAAAAACTGTTGGCATTGGGGACCAGCCCAAATCAGAATGAAGCCAATAATGCCATTTTAAAAGCAAAAAAATTAATGGTTGAATATAAACTGACAGAACGGGATATTAAGACTTTCGATGAAAAGCCGGTAAAAATAGATAGTGATCTCTTTTATACAAATCAGAAAGATCACTGGATGGCGGGATTGGCCGATGTAATCGCGGAAAACAACTGCTGTGTATTCTATTTAATCACCCCGGATAATACGGATACTCATTATATTATTTTTTACGGCTATGAAGATGATGCAATGATCTGCAACAGTGTTTTTGCCTATGCAGTTGATTGTGTGCAGTCGAATCTTGTAAATATTAAAAAGATGATGATGGCTCAGGATGTCGCAGAAAAAACCATTAATGATGCCTGTGAAAGCTATGGACAGGGTTTTTATGAGGGGCTTGAAGATGCCTATGCAATTCAAGAAACCGAAAATATGGAATGGGGGCTGGTGATGGCTATCCCGGCTGAAGTTAAAGAAATTTTAAAACCGCTAAAGCATCGTCCTCATCAGGATAAGGATCAGGTTTATCATCATCAGTTCTATGCTCAGGGTTACGAAGAAGGCAGAATATTTACCACCGCGGATAAACTGGAGGAAAATAGCAAAGTTTAATCAGTGGCCTCTTTTTGTGATATGATATAGATACTGCCGGAAAGAGTTGTTATTTTAAGTGATTTATGGAGATTTTAATGATTTAAGCTAGAGAAAACACCGAAAACTTTTAAAAAGAAGCGATAATGCAGATTGATGGAGGGAAATAAGTTGAGAGAATTAGGTGAATTATTTGGTTGGCTGCTGATCGGGGCTTATGCAGGGACTTTATTAAATTTTATTTTAAAGGTTATTAACAAACGATATGGTAAGGTGATCAAAAAAAATCCCAGCGCTGATAAAGTGATGAAATTCTTGATGATGTTATTTGTCAAAAATCACAAAATTTTTGGTATAGCGACATTGCTTTTATTACTTTCCCATTTTGCCATACAGTATTCACGGTTTGGTTTAAATATCACGGGTTTAATTGCCGCTACTTTAATGGCGACTCAAGTGGGTCTGGGAATTTACGCCAGTGTGACAAAACAGCCACGCAAAGGTATTTGGTTTGTTATGCACAGAAGTATAGCCTTATTTATTTTTGTAGGTATTGCAATACACTTACTATTTCCGCATTTGTTTGGATAAATTCCCTTTCCAGACTGTTGAATAGGGAGCTGCTTTGCTGCTACAGTTTTAAACTGACGCGGTTTTTTCCGTTTTCTTTGGCGATCAACATCTTTTTTTCGCTCTCGACCAGGACGTCATCAAAGGAATTAGACATGGAACTTGCCTGATGACCGCCGATGCTGCAGGTCATATTAAATTGTTCTTTTTTGAATTCAATTTCTGTTTGAGCAAGGGATTCTCGGATTCTTTCAGCGACAACAGCAGTTTGTCTGATGTCGGTATTCTTTAAAATAACAGCAAACTCTTCGCCGTCGATTCGGGCGGCAACATCCACTGTTCTCAAGGTATTGGTCAGGATGTTGGCAAATTCTTTGAGAACGAGATCTCCTGCGGCATGGCCATATCGGTCATTAACGGTTTTTAAGCTGTCCAGATCGATCATCAGAAGCGTGAATTTTGTGCTGTAGCGAATAAAGTCTTCAAAAGCCTCCAGTCCACATTTGAAAAAATACATCCGATTGTAGAGGCCGGTGAGTTCATCCGTGATGGATAGTCTGAAAAATTTTTCCTGATCTTTTTCAAAGGACTTATTGATGAAAAAAATGCCGATCATCAGCAGCACTGCAATCATAAAGAAATGAAACATATAGCTATAAATAAAAATATCTTTGTCAGGCACTTGTGTAAAAAAGGCGGGATTGATGAGGACATAGCGGATCATAAAAATTGAGTAGGCAAGGCCAAAAACAGGTAATAAGAATTCAACTATTTTTTTGGCAAAAAAAGCGGATAGAATAATACTCACCAGCGAGTATAATGGGATGGCACTATTGATACCGGGTGAATGAAACCAGAGGACTGGGATGATGATCAGGTTTAGAGCTGTAATGGTTAAAATCCGAACCAGATTGCGGGCATTACCATTAACTCGCTGTAAAATAATCAATATTAGCATAACGAAGCCGGGAATAAGGTCTGCAATTGCAAGCATAAGGCCTTGATTGCCAATCATTGCGTTGGCAGCAGCGGCGACGGAAAGAATAATAATCAGATATTGCAGCAATTGCAATCCTTTATAGCGTAAATCTTGAAGATAGTCCATTTTATACCTCTCAAATATAAGTTGATCATGCAGTGTAGAGACCTGGAGATCAAATGAGCTGATGCGGTGTCTGCCTGCAAAGGATGATATATTACTATATAGCATATTTTAATTAAAAATATTCAGTAGCACAATAAAAAAATTCTATTGGCTTAATTTTATCGTAACTGCTGGATTCCCTAACGCTTCTTAGGTATAATAGGAAGTGGACTGTCGAAATCAGGTTTTCGGCAATGAAAAACATTGAAATGGAGATTTTGCAGCTACAATGAGTATTTTAAATGTCGAGAAGCTTTCTCATGGTTTTGGGGATCGGGCGATTTTTCATCAGGTTTCTTTCCGCCTACTAAAAGGCGAGCATATCGGTCTGATTGGTCCCAATGGAGAAGGTAAATCCACTTTTATGAATATTATCACCGGATCACTGATGCCCGATGAAGGGAAAGTGACCTGGTCGAAAAATGTCCGGGTCGGCTACCTGGATCAGCATGCCAGCTTAAAAAAAGGGATGACCATTCGGGATGTTTTGGCTTCGGCTTTTGAATTTTTATTGGATATCGAAAAGCGGATCAATACTTTGTATGACGAGATGGGAGATTGCAGCCCGGAAGCCCTGGAGGCAGCTCTGGAAGAAGTGGGAGAACTTCAGGAATTGCTGGAGTATCATGATTTTTATCTGATCGATTCCAAGGTGGAAGAGATTGGTCGAGCCTTGGGCTTAAATGAAATCGGTCTGGATAAAGATATTTCTGAATTAAGCGGCGGGCAGAGAACCAAAGTTTTATTAGGTAAGCTGCTTTTGGAAAAACCCGATATTCTGCTCCTTGATGAGCCCACCAATTATTTGGATGAGGCTCATATTGAATGGCTTAAACGCTATCTCAATGAGTATGAAAATGCCTTTATTCTGATTTCTCATGATTTGCCCTTTTTAAACTCAGTGATCAATATTATTTATCATATGGATAATCAGAAACTGACCCGCTATGTCGGCGATTATGAAAAATTTAAAGAGGTGCTGGCAGCTAAAAGAGCCCAGGAAGAGGCAGCCTACAATCGTCAGCAGAATGAAATCGCGGAACTTAAGGATTTTGTCGCTCGCAACAAGGCCCGGGTGGCGACCAGAAATATGGCTATGTCCCGCCAGAAAAAGCTGGATAAGATGGAGATTATTGAGCTGGCCGGAGAGAAGCCCAAGCCACGCTTTAATTTTAAAGAAGCTGGAACTAGCGGCCGGATTCTTTTTGAAGCCCGGGATCTGGTTATCGGCTATGAAGAAGCTTTATCTAAGCCATTGAACCTGACTATGGAACGAAAACAGAAAATTGTGTTAAAGGGCACCAATGGGATCGGTAAGACAACCCTTTTAAAGAGTATTTTGGGATTGATACCGCCGATTGACGGGGAAGTTGAAAAAGGCGAAAAGCTGGAAATTGGATATTTTGAGCAGGAAATGGATCAAAATATCAGAACCACCTGCATTGAAGAAGTCTGGCAGGAATTTCCCTCTTATACCCAGTATGAAGTGCGGGCGGCTCTGGCTAAATGTGGCTTGACCACCAAACATATTGAGAGTATGGTCAAGGTTTTAAGTGGAGGCGAACAGGCCAAGGTGAGACTTTGTAAGCTGATTAACCGCGATTCCAATGTCCTGGTTTTGGATGAGCCTACCAATCATCTGGACGTGGACGCCAAAGAAGAATTAAAACGGGCCCTGACCGATTACAGCGGGGCGGTTCTAATGGTCTGCCACGAACCGGATTTCTATGAAGGCTTTGTGGACCAGGTCTGGGATTGTTCCCAGTGGACCACCAAACTTTTTTAAAGTAAAAAGAGACGCGCGGACAGTGCGTAGACAAACCCCGCACCGACCAATTGGATTTCGCAGTCTGCGCGCGGATTCGTACAGTTGCCCAATTTGAAAGTGTTAATGAGAAACATTTTCCAGCAACTGTTCGCCCCGAGGCAGACAGCTGAAAAGCCAATTGTCGGTGCTCAGGTAATTCGTTATTAACTTATGTCTTCAGTCTGAGAGACGCACGGCGTCTCTTTGTCATTTGATCCAGTGTTGAATGGCCGCACACAGAAATTCGGCGCAGCCGGGCACATTGCCGTCGTAGTAGGCTTTAAAGCGGTCATCTGCGACATACATTTGGCCTAAACCATGATGAGCTTGAACCGAATAAGTGGTCCATTGGGCTTTAATCCACTCTTGATGTAATAAGGCCAGATTTTTACCGGTCTCACTCTCGGGGGTTTGGCCAGCCAGAACGGCCTCTTCCAGCAAGCTGTTAATTTTTTTCCCCAGTTCCTCAGTGCTTTCATATTCTGCCTGAGACATAGCCATCAATTTCTGATTAGCGGTATCAATGTTTTTATCGCCGTATTTTTGGCGGATTTCAGCTCCATACTGTGCTTCATTTTGAGCAATTTTTTCTTTTTTAAAGCCGACAAATTTTTCCTGATCTTTCATGCTTGTTTTTCCTTCCTCTTCTAAAATGGTTTTCCTTAGCGTATCAATCAGCTGTTGGGTTCGTTCCTGTTTTTCGGTTAAAGCATCCAGATGGCTTTTAAGTGACTCCAGACGGCTATAATCCGGATTTTTTAATATCGTCTGGATGGTTTTCAAGTCAATATCCAGCTCGCGGTAAAATAAAATCTGCTGTAGCCGGTCGACTTGGGCACTGCCATAGATACGATAGCCGGATTGATTGATCCGCTCGGGTGACAGCAGGTCAATCTCATCGTAATAACGCAGGGTTCGGTTGCTGACCCCGGCCAGATCGGCTAGTTCTTTAATCGTATATTCCAGTTTGATCACCTCCTGATTTAAGGATAAGGGATAACGTAGCGGCAAGGTCAAGGGAATATAAAATATTTTTCTAAAATATTTTATATTTTAATTTTTTAGCGAACTATACCCATATCATAAACTGTAAAAGGCCGTCTGAAAAGATAAAAGTACATTTCTATAAAGAAGGATATAAATAGCTGATAAAAAACTAAAAACTCGTCAAAAAAGCAGACAGTCAAGAAAACTGTCTGTTTCAGATTGAAGACAAAGTTGATTTTTGCTAACTAAGCACCGACAATTGGTTTTTCAGCTGTTTGCCTCGGGGCGAACAGTTGCTTGGAAATGCTGTTTATTAGTACTTTCAAATTGGGCAACTGTACGAATCTTCGCGAAGGCAATGAGCCAAGTAAAATTCATTTATATTTGGCGACTGCCCGCGAGCCAAAAGGAACGTAGTTCCTGTGGCCGCGCCCAGACTGCGAAATCCAATTGGTCGGTGCGGGGTTTGTCTACAAACTGTCTACCATTCACGATTTTGGAGTGATTAATTTAGCATGAAGCGATTGTGCGTACTTTTAGGCCGCCCTGCTTTTGGCAATAATATTTGGCCATAGACTTGGCTTTTTTTTTGGAGGCCAGGTGATCAAGGATGATCTCTTGCTCAGAAAAATAAACTGCCTGGCC
>JASGLP010000009.1 GCA_030156895.1 Eubacteriaceae bacterium | reverse complement strand
AGTTGCTGGAAATCGTTTATAATTAGCGATTTCAAATTGGGCAACTGTACGAATCCGCGCGCGGACTACGAAATCCAATTGGTCGGTGTGGGGTTTGTCAACGCACAGAAGCTCAGACTTACGTCTGAGCTTCAATATTGAATAAGGATTTCTTTAAGTTTATTCAGAAAAATTGTCGGATTTAATTGGATATGATAAAATGACTTAAGTTTTATAATAAGCGCAGTTTTATTATTGATATGGAAAAATTCCTATGTTATACTGTTAAAATTGAATGTAAACTATAATTTAAGATGAGGATACGGAGGAAAACATGAGTTCAACATTAGAAAGTATTGAAAAAAGTACCGCAACAATAAAAATTGAGGTTAGTCCTGAAGAATATTCACAGGCAGTTCGCAAGGCCTATGATAAGAATAGAAAAAGATTTTCTGTGCCAGGATTCAGAAAAGGTAAAGTGCCTAAGCAGGTAATTGAATCCCACTATGGCAAAGGCGTTTTTATGGAAGATGCAATTGACATTGTTTTTCCACCTGCATTCACAAAGGCAATCGAAGAATTAGAGCTTAATCCTGTTACGCGTCCTGATCTGGAACAGATTGAGAAAATCAGCGAAGAAGAAGGCGCCACTTTTATCGTTAAAGTTGGTGTAAAACCAGAAATTGTTCTGGGCGACTATAAAGGGGCCGAAATTGATTCCCTCGAGCCAGTTATTGATGATAAAAAAATTATGGCAGAGTTGCAAAAAATGCAGGATCAGAACAGCCGTTTAATCACTCTTGAAGAAGGGGAAGTGAAAGATGGCTCAACTGCTACCATCGATTACGAAGGATTTTTAGGCGACGAACCCTTTGTTGGTGGAAAAGATTCTGACTATGATTTAAAAATCGGCAGCCAGACTTTTATCCCCGGTTTTGAAGAACAATTAATTGGCGCAAAAATTGGAGAGAGCCTGGATGTAAATGTTACTTTCCCGGAAGATTATCATGCTGAAAATTTAAAAGGCCAAGATGTTGTTTTCAAAGTGGCAATTAAGGGTATTAAAGAAAAAGAGTTGCCAGAACTGGATGACGAATTTGCAAAAGACATCAGCGAATTTGACACACTTGAAGAATACAAGGCAGACCTGTCAAAAAAATTATTCGATTCTGAAAAAGAAGAGCTGAAAGGAAAAGCACAGTCTGATGCTGTTGAATTTGCCTTAAACGCTGCTGAATTTGACGTGCCTTATCTGATGATCGAAGAAGAAGTCGATCAGACCATGCAAAATTTTGAAAACCAGATGAGTCAGCAGGGTCTAACCCTCGATGACTATTTCAAATATACCAATACAAATCGCGAAGATTTCCGCAACAACTTAAAAGGTGATGCTGAAAAGAATATCCGGATTGAACTGGTATTGGCAACAATTGGTGAAGTAGAAAACATAGCAGTCTCTGAAGAAGAAATTGACGAAGAAATCAAAGTTTTTGCCGAAGCTTACGGAAAAGATTTTGAAGAATATAAAAATTCGATTCAGGATCGTATGAAAGAATACATTGAAGCCAATGTTAAAAGAAGAAAAACTGTTGACCTGTTAGTGGATGCAGCAGTGGTAAAAGCATAATTAATTAGAAAGTTGAGATAACTGCTTATGTTAAGGAGTATAACAGATCACAGGGAGATAAGGGGAAATCTCGTCCCAATGGTGATTGAACAGACTGGGCGGGGAGAACGATCCTTTGATCTGTTTTCTCGTCTTTTAAAAGAACGGATCATATTTTTAAATGGAGAAGTCAATGATGCCATGTCGTCACTGATTGTTGGCCAGCTGATTTTTCTGGAATCAGAAAACGCTGAAAAAGACATTCAGGTTTATATTAATAGTCCGGGCGGCTCGATTACCTCAGGAATGGCAATTTTTGACACCATGAATTATATCAAATGTGATGTATCAACAATCTGTGTGGGCATGGCAGCCTCGATGGGAGCCTTCCTTCTAGCTGCTGGCCAAAAGGGTAAGCGCTTTTCTTTGCCCAACAGTGAAATAATGATTCACCAGCCCCTTGGCGGTGCCCAGGGTCAAAGTACCGACGTGGAAATACATGCCCGTCGATTAATTCAAACAAGAGAAAAACTTAACAGTATTTTAAGTGAAAGAACAGGCCAGCCACTGGAAACTATTGCGAAAGATACAGACCGTGATAATTTCATGACAGCTGAGCAGGCGAAAGCCTATGGCTTAATTGACGAGATTATTGTTAAAAGATAGGAGGCTTGAAGATGACGAAAAAAGATGATGGATTTGATTCAGCAAGATGTTCATTCTGCGGAAAAAGCCAGTCTCAGGTAAAACGGATGGTAGCGGGACCAGGTGTATATATTTGCAATGAATGCATCGAATTATGTCAGGAGATTATTGACGTCGAAAATATCGCTGCTGATATTTCCATGGACTCCGTACCCAAGCCCAAAGAGATAAAAGAAAAATTAAGCGAATATGTCATTTCACAAAACAAAGCCAAACGTGCTTTATCAGTAGCCGTTTATAATCACTACAAAAGAATTTCCTCAATTGTTGAAAATGATCCGGACGTTGAATTGCAAAAGAGCAATATCCTCTTAATTGGTCCCACTGGTTCAGGTAAAACACTTTTGGCGCAAACACTGGCCAGAGTCTTAAATGTTCCCTTTGCCATTGCGGATGCAACGTCATTAACAGAAGCCGGTTATGTCGGCGAAGACGTTGAGAATATTCTTCTTAAACTCCTTCAGGCTGCCAACTTCGATGTGGAACGAGCCGAAACCGGGATTATTTATATCGACGAAATTGATAAAATCGCCCGAAAAGGTGATAATCCTTCCATTACTCGTGATGTCAGCGGCGAAGGTGTTCAGCAGGCGCTTTTAAAAATTCTGGAGGGAACCGTTGCTAATGTTCCACCACAGGGGGGAAGAAAGCATCCCCATCAAGATTTTATCCAGATTAATACCAATAATATTTTATTTATTTGTGGTGGTGCCTTTGACGGCATGGATAAAGTCATCGAAAACCGCATTGACAAAAGTTCGATAGGTTTTGGCGCCGACATCAGAAACAGTGCTCAAAAGCTTGAGGATGATGACTATAAGGATGTTCAGCCTCAGGATCTTTTGAAATATGGTTTGATCCCCGAGTTTATCGGCCGGATCCCGGTTATTGCATCACTGGAGCATTTAGATGAGGAAGCCTTAATCGAAATTTTAACGGAACCTAAAAATGCTTTAGTCAAGCAATATATCAAAATGTTTAAAATTGAAGGGGTCGACCTTGAGTTTCAACAGGATGCTCTGATTTCGATCGCCAAAAAAGCACTGGATAATAAAACCGGCGCCCGTGGTCTGCGAGGGATTATCGAGACCATCATGCTGGATATTATGTTTGAAGTGCCTTCCAACGAGAACATTGAGCGCGTTATTATTACCAAAGACGTTGTCGAGAATAAGGTTGAACCAATTCTCATTCTTAGTAATAATCTGGAACTTGAAAAAAGCGATGAAGTTTCTTAAATAATAAATTTTGGCTGTTCGCAGGTCTAAGGAAAACTTTTCAATAGGCTTCGTACAGCCTTTTCCTGTCAAATGGATAAATGTGAAAGGGGAATGACAATGAAAAAAAGTTTTGATAATAATACTATTTCAGAAGATATTTCAGGACAGGCAAAGCTAGCAGATTCAGAACTGATATTGATGGAAAAAGAAGTTCTGCCACTGATACCGCTGCGCGGTATGAGTGTATTTCCAGGCATGGTCATTCATTTTGATGTTGGTCGACCTAAATCGGTAAAAGCGCTGGAAGTGGCTATGGAAAGAAATCAGATGGCTTTACTTGTCACGCAGAAGGAAATGAAAAAAGAAGAGATCACCACCGATGATTTCTATCGCATCGGTTGCAAGGTAAAGATCAAGCAACTTTTAAAGATGCCGGATGGTTTAGTCAGAGTCCTGGTTGAAGTCAGAGAACGCCGGGAGATCGTTGATTTTGAAAGCATTGATCCATTTTTTATGGTCAAGACAGAAATTGTCAAATCAATTTACCGCGACACCAAAGAAAATAGAACCCTTATTCGAATGATTCGGGAAACCTTTGCCAACTATATGAATATTACCAGAAAGGTGGCAACCGATCTGGTGATTTCGGTTGAATCAATCGAAAACCCCGATCAGCTGATTGATACGGTTGGTGCTAATCTATTTCTTGAAGCCCAGGAAAGCCAGCGGCTGATTCAGGAAACGGATATTAATAAGCGTTTGCGCTTGGCTTATGAGATTTTAGTCGAAGAAGTAGAACTGATTAAAATTGAAAACAACATCGATGAAAAAGTTCGCAATGAGATGTATAAACACCAGCGCGAATACTATCTGCGGGAACAGATCAAAATCATCCAGAATGAATTGGGTGAAGGTGATGTTCAAACGGATGTTGATAAATATAAAAAACGTCTGGAAGAGTTGGATGTTGAAGATGAAGTCAGAGACAAGGTGCTGGGCGAAATAAATCGTCTTAATAAAGTACCGCAGGGCTCATCAGAAGCTGGCTTGATCCAGACATATGTTGAATGGATTCTTGATCTGCCATGGAACACCATGACAGAAGAGACCTTGGATGTGTCTGTCGCCCGTAAAATCCTGGACGAAGACCACTATTCGCTAAAAAATGTCAAGGAGCGAATCCTTGAGTATATATCAGTCTTGCAGCTTTCCAGCGGGCTTAAATCACCAATTATTTGTTTAGTTGGACCGCCGGGAGTTGGAAAAACGTCGATTGCCAAGTCAATTGCCCGAGCCCTCAACCGTAAATACATTCGCATGTCTTTAGGTGGGGTTCGCGATGAAGCTGAAATCAGAGGTCATCGGCGAACCTATATTGGGGCTATACCAGGTCGTATTATCTACAGCCTCAAAAAAGTTGGTAGTCGTAATCCTTTATTCTTGCTGGATGAGGTTGATAAGCTAGGTCAGGATTTCAATGGTGATCCAGCTTCAGCCCTTTTGGAAGTGCTTGATCCGGAACAGAACAATTCATTTACCGATCATTATCTTGAATTGCCCTTTGATTTATCCCAGGTGCTCTTTCTGACCACTGCCAATTCTCTCAATACTATTCCGCGACCGCTTTTGGATCGAATGGAAATTATTGATGTCAATGGCTATGTCGAAAGCGAAAAATTGGAAATTGCCAAGCGCTATCTGATACCAAAACAATTTGAAATCCATGGTTTGAAAAAATCAACCTGTCGCATCAGTGAGGGTGTCTTAAAAAATATCATCGAGTATTATACCCGGGAATCCGGCGTGCGTGAACTGGATCGAAAAATAGCTCAGATCTGTCGCGTTGCCGCTAAAGAAATTGTGGAAAATGATAAAAAGTCCATCAGTATCACCCAAAAAAACCTGACAAAATTTTTAGGCAAGCATCGTTTTTCTTTTGATATGGCTGAAGACACCAAAGAAGTTGGCCTGGTCAATGGTTTGGCCTGGACACCAGTTGGTGGCGATACGCTGCAAATTGAAGTTATCGTGGTTGATGGCAGCGGTAAAATTGAAATTACCGGTCAGCTGGGAGACGTCATGAAGGAATCCGTCAAGGCCGGAATCTCATATATCCGATCACAGGTTGAGGCACTAAATATCGATAAAGACTTTTATACCAAAAAAGATATCCATATCCATGTACCGGAAGGTGCCGTGCCTAAAGACGGTCCATCTGCTGGCATTACCATTGCAACAGCTTTAATCTCGGCACTGACCAATCAGGGTGTGCCGCAGAATTTGGCAATGACCGGCGAAATTACCTTACGAGGTAGGGTTCTGCCCATTGGTGGCTTGCGCGAAAAATTAACAGCTGCTCATCGTTCAGGCATTAAAGAAATCATTCTGCCAAAAGAAAATGAAAAAGATCTGGAAGATGTGCCAGAAATTGTATTGGAGGCTTTAAACATTAATATGGTTTCTAAAATGGATGAAGTCATCAGCATTGTTTTTAAATAAGTGGAGAATTAAATGAATGTTTCGAAGGCTGAAATTATAATCAGCGCTGTATCACAAGCCCAGTATCCCCAGGACGATTTACCGGAAATCGTCCTGCTGGGGCGTTCTAATGTTGGTAAATCCTCATTTATTAATACATTAATCAGAAGAAAAGCACTGGCGCGTACCAGTTCACAACCAGGAAAAACCCAAACCATGAACTTTTATCGCATCAATGAACAATTCTATTTTGTCGATATGCCCGGTTATGGCTACGCGAAAGTATCCAAAAAAGAGCGGGAAAAATGGGGCATGATGATCGAGGAGTACCTGAGAGAGCGAAAAAATATTGTCCAGATATTCTTGCTCATTGATTCTCGGCATGAACCATCTGAAGATGATCGCTTAATGTATGATTGGCTGTGTTATTATGGTTTGAATCCCGTTGTAATTGCCACTAAGTCAGATAAAATTTCTAAAAACGATGCAAAAAAAGCATTGAAAAAAATACGCAATACTTTATCAGCCAAGCAAGAGCAAGAAGTTATTTTATTTTCGGCTGAAACGCTGCTGGGCAAAGAAGAAGCCTGGAAATGTATCGAAGAAAAGCTTTAAAGGGCATTCTGCCCTTTCAGTTTGTAGACAAACCCCGCACCGACAATTGGATTTCGCAGTCTGCGCGCGGATTCGTACAGTTGCCCTATTTGGAAGTGCTAATAAAAAGCATTTCTGAGCAACTGTTCGCTCCGAGGCAGACAGCTGAAAAGCCAATTGTCGGTGCTTAGGTAGTAAAATTAGCTTAGTTTTCAGTCTGCAAAGGGCATGATGCCCTTTTTATTTGGAGAAAAATGGTAACTGAACAAATTGTAAAAAATTGCGCAAATTTGCTGGGTATCGACAAAATTGGTTTTTTCTCGGTTGAACCCTTGCAGGAGTGTTATGAAAAACTTAACGAACGCTATCAAAAAGGTCATGTGACCGGATTTGAAAGAGATGTTCCTGAGAAACGCATTGATTACCATCAATACTTTGCAGGAGCTAAGATGGGAATTGTTTTTTTACTTAATTACTATCAGGGCTTTGAAGAGCCAAAAGATATAAATAGCCGACTAAAATTATCTTCAATGGCCTGGGGTCAGGACTATCACCAAGTTTTGCAGGAAAAAGGTCAAGCCTTGATGACGGCGCTAAATGAAAAGCTTTCTGAAGCTGATCGAATTGAGTATAAAATCTTTGTTGATAACAGTGGCCTAGTGGATCGTGGTTCGGCTTATCGGGCCGGTCTGGGTTTTTTTGGAAAAAACAATTGTCTGATCAATGAAGATCTGGGGTCATTTTTCTTTATTGGACAAATCCTCCTTGATCAGGAAATTGAATTTGCTACAAAGACAGTCAAAGAGAGCCTTTGCGGTGCATGTCGCATTTGCATTGACGCCTGTCCCACGGCCGCGCTAGGTCAAAACTTTTCTTATGATCCCCGGAGATGTCTGTCCTATTTGACCCAGAAAAAAGAAATCGATGCGTCAGAAGAAAAGTATTTTAAAGACTATTTGTATGGCTGTGATCTGTGCCAGACACGGTGTCCTTTTAATCAACATTTAAGAAAAACAGGTGAAGCGGCATTTTTGACTCAGCATGATGACAAGTACCCCTGGCCTGAAACCATTCTCAATATGTCCAATCGAGAGTTTAATAGTCGATTCAAAAAAACGTCGGCCGGCTGGCGGGGTAAAAAAAATATGGTCAGAAATGCAAAACTTATTATGAAAAATAGAGCGATAGTGATATAATAAAAAAGTTAGAAATCAATAAATGGAGGATTCGATGATTAGAGATCGTTTTGCGCCAAGTCCGACTGGCAATGTGCATGTCGGCAGTCTAAGAACGGCGTTGTATAACTATATATATGCAAAGAAAATGAATGGCAAGTTTCTTCTGCGCCTTGAAGATACAGATCGGACGCGACTGGAAGCGGGGGCAACCGAAAACTTGTTAAATGCCTTGATGGTAACAGGAATTGAAACGGATGAAGGTCTGATTTTAAAAGATGGACAAGTAGATCAAATCGGTGATTTGGGTCCCTACATTCAATCTGAACGCCTGGCTATTTATCAGGACTATATCAAAAGGCTGTTGGATCAGGGTCATGCCTATTATTGTTTCTGTTCAAAGGATCGACTGGATACCTTGCGAGCACAGCAAAAGGAAAATGGCCAAACCCCGCGCTATGATGGCCACTGCCGCGACCTGACTGCGGCGGAAATTGACCAGAAACTTAAAAATAGTGAGTCTTATACCATTCGCTTAAAGCTGCCTGCCAATCATCAGATTGCCTTTGATGATGTCGTAAGAGGCCATATTGAAATGAACACCGATGATCTGGATGATCAGGTTTTAATCAAAGCAGACGGCTTTCCCACATATCATTTTGCTGTGGTCGTGGATGATCATTTAATGCAGATCAGTCATGTCATTCGCGGTGAAGAATGGCTGCCATCCACACCAAAACATATCTATCTATACGAGTGCTTTGGCTGGGAAAAACCGCTCTTTGTTCACCTGCCCAATATTTTAAATGATGATCGTAAGAAACTCAGTAAACGCCAGGGTGATGTGTCGGTGGAAGACTTCTTAAAGAAGGGCTATTTACCGGAAGCCCTAATCAATTTTCTGGCACTCTTGGGATGGAGTCCGGACAGTGAGCAGGAAATATTTTCGCTTGATGAGCTGATCCAGGCCTTCGATTTTTCCCGAATCAATAAATCTGGCGCGGTTTTTGACCGGGCTAAACTAAACTGGATGAATGCTCATTATATCAAAGAACTGACGACAGAAAAATTTGTTGAAAATATGCTGCCCTTTTTACTGGATTCAGAAACCATAAGTCCTGATCAGATATCAGAAAAAAGTGAATGGCTTGGTAAAGTTGCACAACTTCTAAAGGAAAGAATTGAGTATTTTGCGCAGATTCCCGAGGAATTGGCTCATATTTTAAATGACCAGTTTGAAATCACCGACCCAGAAGCGCTGGAACTTTTAGCTGAAGAATCAACCGGTCGCTTGTATAAAGTTCTGGCTGAAAAGATTGCCAGCTCAGAAAAGCTTGATGTCGAGCGGGCTAAAGCAATTTTAAAAGAAATTCAAAAAGAAGAAAAGATAAAAGGAAAAATGCTCTATATGCCAGCCCGGATCATGATTACCGGAGAAATGCATGGCCCTGACCTGACTTTGATCATGGATGTACTGGGAAAAGATGCAGTGCTTTTACGGCTGGCGGCCATGAAGACACTGGTTGCGCAATATGAGAGCGATGAGGAGGTAAAAAATGGCTAAAACGAAAAAAGGCACCAGTAAAACAAAAAGCTCATTACTTTTAATTGCTATTATCATTTTAATCGGCCTAGGAGCTTACGTTTTATTTAATGGTGTTAATGTCGGTATTTATAATATTGGAAATATCGGTTCAAAGATGAATTATGGTCTGGATTTGACCGGTGGGGTCAATGTCGTCCTGGAGGCTACAGCTACAGATGGTGGAGAAGTGACTTCTGATGACATGCAATCAGCGATTTTAACAATCAGTCAACGAATCGATTCCATCGGGGTTTCAGAACCAACCATTACCCAGCAGGGTGACGACCGTATCCGCGTATCGATTCCTTCTGTCAGTGATCAGGAAGAAGCCCTGTCGCTGATTGGCGCCACTGCACAGCTGGAATTTTTAGCACCGGACGGAACCGTCATTTTAACCGGTGAAGATGTGGTGGATTCAAAGGCTGTCATGCAAAATAACAGTGCCGGTATCGAAGAAGCGGTTGTAACGCTGGAATTTAGCGATGCTGGAGCAGAACTCTTTGCGGAGGCAACCCAAACCTATATTGGGCAGACCATTACCATCAAACTGGATGATGAGATCATTTCAGCACCAACCGTTAATGCTGCTATCACCGACGGACAGGCTGTCATCGAAGGAATGGCTGACCTTGACGAAGCTGGAAATCTGGCTGCGCTGATTCGCGGTGGGGCACTGCCGGTTAATCTGAATCCAATCGAAATTAGGACTATTGGACCAACACTGGGTCAGGATTCACTGGACAAGAGTATTATGGCTGGAGCCATCGGGATTGGTCTGGTGCTTGTCTTCATGCTCTTCTTTTACCGTGGTTTGGGTTTTGTAGCCGACCTGGCTCTGATGATTTATATTTTACTGTTTTTAACAATCATGGTTGCCTTAAACGTAACCCTGACCTTGCCGGGTATTGCCGGTTTGATTCTCTCGATCGGGATGGCGGTGGATGCCAACGTTATTATCTTTGAGCGAATCAAAGAAGAGGCAAGGCTGGGCAAGTCACTCCTGACCGCCATAGACTCAGGCTTCTCAAGAGCCTTTACAACCATCCTTGATTCAAATATCACAACACTAATCGCTGGATTTGTTTTGTTTTTTATGGGAAGCGGCAGTGTCCAAGGTTTCTCGGTTACTTTGATTATCGGGATTCTCTTAAGTATGTTCACGGCGGTTGTCATTACCAAGCACCTGATTATTTTATTAGTGCGAACTGAAATGTTTTCAAATTTAAAATTCTATGGCATTAAGGAGGGAGAATAAATGAAGAATATAAAAGTTATTGAAAAAAGTAAAATTTGGTTTATTCTTTCGGCTGTTTTAATTGTCATCAGTCTGGGGTCTCTGATGATCCAGGGGCTCAATTTTGGGATTGATTTTATTGGTGGAACCATTATCACCATTGATCTTAAAACACCCTTCGAGACCAGTGATGCCCGAACAATCGTCGATCAGTATGATACTGATGCTGACATTACCAATGCCGGAGATGATGGATCTCAAATCATAATCTCAACAAAGAAAGATTTATCAACTGATGAACGAACGAGTTTATTTACTGCTTTCCAGGAAAAATACACACTTGAAAGCACAGACCTCCTATCGATTGATACCGTCAGCCCGTCGATTGGTGCTGAGGTAGCACAAAGTGCGGTTATAGCCTGTATTGTAGCGGTTGCCTTAATGCTTGCCTATATCACCTTCCGTTTTGAGTTCTTCTTTGGACTGACAGCGGTGATTGCCTTGGTTCATGACCTGATCATTGTATTAGGCGTTTATTCACTTTTCCAGATTCAAGTTAATTCGCCATTTATTGCGGCGATGCTGACCATACTTGGTTACTCGATTAATGATACAATTGTTGTCTTTGACAGAATTCGCGAAAACAGAAATCGCTTCGGCAAGTTTGATTATGCCCCCTTAGTCGATACCAGTATTTCTCAGACCCTACAGCGTAGTATCAATACGTCTCTGACCACCTTGTTGGCGATTGGGTCCATCTACGTTTTGGGCGTTCAATCCATTCGCGATTTTGCCTTGCCCTTAATCGTGGGGATTATCAGTGGGACCTACTCTTCAATTTTTATTGCCAGTACGCTATGGGTTAAAATTAAAGAAAAGCAGGCTCAAAAAATCAATACAAAAAAGAATATTGTTAACAACTAATCAGCTAATAACAACAGCCTCAATTAATGATTTAATTGAGGCTTTCTTACAAAAAAGATTGGAACACTTATGATAAAGACAAAATGGATCAACCGTTCAAGTGCAGCTTTTGAAGTGGTCGAAAGTCAGGAAACACTTAAGCTTTTTTCGGACGACCTAAAAATTCACCCAATCGTTGCTAAAATTTTACTTGGTCGTGGCTTTCGTTCACCGAATGAATGCAAAAAATATCTGGCGCCAGAACTTAGTGACAGTCACGATCCATTATTATTGCCTGATATTAAAAAAGCCCTTGACCGCATTCTCAAAGCACGAAACAATCAGGAAAAAATCATTTTATATGGCGATTATGATGCGGATGGCACCATTGGGGTATCCATATTATACATGTTTTTGCAGCAGATTGGCTGCAAGGTTGATTATTATATTCCTAATCGTCTGAAAACAGGTTATGGTTTGCATCTTGATCCTATAAATGAATTGCTGGAAGCAGGCATGCAGCTTTTAATAACGGTAGATAATGGCATTTCGTCAATTCGCGAAATAGAAGCGCTAAATGATGCTGGTGTTGATGTTATTGTAACAGATCATCATGAATGCCATGGTCAGTTGCCGAAAGCTCTGGCCATAGTAAACGCCAAGCGGCCAGACTCTCAGTACCCTTTTAAAGAACTGTGCGGAGCCGGGGTTGCCTTTAAACTGGTTCAGGCTCTGATTCTCGAATTGGGGTTTGAAGGCAAACTTGATCAATTAATTGAATGTCTGTCACTGGCGACGGTTGCGGACATTGTAAGCTTAAAGGATGAAAATCGATTATTTGTTAAAAAAGGCCTGGAATACTTAAATAAGGAGCCACAAAATCTTGGCCTTAAAAAACTGATCGAGGTCAGTGAACTGGATGAGATCAAAGCCTGGCATTTTGGCTTTGTCCTGGGACCCAAGATTAATGCCGCCGGGCGTCTGGGCGAAGCACATAAAATTGTGAGTCTTTTGACCAGCAAAGACGAAATCGAGGCTGGCAGATTAGCTGAATTCCTGAGTGAAGAGAATAAAAAACGACAAAATCTTGAAAAAGAGATTCTTGAAAAAGCAATGCTGCAGATCGAAGAGAAAAATTTATCTGACCAGGACGTCATCTTAGTTGCAGGTGATCATTGGCATTCAGGGGTCATTGGTATTGTTGCCAGCCGCATCCAGGAAAAGTTTTATCGGCCAGTGATTGTCATTGGGATTGAAAATGGGATTGGCAAAGGCTCTTGCCGCAGCATCGAGGGTTTTAATATTTTTGAAGCTTTATCGTCCTGCGGCGACATATTTTTGAGTTTTGGCGGTCATGCCCAGGCGGCTGGATTGAGTATTGATCAGAACAATATCGCCTTGCTCAATACAAGACTGACTGACTATGCAATGAAGGTTAATTTAAAAAGCTTTTTAGTCGCACCGGTCTATTATGATCTCAAATTGAAAAGCAGTGATTTTTCCTGGGACTGGTTTCACGAGCTGGCGGATATTGAGCCCACTGGAATTGGAAATCCTGGTATTAATTTTTTGATTAATGGCGAAAAAGTTACAAAGTTTGGCCGGATGGGCAGGGAAAAAGATCATCTTTGGGTTGATTTTCAAGGCATTCGCGGGGTCGGTTTTGGCATGGGTGATTTTTATGAATTGCTGGCAGCTGCAGATGATTATCGCGAGTTAAGTTTTATTGTCAAACCGGCTATCAACGAATTCAATGGGACGCGGAGTTTACAGCTGCAGATTAAAGATTTAAAGCTAAACCCTTTGGAGAATTCTGCATCGGCAAGGGCAATTATTGAAGCGATCAAGAACAACGAGATTAATGATGCAGGACACTTGCAAAAAAGAATCGATGGTATCAGCCTGAGTGAAATTGCTGTTTCCATCACAGAACTTCGTACTATCTATCGATTTCTGAAGCGATTTGATGGTCTTTGGGTCGCATTTGACGACTTTAAAAGTAGTGACTATTCATTCTTCAAAATCTTCTTTTGTATTGCCGTTTTGATCGAAAGTGATTTGCTGCTGACTGAAGAAAAGGCTGATCAGATAAAGATGACATTTATTCAGACAAGCAAAAAAAAGGATATTCAAAACGCTCATCTAATGATAAAATTAAAAAAAATAACAAGTTAAGGGAGTATAATATGGAATTAAAAAGTGTTATTGGAATCTATGAGGATTTTCCCAAGCAGGGAATCAGTTTTAAAGATATCAATAGTTTAATTGCCGATCCCATGGCATTTAAACAGGCTATAGACGAAATGACCAAGGTGGCTAAGGCACTTGATGCTTCACTGATCGCGATTCCAGAGTCCAGAGGCTATATTTTCGGTGCCCCGATCGCTTATCAACTGGGTGCGGGACTTGTTCCGGTAAGAAAACCGGGAAAACTGCCAGGCGAGGTCGTTTCAGAAGAATATGATTTGGAATATGGTTCAAATACAATTGAAATTCAGAAGAAACTGATTAAACCCGGTGATCGAATCGTGCTGGTTGATGATCTTTTAGCGACTGGCGGAACCATGATGGCGGCCGTTAAGCTGATTGAAAAACTTGGCGGACAGATTGCGGGACTCATAACACTGATCGAATTGACCGAGCTGGGCGGACGAGAACTCCTGAAAGATTATTTTATTCATTCTCTGGTGACATATCAGTATTAAATCTTAAAGAAAGCAGATACAATATGGAAAATGACGCGGTTAAAGGAAAAATTGACAATGTAATAAATCTGGTGAAGTCACACAATAAAGATGCGGATACTGATATGATTGTTAGAGCCTATGAACTTGCTCGTAGTGCCCACAAAGATCAGAAAAGACTTTCCGGAGAAGATTACGTGATCCACCCGGTTTCGGTTGCTTATATCCTGGCGGAGATGGATATGGATACCGAAACGATTGTAGCTGCTATCCTACATGATGTTATCGAAGATACTGAATATACCTATGAGTATATCAAGGAAAATTATAGTGAATCCATCGCAAATCTTGTGGAGGGCGTCACTAAAATTGGCCGAATCGGTTTTCAGTCCAAGGAAGAAAGTCAGGCTGAAAATTTAAGGAAAATGATTCTAGCCATGTCCAAGGATATCAGAGTTATTTTAATTAAGCTGGTCGACCGTCTCCATAATATGCGGACGCTTGAATATATGCGTGAGTCCAAGCAGATAGAGAAAGCCAAAGAAACCCTGGACATTTATGCGCCCCTGGCCAATCGTTTAGGGATTTCTACGATCAAGTGGGAACTGGAAGATTTGGCCTTGAAGTATATTGATCCCACTGGCTATTACGATCTGGTCACAAAGATAAAAATGAAAAAAAACGCCAGAGAAGCTTATATCAACGACGTAATTGCTGTTTTAAAGAAAGAAATTACAGCGGTGGGAACCAATGCTGAAATATATGGCCGTTCCAAGCATTTTTACAGTATTTATCGCAAGATGAAAACTCAGAATAAATCTTTTGATGAGATCTACGATCTGATTGCAGTGCGTGTGATTGTTGATTCCCTAAAAGACTGTTATGGCGTTTTAGGGGTAGTGCATTCTCAATGGACACCAATACCGGGGCGTTTTAAAGATTATATAGCTATGCCCAAGCCCAATCTCTATCAGTCAATTCACACCACGGTCATGGGTCCCAGGGGAGAACCCTTTGAGATCCAGATTCGGACCAGAGAAATGCACGAAACGGCGGAATATGGAATTGCCGCCCACTGGAAATATAAAGAGGGTCGCACTGATTCGACAGATAAACGTCAGGAAGTACAGATGTCCTGGCTGCGTCAAATGCTTGAACTACAGCGTGAATCGGAAGACGCCGGAGAGCTTCTTGAAACCATCAAGGTTGATTTACTCAACGAGGAAGTCTATGTTTTTTCTCCTAAAGGAGCCGTGATTCCTTTGCCGGCAGGTTCTTGTCCCCTAGATTTTGCCTATCGGATTCATAGTGATATCGGCAATAATTGTGTAGGAGCCCGTGTCAATAATAAGATTGTCCCTTTAAACTCGACCCTTAAAAGCGGGGATATCGTTGAAGTAATGACTTCCAAGAACTCTAATGGCCCCAGCCGTGACTGGCTTTCTTTTGTTAAGAGCGCCCATGCCCGTAATAAAATTAAACAGTATTTTAAGAAGGAAGAAAAAGACGAAAATATCCAGAAGGGTAGACAGATACTGGAAAAGGAGATCAAACGCGAGGGTCTTCAAAATACCAATTTACTAAATCAGAATAATCTGGAAATTCTGGCCGAAAATTGCAACTATAAGAATATCAGCGATTTTTATGCGGCGATTGGTTATAACGGCATTAAAATCGGCACCGTCTTCCAGAAAATGAAAATGCTTTTTCCCAAGGAATTTCCGGAAGAAGTGGAAGAACTGGTCATAAAAAAACCTTCCAAGGATGGCAAATCGACTGGCAGCACTGTCATTGTTGCCGGTTATAACGAGATTGATGTGCATTTTGCCAAATGCTGCAATCCAGTGCCAGGGGATAATATTGTCGGTTATATTACCAAAGGCCGAGGAATTTCTGTCCATCGGGCCGATTGTTCAAATGTCTTAAACTTATCGGACCCTAATCGAATTGTGGAAGTGGAATGGAATAAATACAGCTCTGGATCATTTACAGCTGAAATTCATATTAAGGCAAACGAAGCCCAGGGAACTGTTATTAAAATCTCTAAGGTGTTTTTAGAGATGAATATTCCAGTGACAGCCCTCAATGCCAAAAGCGAGAAAAATGGCTATGATTTTTTCTCAGCCACCTGTGAGGTCAAGAGTCGAAGAGAACTCAACCTCCTGATTAAAAACTTATATAAAATTAAGGAGGTCAACCAGATTTATCGGGTTTAAATAAATGAGAGCAGTTATACAACGTGTAAAATCATCCAGTGTTACCATCGATGAAGAAATGATTGCTTCAATTGGTTTTGGATTAAATGTTTTGTTAGGGATTAAGGAAGACGATACAGAAGCCGATATGGACTACCTGATTGGAAAAATTTTAAACTTACGCATTTTTGATGATCAGGACGGAAAAATGAATGAATCAGTGCAGGATGTTGGCGGTGAGATTCTTCTGCTTTCTCAGTTTACCCTTTATGGCGATTGTCGAAAAGGGCGACGGCCCAGTTATTTTCGTAGTGGTCCGGTTAATCTGGCCCAGGAAAAATATCATCTCTTCGTCGAAAAATTTAAAAAAGCGACGAGTCTATCAGTTCAAACGGGTGTTTTTCAGGCCGATATGGCTGTGAGCCTGGTAAATGATGGACCAGTTACCATTCTTTTAGATAGTGAAAAAATGTTTTAGGAGGAAATATGGAGATAGAAAAGCTTAGCCTCGGCAGCATGGGTACGAATTGCTACCTTGTCTGGGATGATCAGAAAAATGGGGTTATTATTGATCCCGGGTTTATGGATTCCAGAGTCGAAGCATTTATAAACAAGAAACAATTAAAGATAAAATATATACTTTTAACCCATGGTCATTTTGATCATCTGGGAGCAGTTGAATACCTGCGAAATCTTACCGGCGCAGAGGTTCTAATTCACAAGTCGGACAGCGATTGCCTGACCAACGCTCAACGGAACCTTTCCTATCTGGGGGGCATGAGTCTGGAGTGTCAAAAAGCTGATGGTAGCCTCGAAGAAGGGAAAGAACTGATAGTTGGGGATCTGGTTTTCAGAGTCATCCATACACCTGGCCATTCTAAGGGTGGTGTTAGTTTGTTGATTGGCAGTCATTTGTTTTCGGGGGATACCTTGTTTAACACATCAATTGGACGAACCGACTTTATGGATGGCGACTTGAATGAACTGTTGACTAATATTCGCGAAAAATTGCTGATTCTACCTGGGGATACAATTGTTTATCCCGGCCACGGTGAAAATACGACAATCGCTTACGAAAAACTGCATAATCCCTTTTTGCAGGGACGATATTAGGAGATGACTCAATGAGCGTTCTCCTTTTTAATTTGGAAAAACCGGAACTGGAGTATTATTTTCATGAAATGGTTCAGGCCTTTGAACCGGGCATAAAAAATGTAGTGGCAGGTGACTGGGACACAAAACTTACGCAAAGAACTATTGGGCAAAAGATCGAATATAGTCTTGAATGGCAAGATGGGAAGACTTTTAAACGAGAATATCAGGTCTCTGATAAGAAAAATTTGGAAGACAAGGGCATTTATAAAGGTTATCTATACGATTTTTTAAGCGAATATCATCAAAAAAAGCTGATGTGGGGAAGTCTGACTGGCATCAAGCCGGTAAAAATAGTTCAAAAACTGGATGCGGCAGGCTTTTCAGAAGAAGCGATCGCAATGCGACTTGAAGACTATTACCGATTGAGCCATGATCGCACCAGGCTACTGCTAAATCTTTCAAAAATACAAGTGCCTTTTATTGCGGCCGGTCGGGATAAAATCGGCATCTATATAGGGATTCCGCTTTGTCCATCAAAATGCAGCTATTGTTCATTTATATCAACTACTGTTGATCGAAAAAGAGAAAATCTGTCTCACTATTTCACTAACTTGTTACTGGAAATTGAGGCAGTTGCCAGTTTACTCAGACAAAAGAATCTTGTGGTCGATACGATCTATATTGGCGGCGGAACGCCGACTGTCCTTGATGTTTGGCAATTAGAAAAACTTTTTGCTGTGGTAAAAGAAAATTTTGATACCAAAAATTTACGGGAATTTACCCTGGAAGCCGGACGGACGGATACCTTATCACAAGAAAAACTTGAGCTGGCCAAAGCAAATGGCGTTGATCGGATTTGTCTTAATCCCCAGTCGATGAATCAGGCAACTTTGGATGCGGTCAAGCGACCTTGCCAGGTTGAAGATATAAAAAGTTTCGTCAGCACAGTTCGAAAACTTGGCTTTAAAATATTAAATATGGATTTGATTATTGGTCTGGCAGAGGAAGATGCCAATGATTTTTTCAGCAGCTTGGATCAGATTTTAGCCTATCAGCCAGAAAATATAACTATTCATAACTTATCGATTAAAAAAGGATCAAAAATTAAAAATGATCTTGGAATTAGTGTCGATGATGGTTATGGTGAAGCCTTTTATCAACAGGTTAGACAAAGATTGGCACAGAACGGCTATGATCCTTATTATCTCTATCGGCTCAAATATACTGCCGGTAACAGTGAGAACATCGGCTATGCAAAGTCAGGGGCAGAAGGTATTTATAACATCATGATGATGTCGGAAAGACAGACTATTATCGGGATCGGGGCAGGCGCAACGGGCAACATCTACTTTGAGGAAAGCGATGAAATTAAAAAAATATTTACCGTAAAAGATATTAAAACATATAATGAACGATTTAATGAAATACTTGAAAAGAAATGTATGATGATTTCTGAAGCGCTATAAATATTTTATGCTTCAGGTTTTTTCTTGACATTTTCAGGTCATGATTATTATAATATAAAGGTTAAGAATGATAGTAGGTGGAGGTATAATGAATACATTTTATAGAAACTCTCTTTGTGGAGAATTAAATGCGTCTAACGTATCGGAAACGGTCAGAATTTGTGGATGGGCCGACAATCGGCGAAATCTTGGTGGGGTTTTATTTATCGACCTCAGAGACCGTTCAGGGAAAGTGCAGTTAGTCGTCAATGAAGAAAATCAGGAAGTGTTTGCGACGGCCGAACGGGTGCGAAATGAATTTGTCCTGGCTGTAACAGGAACAGTAAAGCATCGTGACCAGCAAAATGTCAATAAGGCCTTAAAAACTGGTGAAATTGAAATTGAAATCAGTGAGATAAAAATTCTGGATACTGCGGCAACACCGCCGATTTACATAGAAGATAATGATCAGAGTAATGAAGCGGTTCGCTTAAAATACCGTTATCTGGATCTTAGAAAACCAAAATATCAGAAAATGCTGAGAACCCGTCATCAGACAGCCAGTATCGTCAGAAATTTTCTGGATGAAAAAGGATTTTTAGAAATAGAAACACCAGTTCTGGCTCGTCCGACTCCAGAAGGAGCCAGGGATTTCCTTGTTCCTTCAAGAGTCCAGAAGGGCAAATTCTTTGGCTTGCCCCAGTCACCGCAACTCTATAAGCAGATTTTGATGATTTCCGGTGTCGACCGATATTATCAGGTTGCCAAGTGCTTCCGTGATGAGGATTTAAGACAGGATCGTCAGCCTGAATTTACACAAATCGACATGGAAATGTCATTTATTGATAAAGATGATATTATTGCCATCAGTGAAGAAATGATTGCCCGTGTCATGAAAGAAGTCAAAGGAATTGATATCACCCTGCCAATGCCCAGAATGACCTATCAGGAAGCTATGGATCAGTATGGCTCTGACAAACCGGATACCCGATTTGATCTGAAACTGATTGATCTGTCGGATATTTTAAGAGACTCAGAATTTAAAGTTTTCTCGGGAGCTGTTAAAAAAGGCGGTAGCGTGCGAGCAATCAACGCCAAAGGCGCCCAGGAAAAATTAAGTAAAAAAGCTATTAAAAATCTGGAAAAATATGCCCAGATTTATAAGGCCAAAGGTTTGGCCTGGATCGACGTTTCTGATGGCGAAATGAAGTCACCAATTCTTAAGTTTATATCTGAAGCCGAAAAAGAAGCGATTTTTGAAAAAACTAATGCCGAAGCGGGCGACTTGATTTTTATCATTGCTGACAGCAATGAAATTGTCTGTACCGCCCTGGGTCAGCTAAGACTTGAACTTTCCCGCAAACTGGAACTGGATCTGACAGATATGTACAATTTCCTGTGGGTTACAGATTTTCCATTGCTTGAATACGATCCGGAAGCTGGTCGTTACACAGCTAAACATCATCCCTTTACAGCGCCGCTGACAGAAGATCTCGAGTATCTGGAAACAGATCTCGAAAAAGTCAGAGCGGATGCCTATGACATGGTTATTAATGGGGTAGAACTGGGAGGCGGAAGCCTTAGAATTCACAATCAGGATATTCAGGAACGGGTTTTCAAAGCCCTTGGTTTTTCAACAGAATCAGCTTGGGAACAGTTTGGTTTCTTGCTTGAAGCATTAAAATATGGAACCCCGCCACACGGTGGATTGGCTTTTGGTTTGGATCGCCTGATCATGTTATTAACAGACTATGATAATATCAGAGATGTAATAGCTTTTCCCAAGACCCAAAATCATAGCTGTCTGATGATGAGTGCACCAGCAGAAGCCAGTTTAGATCAGTTGATTGATCTGGGGATCAGTTTGGATGAATTATAATGAAAGAAATAGGAATCATCAAAAAACAAGAGGGTAATGACGCAGTTGTTAGCATTAAGCGACATGCGGCTTGCGGCGACTGCGGAGCCTGTCATATTGGTAAGGATAAAGCCAGTGTTGAAACAGTCGCCAAAAACCCGATCCATGCAGCGGTTGGTGAAACAGTAGAAGTAGAAATGGAATTTGTTAGTGTCTTTCGTGCGGCCATGATTTGTTATGGCATTCCACTGTTGTTTTTCCTGATTGGCAGTGTGCTGTCTTATGCTTTGATCGGACAACTGAATCTAGGCCTGGATCCAGTTTTAACACCCTTTTTCTCGGGCATCGTCTTATTGATTGTTGCTTATCTTGGTATCCGTGTGCTCGATAAGAAAGGTCTTTTTAGAAGCCGTTATATGCCTGTTATTACAAGCATTACGACACCCTTTGTAGAAAGTTGCAGCCCGGATCAGAAAAAAATGGGAAATTGATGATTAGACCAGCAAATGTAAATTAGATAGCATTTGCTGGTTTTTTTCGATGGGTCTGTTAATAATTTTACAAGGAAAGTATGATAAATTATTAGAGCTGGTTCAGTAATCATTCAAGCATCCAAAAATTCGAAAAATTCAAGAAATAAAAAAAAGTCTTGATTATTTTTGGAAAAATCTTTATAATATAAACATTGTCTGGGTGTGGCGCAGCTTGGTAGCGCGCTTGACTGGGGGTCAAGAGGCCGGAGGTTCAAGTCCTCTCACTCAGACCATTTTTTAAAAGGTGATAAAATGAAGCGAATTAAGAAAAAAAGTCCGAAACGGGTCAAATCTACGCGTAATCTGATAATTGGCATCGTTTTTTTTTTATTGTAGGAATTCTTGCAGTATCTAGTTATTTAAGCAATATGAGTATGTTGCTTGACGAAGAAAGATATACTGAATCAGTTACAACAGATTTGTATTTTTTCAAAAATATCGATTATCGTGAAATTGATAATTTCCAGGCAACTGACCTTACCATGGCTGAAGGGGAAAAGGCGAATGGCTATACAAGCTTAACCAGCAATCCTAAGGTTGTCAATGTCGAATATGTGAATGAGCAGATTCAGGTAATTGATAAACTGATTGAAGATGAGTATTATAACAATTGGAGTCGTATTGTCGGTGAACTGGTCACAAATTATGAAGGGATGAACAGTATCACCAGCCAGATCGAAGAGTCAGAACGCCAACAACAGGATTTTCTGCTTGAAAGCGTTCAATATATGGGCTATACCCTTGAGGAATTACAGGCCGCCCGCTTAACTTTTGTGGAATTAACCGGTGGCACATCGCGCAATATTACTTTAAATGATCTATATATGCATTCAAGCGGTTATATTTTTACCAGCATTAAGCCGGTTGAAAAAGTGCTGAATCAGGAAATGCTGCCCTATATTTCGGTTAACTTGCTTGATTCCATTGCTAAGATTGATCAGGAATCATCTACCCAACTTAAAGTGGTCAACAACGATCATCTTTTCATTGCTTTTGCAGTCGATCAGGACGAAAGCATTATGGGTGAGGATGAAATGCTGGCCTTAAAGGAAGAGATGATGGGAACCACAGATAAAGGGATTAATCAGGAGTACTATGATTTTCTGGTGCAAAGAATCGACCAGCTGTTTTACTACCCGGAATTGCGATTTAACTGTAATGATCAGGTTTATAGCTCTTATCTCATCGATGAAATTGAAGATGGTGATCAGAAGATCATTATTTTGATGGTTAAGGATTATGTCAACGAATTCTCCCAGATGGTCATGACTGAGGCGGATGTTTATCTGCAGGATTATGATGCTTTTGTCATACCAGAAACAGCCGTATATGAAGAAGAAGGTGAAAATTACATTCAGACTGTCTCAAAAGGCTATTTTAATGATCCTTTACCGGTGGAAATTGAAAAAACAATTGATGGTGATGCGGTACTAAAGACTTCTGCAAATCCGTCATTAAGCAGTGGGACTCGAATCAGGATTTACCCTTAAGGAGATATGAATGATTGCTGAAAATATAGAAAGATTACAAGCGGAAATTCCCGAAAATGTGACCCTGGTTGCGGTTACAAAGTATCATGATCTTGCTGATACCAAGGCAGTCGTAGCGGCTGGGATAAAAGATCTGGGGGAAAGCAGAGTCCAGGATTTTCTGAAAAAATATGAAGCTATGGACCATGTAAATTGGCACTTTATCGGCCACTTGCAGAAAAATAAAGTCAAACAAATTATCGGAAAAGTTTATCTCATTCACTCTATTGATTCACTCGAATTACTTGAAATCGTCAATCGGGAAAGTGAGAAGGCTGGTCTGGTGACAGATGTTTTATTGCAGCTGAATCTTGCCCGGGAAGAAACAAAATACGGGTTTGAAAAAGAAAACTTCAACCGAGTCCTGGAAAAAGCAATGACCTATCAAGCTGTTCGGATAAAAGGACTGATGGCGATGGGACCCCACACAGAAAATAATCAGGAAATTCGAAATATTTTTGTAGAATTAAAACAAATTTATGATAAAATAAAAGAGCATTACCATGGAGACAAGCTGAGTATGGAGGTCTTGTCCATGGGAATGACTGATGATTACAAAATAGCAATTGAAGAAGGCTCTAATCTGGTCAGGATTGGGCGAAAAATATTTAGTAGCGAGGAGATTTAGTATGGCAGCTGAAAAATTCAAGGATAAAATCATAAAAGTTTTTGGTATGGAAGTCGACAATGAAGATGATTACGATGAGGTCTATGACGACGACGAGTTTGAAGAACAGACCAACGAGGTAGAAGAAACAAGAAGTGCTTTTGTTCCGCCTAAAGCTAAAAAAACAACACCTAGCAGACACAATGATTTTCCCATCGATGATGGTCCGGAAGTGCTGGTTCTTGAACCGGAAGTATTTAAGGATGCGCCTGGTATCTGCAACAAGATCAGATCCAATAAAACGGTCGTTTTAAATCTTAAAAATACTGATTATGAAAATGGCAGAAAAATCTTTGACTTTTTAAGCGGTGCTTTATTTGCGCTTGATGGTTCGATTAATAAAATTGCCGACAATGTCTTTATTTTAGCACCTAAGCAGGTTGCTGTTTTAACAAATCCCCAGAATGAAGAACTTGATTTTAACACACCAATTCTTGAATGGGATGAAGATCTGGAATAGGCATGATACAGAGTATTTTATTAAGAGCGGGTTTTTATTTATTTGAGTTTGTTTCATTCCTGATTCTTATTAATGTTCTATTAAGTTGGGTAAGACCAGATCCGAATAATGCCATTGTGAAAATTATTTACGGATTAACAGAGCCAATGTTGGCACCATTACGCCGTTTTGCTATTGTCGGACCGGTGGATTTATCACCTTTTGCGGCTTTACTGATTCTTCAGTTTCTGATTTACCCTCTTTATCAGTGGATTGTAACCAGCATATTTTAAACTGATTGAGAAGGAGCAGAGAATGACTGATAAAAAAGAAAATTACCGTTTGACAAGAATTGAAGAGGCTTGTGAGAACAATTCTTATCCAGTCTATTTTGATTTTTTCGATGAACGGCTTCAAATGAAGATTGAGGACATTATTAAGCATTATAATGTCCAATATCTTTTTTTTGGTGGTAATGAAAATGCTCAGCGCCAGATGCTTTGTATTTTTCCGGATTACGTGGCAGCATCAGATCTGGAATGGCCTATTTGTTCTTTGGTCTTTGAAGTAAAGGGGAAACTGGATCATCGCAATATATTGGGGACCTTGATGAGTCTGGGAATAACCCGTGATTTGATTGGTGACATTGATGTTTCTGAAAAATGGGGTCAGATCATTGTTAACGAGCGGATTGCAGATTTTATTGTCAATAATTTAAGGCAAATTAATCATACAAACATTGATTTGAAAGTTAAAAAAATTGGGGAAATCCTGATCTTTGAACGTCAGTTTGAGCAAAAGGAGATCGTGATTGCCTCTGACCGGTTAGATGGGGCCATCGGCAAAATATTTGGGCATTCCCGGCAGCTGAGTCTGGATATGATTAGACAGAAAAAAGTGCGTTTAAACTACCAGGAAGTGACAAAAAAAGACTGCCGGTTAGCGCAAGGGGATATCATCTCCTTAAGAGGCAAGGGAAAAGCGCGAATCATCAGTATGGATGAAAAGACCAAAAAGGGTAACATTAAAATGATCGTTGAGATTTATAAATAATAAGAGGAAAATATGGAAAGCTACACGTTAAATGTTGAAAATCAAACTGACATGCGTCTGGATCTGTTTTGCGCCAGTCAATTTGATGATTTATCTAGGGAATTTTTTAAACAGTTGATTAAAGATGACCACGTAAAGGTCAATGGTAAAAAGCTTAAGGGCAGTTACCGTTTAAAAGCCGATGATGTGGTTGTCATTGAAATACCCGAGGCAAAAGCCTGTGAAATTGCAGCTGAAAAAATGGATTTGAATATCGTTTATGAAGACGACCATGTTTTGCTTGTCAATAAGCCCCGAGGAATGGTTGTTCATCCGGCACCGGGTAATTATTCGGGAACCCTGGTTAATGGCATCATGGCTCACACTGGTTTTTTATCAACCATTAATGGCGTTATGCGGCCGGGGATTGTTCATCGAATTGATAAAGATACATCCGGCCTCTTGATGATTGCCAAAAACAATAAAGCGCATCAGAGTTTGGCCCTGCAGCTAAAAGAGCACTCGGTGATCAGGATTTATTATGCAGTAGTGGCTGGGATTGTCGATGTTAATGAAGGGAAAATTGATATGCCCATTGGTAGAGATCCCAAAAATCGCCTTAAAATGGCGGTTGTGCCGGAAAACTCCAAAGAGGCTGTTACGCATTTTAAAGTGATTAAACGTTTTGAAAAACATAGTCTGGTCCGCTTTCAGCTGGAAACCGGGAGAACCCACCAGATACGCGTCCATATGGCGGCGATTGGGTTTCCGATTCTTGGGGATACAGTTTATGGCAAGGAAGTCTTTAACAAGGGGTTCAAAATAAAAGGCCAATGCCTGCATGCGCAGACATTGGGCTTTGTTCATCCTGAATGGCAAAATAAAATGCTTTTTAAAACACAGGTTCCTGATGATTTTCTGGCGGTTATAAAGCGCTTAAACGGTGCTTAAGCATCTTCTTCCAGGAGGCGCGTAATGCCATCAATTGTTTCTTGATCCGGTGACACATACATGGTATTTTGATTGGTAAAAGTAACCATCCCCGGCTTAGATTTGGGTGGCTTCTTTAAGAACTTGTATTCGACGTAATCCACCGGGATGTTGTTTGAACCCTTTGAGCGGCTGTACCAGGCAGCCAGAGCGCCGGCTTCCAGCAAAGTTTTTTCAGTGATAAACTTGCCCTTGGCAACGACCAGAACATGGGAACCAGGGGCATCTTTTACATGCAGCCAGCAGTCTTCATCTTTTCCGATGCGGGTAGCGATTTCGTCATTCTGATAATTATTTTTGCCAACATAGATATGAAAGCCTTCTGATGATAAAAAATGCATGGGTTTTGAGACCTTTTTTTTCTTACGGTCTTCCTTTGAAACAGATTTTTTGTTGAATTCAGAGTTTAAATACTCGTGACGGATTTCTTCTAGTTCGTCAAGCTCCGTTGACTGTTCCAGGCTGTTGAGAAGTGATTCCAGATAATAGATCTGCTGCTCGGTCATTTCGATGTAAGGATTTAAGTAAGCGATAGCAGACTTGCTTTTATTGTAGCGCTTATAATAGGACTGGGCGTTTTGCGAGGGGCTTAAATTAACTTTTAAGGGGATCTCAATATTTTCCTGGTCGGGGTTATAGTAATTTACTAATGTGGCAGATTTCTGTCCCAGGGTAATCTGGTAGATATTTGCAGTAATCAGATCGCCCCAGAGGCGGTATTTTTCACCTTTTTGGGCTTTTGTCAGATCCTCTTTCAGGTTTGCAAGTTTTTTAAGATGTTTTTTGAGCAGGGTATCCAATTGCTGCGACAGGCTGGCGCTGCGTGACTTGAAACGAAGAATTTTATCCTTCTGAAAATAAAATTCTTCCAGCATGTCTGATACTGTAGCAAAGGACTTTGGCTTAGTATTTTGTTCCATATAGCGATTGGAAGTCGTTGAAAAATCATCAGGTTTGCGATGGGTAAAATAAATAACAGGCTCGCATTTTTCTTTGATTCGATCGATCAAGGCAAAAAACTCCTGGTTGAGATACTGTTTTTGTTTTGCGGTCAGCTTGCCGATGACCTGTGAATCGTCTAGCCCGGATCGGAAAGCTATATCTTTGGCAAGGGAAGGGCTGATGCCCAAAAATGACTGGATCAGGAAGTCCTTGATTGTCAAAGTCTGTTTTTCATCCAATAAGGCCGAAAAGCTTTCAGGCATGACTTCAAAATAACTGAGTCGATCGTTTTCCGGCGGGTACAAATAGGCTTTGCCCGGCAGGATTTGACGAAATCGACTTGATGAAGTACCGACTTTTTTCAAAGAATCCAGGATATCCAGCTTTTCATTAAGCAGGATAATATTACTGTTTCGTCCCATTATTTCAATTAACAGTGTGCGGATCACCGGTTCGTTGAATTCATTTTTCTGCTGAATCTTTATTTGGATTAAACGGTCAGTCTTGTGTTGTTCAAAACCCATAATGGTGCCGTTTAAAATATATTTTCGCAGAGACATGCAGAAACTGGGGGGAGCAGCAGGGTTTTCTTTTATATTCTGGCTTATATATATACGCGGGTTAGCGCTGTTAGCAGATAAGAGGAGATGATGTTTTTCTTTGCCATGGTTAATCAGTAACCGAATTTCATCTGTTTCCGGCTGATAAATTTTTCGGATTCTGCCGTTAACTAAATAATGATTTAGTTCTTTATTTAAATGATAAGTAGTAATGCCATCAAAAGCCATATTGCTTCCTTTCTTATGGTGTATTCTAGATTTTTAATTCTATCATTAAACCCAATTGAAAGAAAGTAATACTTGAGTCAAATTAAAAAAGTCCTAAGATCCATTGACTTTTCGATAAGAATTCGTTATAGTGAAATGATAAAGTTTTCTAAGTCTTGGAGTTGCGGACATCTTTTTTTCAATTCCTGGCTTGGAAGCAATACTGAAGGAATATAGATTCAGGAAGGTGTGCATGATGAAGAGTATGACTGGATTTGGACGCAGTGATTTTCGGGACGATCATTTTGATCTGGCTATAGAAATCAAGACGATCAATCATCGTTATCGCGATTTTTTTCTAAAGACGCCTAAGCTGTTAAACCCCATTGAAGAAAAAATGAAAAGCCTGATCTCAAAAAAGGTGGCGCGGGGGAGAATTGAAGTTTTCGTTAAGTTTAATGAACTTGATGGTAAAAACCGCAAAATAGTTTTTGATGAGGTCTTGGCCAGACAGTATTTATCTGTTCTCAACGATATTAAGCGATTAGATTCAATGATTTCAGATGAAATTGATTTAAACCTGATTTCAAAGTTTCCTGATATTATCATGGTTGAAGAAAATCCGGCTGATGAAGATGTCATCTATAAAATTATCGAACCAGTTCTTTTAGAAGCACTGGAAAAGTTGGATGAAAGCAGGACACATGAAGGTGAAAATCTGAAGGCGGATATTATTTCTAGAAACGAAATAATCCTTGGCTGCATCGAAAAGATTCAGGAAAAAAGTCCGAATATGTTGGAGAAATATCGTCATGATTTAAAAGAACGAATTGCTTCATATACCGAATCACTTGAAATTGATGAAAAACGGATTTTAACTGAAGTGGCAATAATGGCAGACAAACTTAATATCGATGAAGAGCTGACGCGTTTAAAAAGTCATACCAGTCGGCTTGATCTGATCCTTGAAGAGGATGAACCGGTTGGTCGCAAACTTGATTTTCTGATCCAGGAAATCAATCGGGAAATCAATACAATTGGTTCTAAAGCGAATGATCTTTCGATCACGAATCTTGTTGTCGATATAAAAAGCGAAATCGAAAAAATTCGCGAACAAATTCAAAATATTGAGTAGAGGTGTAAATTTTTATGAGTAGTTGTCCTATCAACACGCGGGAATTGAATGATGAAGAAATGAAAGAACCTTTTTTCAAAAGAGAAAAAGGTATATTAATTGTAATATCGGGTCCATCCTGTGCAGGGAAAGGAAGTGTTTGCCGGATTATTTCCAGAAACAATCCGGATCTTCGTTTATCTATATCCGAAACAACCCGACAGCCGCGTAATGGCGAAAAACATGGAAGAGATTATTTTTTCTTAACAAAAACTGAATTTGAAGAAAGAATCAAAAAAGGACAATACCTGGAATATGCATCAGTGTACGAAAATTATTATGGAACACCAAAAGATTATGTTGAAAATTTACTGGAATCAGGTTATGATGTAATACTGGAAATTGATATCCAGGGGGCTGCCAAGGTACGAACTGGCTATAAAGAGGGCATCTACATATTTATTGTGCCCCCCTCAATGAAAGAGCTGAAACGCCGAATTGAAGAACGTGGTACTGAAAGTAAAGAACAAATGGAAATGCGCCTTAGTTGTGCCAGCGAAGAAATTAAAAATGCTGACGATTATTCTTATATTGTCATCAACGATGATTTAAATGTGGCGGCAAATAAGGTTCAGTCGATTATCACAGCTGAAAAATGCAGAACAGAAAGACTAAAAAACAGAATTGAAGAAATATTAGGGAGATAACAATGAGAGAACCAGGATTAAATCTATTAATTAGTAAAGCCGGCAATAAATACTCACTGGTTTTGGCAACAGCCAAAAGAGCGAGAGAAATTATCGATGGCGATGAACCTCTGGTGAAAATTAGAATTGACAATCCGATTACGATTGCCACAAATGAGATTGCAGACGATTTTGTGCACTGTGTTTTTGATCCTGCTGAGCCGCAAAGTGATTTTATAACCGACGAACTAGAACAGGATGCCGTTATTTAGCGGCATTTTCTTTTAAAGGGCCAAAAAACATTGAAGGTTGCAGAAGTTTACTTAAAGCAAAAAAATAAACGCCTGGATCAGTCATACTATTATTCACTAGATGATAAGTCAGATATAAAAAGTGGGATTCGTGTCATCGTGGCTTTCGGTCACGGTAACCGCCAACTGGAAGCTTTTGTTGTGAGACTGCTGGAAGTTGAATCATTATCATATCCCCTAAAGCCCATTCTAGAAGTGATTGACACCGAACCGGTGTTAAATAAAGCCCAGATAGAATTATGTGTTTTCATGAAAGCCTATTACTGTTCAATGTTTTATGAAAATCTTGCCTACTTTGTATCAGCCAGACCGGTAAAAAAACAATCTTATCTAAAGCTTGATCTTCCGGAGATGCAGTTTGGTCATGAACAATCAGAAATAGTTTCAAAGTATTTTTCAGCCGGCTTGTTGGAGATTGCGGAAAGCAAGATCCTAAAAAGTGATCGCAAGATTATTGAAAAACTGATTGCCCAAGGATATATAAAACGAAAAAATGTGTTTGGACTTGCAAAAAAGAATAATGACAAACGCTACACTTTAACAGCGCTTCCTGAATCCGAAAGAGCCGGAAAGACTCAGGCGGCAATCATTAAGCTGCTTGAATACAGGTCTATGAAAGAATCGGAGTTAAAACAAGTGCTTCCCGGATACCGGGCAAGTCTTGCCAATTTAATCAAAAAGGGACTAGTGAAAGAAGCGATCATTAATCCTTCTCAGCTGATTGATGACGGACAACATCCCCAAAGTATGAGAAGTGTATTATTAAGTGCCAGTGAAGAGGCGGTTTTTCAACAATACAATAAAAGTCTGACCAAAGGTTGTTTTCTAAGAAATAATGATTCAGTTTCAAAATTTCGTCTGCTTTTTAAAATAATTCATGAAAAGTTAGCAGCTGACAAATCAGTCCTCCTGCTTTTTCCGGAAATCAATCTCAGCTATCAGAAGTTTGAGTTGTTTTTTAAATATTTCGGTGAGTATGTAGGACTTTTTCACCACAAACTGTCGTCAAAAGAGCAAAGAGCATTCTGGGAGGATGTAAAGTCTGGCAAAATCAGATTGGTACTGGGCGTTCAGGGAGCCATGTTTTTACCGTTTAAACAATTGGATCTCATCATTGTTGAGAATGAAAGTGATCCAGCGTATCATTCCATTGGCATTCCCAAGTTTCATTTGCCGGATCTGGTCAGACACTATGCTGAGATTTTAAATTGCCAGTATTTATTGATCGATGAAAGTCCTGATCTCAAAACATTTTATCAGATAAAAAATCAAGGGCTTCAGTATTTAGAAATTGGAAAACGTCCAATCAGCAATAAGCCCCACATTATTAATATGCAAGATGAACTTAAAGCAGGAAATTTAACACCGGTTAGCCGCTCTTTAGATCAGGCGATTTTAAAATCGTTTAAAGATCGAAAACTGACAGTTATTTTGGCAAATAGAGTTGGGTATACAAAAGCGGTGATTTGTAAAAGCTGTGGTAAGATGCAAAAATGTCCACATTGTCAAGTCGCCTTAAGCTATAATGATAAAAGTAATGCACTGGAATGTTCTTATTGTGGTTTTCAGGAAAAAAAACTTGACCACTGCCAATATTGTGACGGAAAAGAACTGAGGTACCAGGGCAGCGGTGTTAAAAATCTTTATGAGTATCTCCAAAAAAGATATCCTCAGCTTAAAATTGTTCTGGTTTTAGGGGGGATTAGCAGCAGTGAGATAAAAAATATTAACAAAAAGATTAACAATAAAGAGATTGATATCCTGATTGGAACACAGGTTTTAACGAATCATTTCGATTTCTCAAATGTCGGTGTTGCGGCCAGCTTTTTCATTGATCGCGACATAAATTTTGGAACATATGATGCGGCAGAGATGAGTTACAATATCTACTCACGGTTTTTCAAAAAAGCATTAAATGCCGGTGGAAGTGGTTTTATTCAATCAAATGATGTGCAAAATGATTTGCTTTTATCGATCCAGGAAGATGATTATGAGACTTTTTATCAAGGGGAATTGATTTTTCGAAAAACCATGAATTTTCCGCCATATCTGAATCTGATTGTTTTTAAAATCAGAAATCACAGCGAGGAACTTGTCAGGAATGATGCAATGCGGCTTTATATTTTACTAAAAGAGAAGTTTGGGGATCTGGAAGCCAGCAAGGTATTTTTATATAAACCGGCTCATGACAGCTATAGGGAAGAAAAAAATCATGTTGGACAGATTATTTTAAAAATAAAAGACATAGCGTTTTTTCAGGAAAAATATCAAGAAATTATTAAAAAGAAGGATTTGGAAAAGATTAAATCAAAAATATCTTTGGAAATCAGAACTTAGGAGGAAGTAATGGCTATTAGACAAATTAGAATTGATGATGATCCGATTTTAAGAAAAAAATCGCGGGTGATTGACGAAATTACAGACCGTATCCGTGATTTAAATGCAGATATGATTGAAACCATGAATGAAGCAGATGGTGTCGGCTTAGCTGCGCCTCAGGTTGGAATTCTTAAACGAATGGCGGTTATAGATGTTGGCGAAGGGCCCATTACCCTTATAAATCCAAAGATTCTTGAGCAGGATGGCCAAGCCCTTGATGAAGAAGCATGCTTGAGCCTGCCTGAACAGTCGGGCCTGGTAAGACGACCAAAACACTTGATTGTTGAAGCAACAGATATTGAAGGAAATCAGTTTAAAATGGAAGCAGAGGATTTGCTGGCTCGCGCGGTCTGTCATGAGTTAGATCATTTAGATGGTGTGCTCTTTATTGATCGGGTTGAAGAACCGGGTGAAGAATCTGATGAAGAAGTATAAAATTATTTTTTTGGGAACCACTGAGTTTGGGGAACCGGCGCTCAAAAGGCTGATTGATGACGGCCATGCCATTCTTTCTGTTTTTTGCCAGCCGGATCGACCAAACCGAAGGGGAAAAAAAATCGAATATTTACCGATTAAAAAGCTGGCCTTAGAACACGACTGCCTTATTTACCAACCAGAGAACATCAATGATCAGGAAATGGTTGAAATAATTCGCCTGGCAGCTCCGGATTTTCTGATTGTTGCCGCTTATGGACAAAAATTGTCGCCGGAAATTCTTGAAATTCCCAAGTTTGGGGCACTCAATATTCATGGCTCGATATTGCCAAAATATCGGGGTGCAGCGCCAATTCAGCGAGCTATAATCAATGGTGATAAAAAAACGGGTGTGACCATTATGAAAATGGCTGAGGGTATGGACACCGGGGATATGTATATCACTGGAGAAATTGAAATAAATAAAAGAACAAGCTATGGAGGTTTGCACAAAGATTTATCTGACTTGGGCAGCCAGCTCTTGTGCGATCATCTGGAAGAAATCGCAAACAAGTCTTTAGTTGGTCAAAAACAGAATGATGCGGATGCTACTTATGCCGAAAAGATCGATAAAGCGATGGGGGCTTTAGACTGGTCTCGTCCCGGACAAGTGCTGGTTTCCTTGATCAATGGGCTTGATCCCCAACCGGGTGCCTATTTTTATCTGGAAAACAATAAAGTTAAATGTTTTTCGCCCGTCTTTGAAAAGAAAATAATGTCATTGCCGCCGGGTCAGGTCGTAGAATCAGATCTGCAATCGGGTTTTGCTGTTTCGGTGTCTGATGGTTTGTTGTGGATTGAAGAGATCCAATACCCGGGCAAAAAAAGAATGGCTGTAAAAGACTTTTTAAGAGGGAAGGCAATAAAGCCGGGGACGCTTCTGAATAGGCTAAGCTGATTTTTAGAAAATCAATTTATAATATAAAGTAGTTTTAATCAATTAAATGCGATTCGGAACAATTTCAAGTTTATTTACAGGAGGGTGAAGATGTATTTCTTACCATTTGATATGACCATTCTGCTCCTGATCCCAGGTGTTATTTTTACAATTTATGCCCAGCATCAGGTCAGCAGTGCTTACAAAGCATACAGCAAAGTCAGGACAAAAAACGGCTTAACCGGAAGTGATGCGGCCAGACAACTACTCAACTCGAATCAGTTGGGAACGATTCAAATTGAAAATATTTCCGGAAACCTGACGGATCATTATGATCCCCGCAGTAAAACAATGCGACTGTCTCAGGGGGTTGCCAATGTTGCCAGTGTTGCGGCTGTTGGGATTGCCGCACATGAGACCGGACATGCCATTCAGGATAAAGAAGGATACTTTCCTTTGCGATTCAGGAATTTTATTGTTCCTATTTCTGGATTTGCATCAAATTTAGCCTGGCCGCTATTTTTTATCGGCTTTATCTTTGGAAATTCCAGCTGGGGTTATGCTCTAATGGACTTTGGTATTCTGTTATTTATGTTGGCATTGCTATTTACCATTATTACCTTGCCAGTCGAATTTGATGCAAGTCGACGAGCTGTTAAAGGCTTAGTTGCCAATAATCTGATTGACCCAACCGAAGAGGCCGGTGTCAAGAGAGTTCTGCGAGCCGCTGCCTTGACCTATGTTGCAGCAGCATTAACGGCTCTTTTAACACTCCTGCGATTAATTATTTTAAGAGGTTCAAGAGATTAATGAATATTCGAAAAGAAGCTTATAAAACTTTATTGCGAATTAATGATGAAGGCGCCTATTCAAATCTTGAGGTGAAGAGCATTTTAAGAGATGCCACCATTAAAGATGAGGATCGACGTCTTTATTTGAGTTTGGTTTATGGTACCTTGCAGAATCAAATGGGCATTGATCACTTGATCAAAAAACAGGTTGCCAGACCCTTGCATAAGATTCAAGCTGAAGTTCTGATGATCTTGCGGATTGCTTATTATCAGCTGTATTTCCTCGATCGGATTCCGGACTATGCAATTGTTAATGAGGCAGTAAAACAGACCCAGAAGATAAAACCCAAAGCAAAAGGCTTTGTTAATGGTGTTTTGCGTAATCAGCTTCGTAGTATTGAAGAAAATGGTCGCAGTTGGGAATTTACAGATATCAAAGACCCGATTGAAAAAGTTGCCACTGAGAATTCTTTACCAGTCTGGATTGCCCAAAAGTATTTTGATGTTTTTGCAGAAAATGCCAAAAATATTGTTCAATTGATGAATAAAAAGCCTCCTTTTACTGTGCGAACCAATAGTTTGAAAATCAGTCCGAAAGCTCTGAAAAATGAATTCAAACAATTAAATGTTATGGCAGATGTGGGAGGATTTACAGATCAAGCTTTAAACCTGGAACAGCTGGAAGCCTTTCATCACCAGATTGAGAATACGGAGATCTTTAAGGAAGGACTGTTTTCCATTCAAGATCAGGGGGCCATGCTGGCTGTTGAGGCATTAGGCGCCCAGGAACATGAAATGATATTAGATATGTGTGCGGCTCCTGGGGGTAAGACGACTTATTTAAGTCAGATTATGAAGAATAAGGGAACAATTATTGCCAGAGATATTTATCCGAATCGATTACGACTGATAGAAACGGAGGCAGAGCGATTGGGATGCAAAAATATTCAGCTTGAAGAAAAAAACGGCTGTTTTTATGATGCCAATGATCGGCAAAAATTTGACCGAATTTTATTGGATGCACCCTGTTCTGGTTTAGGGGTTATTAGGCGTAAGCCAGAAATTCGATATCAGATTACAGAAAAAAAGATTATCGATTTAATTAAAGTTCAAAAGAAGCTTTTGCAAAATGCCCAAAAATATTTGAAAGCAGGAGGGTATCTTTTGTATTCAACTTGTACAATTAATAGAGACGAAAATGAAAAGCAGATCGAAGACTTTTTAGAGCAATATAAAAACATGAAAATAATTCCGATAGCAGGAGCCGATTTTCATTATACGAGTCCACTTATGGATGGTTGTGATGGCTTTTTTATGTGCTTATTAAAAAATTGTGCTGGTCAATAAATTAATTTAGTTACAATAAAAATACATAGTCAAAATTGTTTTCGATGTAATTATTTGGTATAATACTAAAGTCTGTGTGAGTAGTATTGTACTTAATCAGGGGAAATAGAGAATGAAAAAAAATATCTTTGGTATGGATCAATTACAACTGGGTGCATTGATGAAGCATCTGGGACAGAAAAGTTTCAGAGGAAAACAATTGTTTCACTGGTTATATGAAAAACGGATTCAAACTTTTGATGAAATGACCGACTTTTCAAAAGACCTCAGAAGTCAACTGAATGATCAGTTCTTAATAAGTCATGGAAAGGTATTAAAGATTCAGGAGGATTCGGAAGATTTCAGTAAAAAATTTTTATTTGAATTTTCCGATCACGAAATGGTCGAATCGGTTTTCATGCGTTATGACCATGGCAATTCATTATGTGTGTCTTCACAGGTTGGTTGCCGAATGGGCTGCGGATTTTGCGCTTCCACAACAGATGGTTGTGTTAGAAATCTTGAAGCTGGAGAAATGCTTGATCAAATATTTTTAGTTGAGCAAACTCAAAAGGAACGAATTTCGAATATTGTCATAATGGGCATGGGTGAACCCCTTGATAATTATGAGAATGTTATGAGATTCATTCGCATTGCAAATGAAGGATTTGCCATTGGACAAAGAAAGATAACCCTTTCAACTTGTGGTCTGATCCCCCAGATCAAGACCCTAGCCGGTGAAAATCTGGCAATCAATCTGGCAATTTCTTTGCATGCTGTTTTTCAGCAGAAACGCGAAAAAATAATGCCTATTGCACGCAGATATAAACTCCCGGAGCTTCTAGAAAGCTGTGATGAATATTTTAGAATCACGGGCAGAAGAATTACCTATGAATACGCCTTAATCAAAGGGGTTAATGATCAAAATGACGACATTGAAGAAATCAGCCGTTTGTTTAGAGGAAAACCGCACCATATTAACCTGATTGGTCTTAATGAGGTAGACGGTTTGCCTTTTGAAAACAGCCTGTCTGCTAATCAGTTCATGAAGCGGCTTCAGGCAAATGGTATCAATGTGACCATGCGACGAAAAATAGGGAGTGAAATCGATGCAGCTTGCGGGCAGTTACGAAAAAAAATAGGGATAAGGTGATTATATGAAATGTGCCTACGGTTCCAATGTAGGAACACAAAGAAAAGTCAATCAGGATGCCTATTTAGCGGCAACGATCAAAAATATTGATCGAATATCCTATGTATTTGCGGTAGCAGATGGTTTAGGTGGACATCGCAGTGGCGAAATCGCCAGTCAGACGGCGGTAGATTTTATAAAAAATAATTTATCTCGAATTAAAGATTACTTTGATGCCGAGGAAATGATGGCATTTGTCAATGACATTAATCTGGAACTAAAAAAAGTCAGTGACGATGAACCGGCTCGCCTGGGAATGGCAACCACCCTGACCATGTGTATCGTGGATGGTGACGAAATGTGCATTTGCCATGTTGGTGATAGTCGCACCTATTTGGTGTCAGACAAGGAAATCTTGCGCTTGACAAAGGATCATTCACTGGTTCAAATTCTTGTTGATGAAGGCAAGATTACCCAGGCGGAGGCAGAAATCCATCCGCAAAAAAATGTGATCACCAGAGCATTAGGAACGGATTCTTCCGTTAATGTGGATATTTATCGCTATCCAATTAAAGCAGATGCAAAATATTTAGTTTGCTCAGATGGCCTTTTTAATATGGTGTCAGATGAGACAATCAAGAAAATCGTCAATCAGAACAGCCTGGAGGAAGGGGCAAAATTACTGATCGATACAGCAAATAAGAATGGCGGGAAAGATAATATTACCGTAGTGTTATTTAGACCCCTGGAAGGAGTGACAGATGCTCAGTAGAACTTTGGGAAAACGGTATGAAATCGTCGAACTGATTGGGCGAGGTGGGATGGCTTACGTTTACAAAGCCAGAGACCTGAAACTCAATCGTTATGTGGCGGTTAAAGTACTGCGAGAAGAATATACGGAAAGTGAACAGTTTATCAAGAAATTCGACCGGGAATCTCAAGCTGTTGCCTGTTTGTCTCATCCGAATATCGTTGGCGTCTATGACGTGGGCGTTCAGGATAATATCTATTACATTATTATGGAGTATGTCGATGGGATTACCTTGAAGCAATATCTGTTGAGAAAAGGAAAAATCGATTATGTAGAAGCGACCCGCTTTTTGGTTGATATTTCAAATGCGCTTCGATGTGCCCATGAAAATAAGATTATTCATCGTGATATCAAACCGCATAACATTTTACTGACCAGAGATCTGGTTCCTAAAGTAGCTGATTTCGGAATCGCCCGCGCCATTACCAGCTCAACCGTTACAATGACTAATCAGACCATGGGATCTGTTCACTACATTTCCCCGGAACAAGCTCGCGGGGGCTTTGTGGATGAGCGCTCTGATTTATATTCGCTGGGGATTTTATATTATGAACTGCTGACAGGTAAACTGCCTTTTGACGAAGAGAATACTGTTACCATCGCAATTAAACATATTCAGGAAGAACTGATTCCGCCCAAAAAGATTGAGCCTAAAATTCCGGAAATGGTCAACCGCGTGGTGATGAAGCTGACGGAAAAGAAACCGGATGATCGGTATCAGAATGTTGACGAGCTGATGGATGATCTGGATCAGATTCTTGAGGGGGCCGGTTCTGCGGGAAATGAGAACTACAGCAATAATCGGGCGGATACCCATGTTTATCGTGAAGGATTATTTCATGTTGAAAACACGGGGGATTTTTCGGTTGATGAACTGGAAGCCCAGGAAAAAGAAGCGCGACTACAAAAAAATGGCAAAAAATCAAAAAAACCTTTGATGATCGCTATGGCAATCGTAGCTGTGGTGGCGATCGGAATTATTGCATTTGCCTTTATGCGCGGAAAAACCGTGACAGTTCCCGATGTAACGGGAATGACTGTGTCAGAAGCAACGACAGCTTTACAGGCTCTTGATTTAAACATTCAGGTCGAAAAAGAAGTATATAATTCAGAAGTTGAAGCCGGTAAGATAATATCCCAATCACCGGAAAGTAAACAGGAAATTGAATCGGGTAAAACCGTCAGTGTGACGGTTAGTCAGGGCATTAAATCGGCTGAAATTCCCAACGTTGTGGGAAGCAGTGAGGCTGATGCGGTTAAAGCAATCGAAGCAGCCGGCTTTCTGGTTGGTGAAATCAAAAGGGAATTCAATGCCAGCTATGCAGCTGATATTGTTTTTCAGATGAATCCCGCTGGCAATACTTCTGCTAACGAAGGAACAAAAGTCACCATTTATGTCAGCAAAGGTCAGGATCTGGCAACAGTGCCTGATGTCGTTGGCAAGGCTGAAGCAGATGCCCGTAATAGCATCACCACAGCCGGCTTAACCGTTGGCACCGTTACCTATGAACCCAGTGACACCCTTGAAGAGGGGCTGGTTACGGAGCAAAGTGTTTCGGCCAATCAGTCGGTTGACCGCAATAGCTCTGTTGACCTTGTCGTCAGCAGTGGGATGATTACAACCCAAAAATTAACTATCGATCTGACTGACTATTCATCATTATCTCCGGCAGAATCTGTAGAAGTTAAGGTGATTCTCTACTTCAGTGATAAAACTGAAACTGTTGTTTATGAAGGCACAAATATGTCTGATGACAGTTTTACAGTAAAAGTGGAAGGATATGGAAGACAGGTTTATGAAGTCTTTATTGACGGTGTCAGCGCAGGTACCGGATATATTGATTTTTAGGAGGCACAAAATTAAAGGACGTATTATTAAAGGAATCGGAGGTTTTTACTATGTAAAAACCTCCGATTCACATGATAGCATAGAATGTCGGGCAAAGGGGATTTTAAGGCATCAGAAAATCACTCCAACCGTTGGAGATTGGGTGACGATTAAACTGTCAGAGTCAGAAAACAGCTGGGTAGTTGAGTCTATTTTAGAAAGAAAGAATCTTTTGATTCGACCACCGGTCGCGAATGTTGATGTGGGTCTGATTATGTTTGCCCTGAAGAATCCGAAACCAGATTTTTTATTGGTTGACAAACTTATTCTGCAGTTGGAATTGAGCGGGATTGAGCCAATTCTCTGCTTTACCAAGAAGGATCTGGTAGCTCCGGAAAAAGTCGACGAGATTAAAGCTATTTATGAAAACACCCCATACAAAATATTGTTTTTGGATCAAAAGAATGAATCGACACAGTCTATGATTCTTGACTTGATTAGTGGCAAAACAGCCTTTATGGCTGGCCCATCCGGTGTGGGAAAATCGACTCTGGCCAATGCTTTTTTTGAAAATAGCGTTATGGAAACCGGTGGCTTGAGTGAAAAACTAAAACGGGGAAAGCATACTACCCGTCATGTAGAACTTTTAAGTCTAGATGAAAATACCTATCTGGTTGATACGCCGGGTTTTTCCTCGCTTAAAGTTCCTGGTGGTATCGAGCCCGTTGAACTGCAGGAATATTTTCCCGATATTATTAAAGGCCAGTGCCGTTTTGCCAGCTGTGTTCATGATCAGGAACCGAATTGCGCTGTTAAAGAAGCGGTTGAAAAGGGGCAAATCAGCCAGAGTCGTTATCAGCATTATCTATTTTTTTTAAATGAATTAAAAAAAGGAGGGGTCGTGTGAAGGTGATTATTTTTACAAATGGCGAATATCACGATCCGGAATTTTATCGCCGGAAACTAGAAGAAAATCCTCAGGCCACAGTTGTTGTCGCTGATGGGGGGGCAAATTTTATCAGGGAACTTGATATTTGTCCAAACTATCTGCTAGGGGATATGGATTCTATTTCACCCGACGTTTATCAGTATTATAAAAGTCGAACGATAATTGAAAAGTATCCAGTTATGAAAAACCAGACCGATACAGAGATCGCCATTGAAAAGGCCATTGATTTGGGTGCGGATGAAGTGATTGTTTTTGGCGGAACAGGAGACCGAATTGATCATAGTCTGGGCAATATATATTTACTTTCCCGCTTTCTGGAAAAAGGGATAAAAGCCTCAATTGTCAATGAAAAACAGGAAATATTTATGATTGATCATGAGATAACATTTTCATATCCAGTAGAAACGCTTGTATCATTGTTACCGGTAGATGGTTTAGCACAATCTATTAATATTGAAGGCTTTTTATATCCCGTTGAAAACGGAAAGATGACAATTTTTGAACCCTATGGAATCAGCAACGTGACAAGCAAGTCTCAGCAGACCATCAGGGTTGGATCAGGTAAGCTGTTAGTAATTGTCAATCGTTTTGAGGTGTAAAAAAAAGAGCCATCAGGCTCTTTGTCGCAGATAACTATGCGCGTTCGACTTTTCCGGATCTCAGACAACGTGTGCAAACATTCACATGTTGCGGTGTTCCTTCAATAACAACTTTAACTCGCTGTAAATTTGGTTTCCAAATTCGTTTATTGTGTTTATTTGAATGACTAACCGAGTTGCCGGATACAACGGTCTTTTTACATACAAAACATTCTTTAGCCATGACATTCCCTCCCTTACGCTTACCTTTTATAAAACAAGGTGTATTATATCATAAAAAAACAAAATAATGCAATAGAAATTTTGACTTCAAGGAAAATATTATGTAAAATAAGATGAATAATTTAAAGGAGCAAAACAGTGAAGATAAATACTGAAGCAGGATATATCGATATAACCAAAAAAGCAATTGCAGATATTGCCGGAAATGCGGCAATGGAATGTTATGGTTTGGTTGGTATGGCGCATAAACGCGGCAAAGATGGTTTGATCGAAATTTTGAGTGGTGATCAGGCTAATAAAGGTGTGGGGATTTTTATTGAAGACGATCAATTGATTATTGATCTTTATGTCATCATTGAACAGGCCATAAAAATTTCAGTCGTAGCAGAAAACATCATTTCAAATGTTAAGTATAACGTTGAAAAACAGACTTCTATAAAAGTTAAACGCATTAATGTTAATGTCGTAAGTGTACGTGTATAAATTGGAGGACAGCATGAACAATCAGAAAATTGAAGGAACCCTGTTAAAAAAGATGTTTGAGTTTGGCGCCAGAAACCTGGAGATACATAAAAAACTGGTTGATGAATTAAACGTTTTTCCGGTTCCCGATGGTGATACAGGGACTAACATGTCACTTACGTTTAGCCATTCTGTTTCAGAATTCGAAAAAATAGATAAGTTAAATATTTATAATGTTTCTAAAACGGCCTCCGCAGGGGCGCTAATCGGAGCCCGCGGCAATTCAGGGGTAATTCTTTCTCAGCTGCTCAGAGGCTTTTCAGAAGCTTGTAAAGGAATTGATGAGTTAGATATCGAAAAAGTTTCAAATGCCCTTAAATTGGCCTCTGACGTGGCATATAAAGCGGTTATGAAACCGACAGAGGGAACAATCTTAACAGTAGCCCGGGAAATGGCCGAGTTTGCGGTTGAGAAGCAGGATAAGTTTAATGATCTGGGGATCTTTATGCAGGCGGTTGTTGATCATGGCAAGGAAACCTTAAAGCGTACTCCGGAAATGCTACCGGTTTTAAAAGAGGCTGGAGTAGTTGATGCAGGGGGGCAGGGACTGATCTTTATTCTTGAAGGGGCGCTAAAAGCTTATAACAATGAGGAATTGGAATTTGATTCCCTTGCGGTAGCTCCGATTAAGGCAGTCACATCATCACTGGATAAATTTGTCGATGATTCCCATATGCGACCAGAAGATATAACGTTCGGCTATTGCACCGAATTTATCATTAAAGACGCACAGGCGGTTGATGAATCAGAATTAAGGGAATACTTGAATTCATTAGGCGATAGCGTTGTGGTTGTTAAAGATGAAGAGATTGTCAAAGTACATGTCCATACTGACCACCCTGGCTTGGCCATTGAACGAGGGGGATCGCTGGGCAGTCTAACCAGGATGAAAATTGACAACATGCGGGAGCAATTTGCCACAAAAGGGACAAAACCCCAAGAAAAGCTGCTTCCTTACGGATTTATCGCTGTTTCACCAGGGGAAGGCTTAACTGAATTGTTCAATGATCTGGGTATCTCTCAGGTTATTTCGGGTGGACAAACCATGAACCCCAGTACCCAGGACTTCTTAAACGAAATTGACAAAATGAATGCCCAAACAATTTTCCTATTTCCCAACAATAGCAATATTTTAATGGCAGCAAAGCAGGCCGCTGAAATTTCTGATAAAGATGTTTTGGTGATTGGCAGTAAGACCATTCCTCAATGTGTCGCCGCCATGATTGCTTATTCACCGGAGGAGGATGCTAAAAGTAATTATGCAGCAATGAATGAGGCCCTTGAGCATGTCATGACTGGTGAAGTGACTTTTGCGGTCAGAGACACAAAAATAAACGGTTTAAAAATAAAAAAAGACAATATGATTGGAATCTTTAATGGCGAAATAAAAGAAACCGGCAAAGATATTAACCAGGTCACGGAAAAGCTGCTGAGTGCGATGGTGGATGAAGAGTCGGAACTGATTACTGTTTACTATGGAAAAGATATCAGTCAAGATCAGGCAGAAGAATTAGGAGAGCTACTTGAAGAACGCTTTGACGAATGTGATATTGAAATTCAGCATGGTGGACAGCCGCTTTATTATTATATTCTTTCTGTTGAGTAAAATGGTGGCAAATGGATTTCAATCAGCCCGTTAAAAACATTAAAGGGATTGGCGCCAAACGTGAAGCGATTTTAAAAGAACACGGTATTTTAGCAGTAAAAGACCTCTTAAATATCTTTCCCAAAAAATACATTGACCGCTCTAATTTTTTGTCTGTGGAGAATTTCGATGATACTGAGCCGGGGACGATCAAAGCAAAGATAGAAAAAATTTCATCTAATCAGTTTATGAAGGGGCGACAAAGTTTTTTTACGCTAAAAGCTAACTGGCAGGATATCCTGGTTAACATACGGATATTTAACCAGCCCTATTTAAGAAAAATACTACGACTCAATGAAAGCTATTATTTTTATGGGACTTTAAAAAAAGAAAATGGCCAGTATAAAATGATCAATCCTCAATTTGTTTTAAGCCGCGATCCGGCTAGCTTTTTCGAGTTTGAACCAGTTTATCCCTTAATTAGCTGTCTTCCCTCTAAAAGCTTGGCCAGAATGATTCGAGAAATTCTCAGCCACGATTTATGGGTGCCAGCTGATTTGCCAAAAAAGATACGTGACGATAATCAGCTTTGTACAAAAGCCGAGGCCTATCGAAAAATTCATCTGCCTAAGAATTTTAATGATGCTGAAATTGGCATTCAGCGCTTTAAATTTGATGAAGCGCTAAAAATAAATATGGGCATTTTTCAATCCAGAAATCTTAACCAGATCTCAGACGTGGAATTATCCTATTTTAATGGTCTTGATATATTTTTAAATTCCCTGCCCTTTGAACTGACCCTTAGTCAGGACAGAATCATTCGGGAAATTACGGCAGAAATGAAAAGTAAAAGTGTGATTAATCGACTGATTCAAGGAGATGTTGGCTCCGGGAAAACGGTTATTGCCGTTGCCATTGCCTGTTTGCTGGCACAAAATGGCTATCAGATTGCCTATATGGCACCAACGGAAATTTTGGCCAGACAACACTATCAGACATTTTGCAACTTTTTGAAAAATTCGGGTATTTCGATCAGTTTACTGACCGGCAGTGTTAAAGAATCGGAAAAAAAATCAATCTTAAAAGCATTGGCAGAAGGCGAGATTTCGATCATCATCGGAACCCATGCGCTGATCCAGGAACATGTTGACTACTATAATCTGGGACTGATTATTACTGATGAACAGCACCGCTTTGGCGTCAGGCAAAAAGGTCAGTTATTCCTGAAAGGAAAAAATCCCCATACCTTAGTAATGAGTGCCACGCCGATTCCCAGAACCTTAGCGCTGATTCTTTATGGCGATTTAACGCTTTCAGTTGTCAATGACAAGCCGGCTGGCCGAAAAGCCATAAAGACGCATTGTTACAATGAAAAAAAACTGCCCCAAATTTATGAATTTGTCAAAGAAGAAATAAAAAAGGGCAATCAGGCCTATGTCATTTGCCCCTTTGTCGAGTTTTCTGAAAATATGGAAAATATCAGTGACATTGCCACAGTTTATGAAAATTTAAAGAGTGACTTTGAACCTCAGATTAAAGTCGGCTATTTACACGGTAAAATGTCAGCTGAGGATAAAACAAATAGCATCACATCTTTTAGAGATGGTAAAATATCGGTTTTAGTCGCCACCAGCATTATTGAAGTAGGGATTGATGTTGCTAATGCCAACACGATCGTTATTCTTAATGCCGAGCGATTCGGTTTGGCGCAACTTCATCAGTTGCGGGGTCGGGTTGGCCGGGGAGAAAGCCAGTCCTGGTGTTTTCTGGTGACCAATGCCACTAATGAGGACACCATTGAGCGGATGCGAATCATCGTCAATCATCATGAAGGAAGCGAAATTGCCGAGGCCGATTTAAAACTAAGAGGGCCTGGTGATTATTTTGGTTACAAGCAGCATGGACTGCCCCAAATGCAATTTTTAGATCCCATTACTGATCTTTCGATCATTGAGGAGACAAAAAAAACGGCCCAATTGCTGCTTGCATCTGGCGAACAGGAGATGATGATTTGTGCGGATGATATACTGCATTCTTTTTATGAATCCGTGAATGAAATAGCACTGAATTAGGAGATTAGATGAGAATTATAGGTGGGGAAAAACGAGGAAGCAAACTGATGCCTGTCAGCAGTGGCGGAATCAGGCCGACAGCGGATAAAATCAGAGGGGCTATTTTTAACAGCCTTCAGTTTGAATTAAGGGATGCAAAAGTATTTGTTGATCTTTTTGCCGGCACAGGCGCGATGGGGATTGAAGCATTGAGCAGGGGTGTCGAAAAGGCATATTTTTTTGATGTTGCTGAATCAAGTTTGCAAATAGTTAAAAAAAATCTTGCCAAAGTTGCTTATCTCGATCGCAGCGAGGTCTATAAAAAATCAGCTGAAGATGGCTTGGCCTTTTTAAAGAAAGGTCAAATAAAAGTTGATTTTATCTTTATTGATCCGCCATATATTCAGGGTGACTCGATAAAACATCTACTTGAAGTTATCGAAAGTAAAGAAATTTTAACGAATAGTGGAAAAATAGTGATAGAAACAGAGAAATCTGTTATAATGCCATTAGAAAAAAATACATTAGTTTGTTACAAAAAAAAGACATATGGAAATACTTTAGTTCATTTTTATAGTAAGGAGACAAGTTGAAGTCAAAAACAGCCATCTACCCGGGGAGCTTTGATCCCATTACGCATGGTCATCTCGATATTATTGAGAGAGCAGCAAAAATATTTGATCGTGTCATTGTTTGTGTCATGTACAATAGTGCGAAAAAGTATTTATTTTCACTTGAAGAACGTGCAGCCTTAATACGTGAATGTGTTGAGCCCTATAAAAACGTGGAAGTCGACTGCTTTGATGGCCTTCTGGTAGAGTATGCACAGCAGCAAGAGTCCAATATCATTGTCAAGGGGCTTCGTGCCTTTCTTGATTTTGAATACGAATTTCAGATGGCTTTAACCAATAAGCATCTTGATAATGATATTGAAACTTTTTTTATGGTAACGAATAATAAACATTCATATATCAGCTCTAGCCTGGTGAAAGAACTAGTCAAGCTAAAAGGGGAGGTATCTGATTTTATTCCCCATAATGTGGAAGAAGCGATGCAAAAAAAGTTTGAGGAAGGATGTATTTAAGCATGATACAGGAATTGTTGGCGGATCTGGAAACATTAATAGAAAGTGGGAATACGCTCCCCTTTTCATCAAAATCTTTAATTGATCCAGAAGAAGCCATTGATTTAATAGAAGAAATCAGAGAACGATTGCCGGAAGAATTGTCCGAAGCAAAAAAAATTGTCTCTGAGCGGAAACGAATTTTACTGGCGGCACAAAACGAGGCGGATCGGATCAAAAAAGAAGCAGAAAAAAGGTATCGGGAACTCTTGGATAACAATGCCATGACAAAATCGGCGACAGGCTATGCCAACGAAATTATGCGCAATGCCAATAACAGTGCCAAAGCCTTAAAGGTTGGTACGCAAAATTATGCTGACAAGCTACTATATAATGTGCAGTTGCAGCTGCGAGAAATAAACGAAGAAATTGAACAGAACCGCAGAGAAATCAAAAATATGAAATAACTGAATGGGTATGTGTCGGAGCATGCCCTTTTTTATTAAGAAACAGGTGAAAAAATGATAGAGTTAGGTAAAATTCAGGAATTAACAATTGATCGCATTACGCCCCATGGCGCTTATTTGACGGCCGGAAATGATGAGAAAAATGCCGTTTTGCTGCCTTCAAAAGAACTTGGGGAAAGTGACCAGAAAAATGAAAAAGTATCTGTTTTTGTCTATCGGGATTCAAAGGACCGATTAATTGCGACAAAGCAGGTTCCCAAAATTCAACTGGGAAGTTTTGCGCCGCTCAAGGTAGTTGATATAACTAAAGTTGGCGCGTTTTTAGATTGGGGTCTGGAAAAAGATCTGCTCTTGCCCTACAGTGAGCAGATTATTAAAGTTCATAAAGGTCGAGAGTATTTGGTGAACCTCTATATTGATAAAAGCGATCGACTTTGTGCCACCATGAAGATTTATCCCCTTTTAAAAACCAATTCTAAGCATCAGGCCGGCGATTGGGTTGAAGGGTACGTTTACCAGATCAATCCTGAGTTAGGTGCTTTTGTGGCAATCGAAAACCAGTATCACGGCCTGATTCCCACCCAAATCATGAATGATGACACGCATTGCGGCGATAAAGTCAATGCGCGGGTAGCAGAAATCAGGGCAGATGGAAAATTGGTTTTAAGTCCCAACCGCAAAGCTTATAAAGAAATACCGGGTGATGCCAAAACAATTTTAAGCAAATTGGATAAAAATAATGGTTTTCTTCCTTTTAATGATAAAAGTGATCCACATCTTTTGAAGAAGGAATTTAATATGAGCAAAGCTTCTTTTAAACGAGCAGTTGGACATCTGTTAAAGGCAAAGAAAATCCGGATAACGGAAAAAGGAATTGAGCGATATGGAAAATAAAAAATCAAAAGTGGTAATTATTGGTTGTGAATCTTACGACCGTGATCTTGTCTACAAGCGGTTAAAAAAGGGCATTGACCTTTTGGGAGGAATCGACCAATTCATTGATAAGGATGAAAAAGTTCTGTTAAAACCCAATCTGTTAAGAGGAAAAGATCCGGATGCTGCCGTTACGACACATCCATCAGTTTTTGAAGCAGTTATAAAAATTTTACAGGATTCGGGTGTTGAAGAGATTACTTACGGGGACTCGCCAGGAGTAGGGACACCAGCTGGCGCGGCAAAAGCCAGTCGTTTGCAGGAAGTCGCCAAAAATTTCGATATTCCCTTAGCTGATTTCAAAGATGGTCAATCAGTTGATTATTATGCGGGCCAGGTGACGAAAAAATTTCAGATTGCTAATGGTGTTCTGGAGGCAGATGCAATTATCAGTTTGCCAAAAATGAAAACCCATGGCTTGACAAGGATAACCGGAGCGGTAAAAAACAATTTTGGTTGCGTATATGGTTTAAATAAAGGAATGTCACATGGCCGCTATCAGGATGCAGGCTCTTTTTCAAAAATGCTGATAGATCTGAATCGTTATCTAAGCAATAAAATGCGCTTGACGATCATGGATGGCGTGTTAATGATGGAAGGGAACGGGCCGGCTTCTGGAAAGGCAAAAGTCATGGAAGTTCTGATGCTTTCCGATGATCCGGTGGCACTGGATGCCACATTTGCGCGAATGATTGACTTAGACCCTGATTATGTGCCCACGATTAAGTATGGTCATGAAATGGGGTTAGGAAATAAAGATCTCGAAGATATTATTTTGCTGGGGGATGATGCTTCATTGTTTTTTGACCCAGAATTCGATGTGGTTCGCAAACCAGTCGATTCTGATGAACGTTCAAAACTGGCAAACTTTGGAAAATTAAAAGGCCTCTTGCTTCAAAAGCCGGTCGTCGATAAGGATAAGTGTATTGGTTGCGGTATCTGTCAGGAGGCCTGTCCCCTGGAAAAGAAAGCAATCAAAATGGTCACGCGGACACGGAGAACTTATCCCTTGTATTTATATCATCATTGTATTCGTTGCTACTGCTGCCAAGAAATGTGTCCCGAGGGGGCAATATCCGTTAAAACGCCATTGCTGGGGAAATTATTGATTTAACTTTTGTTTAAAGAAAATCGTTAAATTGTTGTCAAATTCAACGTAGTATTTTTATCAGGCTGTGTTCATTTTGGTTAAAAAATTGAAAATAACACTATATATTGTTGGAAATACACTAATTTCATCAATTTATAAAGAAAAATGTTGACAGATCTTTATGATTTTTATATGATATAGGGAAATATTTAAAAAGGGAGTGATTCCACTGTTAGCATCAAAGTTGATTTTAAAATGTCTTGAAAAAGAAAATGTTGAGTATGTATTCGGTTACCCAGGTGGTGCTTTGCTACCAATTTATGAGGCTTTCAGATCCTCAAATCTGAAACATATCCTGGTCAGAAATGAGCAGACGGCGCCTCACTATGCCAGTGGATATGCACGGGAATCGGGAAAAGTTGGTGTCTGTCTGGCAACGTCGGGACCAGGGGCAACAAATCTGGTTACAGGAATTGCAACAGCGTATTTGGATTCTATTCCAATTGTTGCCATTACCGGTCAGGTCAATCGTGATCTTATTGGCACGGATGCTTTCCAGGAAGCGGATATCACCGGCGCAACGGCTCCCTTTACCAAGCACAGTTATCTTGTTAAGGAAGCAAAAGATCTACCAAAAATTATTAAAGAGGCCTTCCATATTGCATCAACTGGCCGTCCGGGTCCGGTTCTGATCGATATCCCGCGGGATGTGCAGCTTGAAAATGTCAAAAATGGATCAGATTATGAAGATATTCATATTTTAGGTTACAATCCGACGACAAAAGGGCACACTGGTCAGATCAAGCGGGCAATCAAGAAAATAAAGAATGCTGATCGTCCTGTCATTTATGCCGGTGGTGGGGTTCTTTTAAGTAATGCCAGAGAAGAACTGATTAAATTCGCAGAAAAAAACAGCATTCCTGTCATCACATCCCTGATGGGTATTGGGGCCTTTCCAGAGGATAACCCGCTTTATTCTGGGATTGTCGGCAGCCATGGATACGAGTATTCCAATGTTGTCATGAATCAGGCTGATTTAATTATCAATATTGGGGCCCGCATGTCAAATCGTGCGACCTTCAAACTAAAAGATTTTGGTGAAGAAATCGATTTTATTCATATCGACATTGATCCCGCTGAAATCGGTAAAACAATAGAAACAAATGTGCCAATCGTTGGTGATGCCAAAAACATTTTATCCGATTTATTGGAGCAGGATACAGCGAATGATCATCAAAAATGGCTTGACCAAATAGCCCAAATTAAAATGGATAATCCCTTGGTATATGATGCGGCGCCGCCATGCAGTGATCTCATCAATCCAAAAGTCTTGTTCCGGTCTCTGTCAGAAATGACATCAGACAATACGACTCTGGTAGCAGATGTCGGTCTTAACCAGATATGGTCAGCTTTATACTATCATGTTAATAAAAATCGCAAGTATTTTACATCTGGTGGATTGGGTACAATGGGATATTCTATTCCAGCCGGAGCCGGCGCCCGTTTTGCCACAATTAATCAGGATCGGCAGGTTTTTATCGTCTGCGGCGATGGATCTTTCCAGATGAGTATGGGTGAGCTGGGTGTAATCGCTGAACATCAGCTTGACGTAAATATTATTTTAATCGTCAATCATAAGCTTGGTATGGTCAGGCAGTTACAGTGTGATACTTATGGTAAAGGTCACTATAGCGGAACGGATATTAATTATGACATTGATTTTATGACCCTGGCCAAAGCCTATAGTCTTGAAGCATTTGAAGCAAAGACAAACGAAGAATTTAATGAGATCGCTCCGAAAGCACTTGCACATAAGGGCCCAACGCTGATTATTTGTCAGGTACACCCGGACTTTATAAGAATTTAGGGGGAAGAAATGGAGAAAAAAACCTGCTTGTCGTTATTAGTGGAAAATAATTTTGGTGTATTAAGCCGAATCTCCGGTTTATTTGCCAGAAGAGGCTATAATATTGACAGTCTGACTGTTGGAACGACTGAAAACGCTGAAGTATCTAGAATTACCATTACCGTTACAGGTGATGAACAAATTCTCACACAAATTAAAAAACAGTTAAACAAATTAATTGACGTGATTACGGTTATTGAACTAAAACCGGAAGACTCAATTACCCGAGAACTGGTTTTTATTAAAGTAAAAGCGGATGATACCAATCGGACCCAGATTGTTCAGATTTGTAATATGTTTAGAGCAAATGTGGTTGATGTGGCCAGAGAAAGCTTAGTACTTGAGATTACAGGAACCAGAGATAAAATTGATGCCTTTTTTAATATGATTGAACCATATGGCATTCTTGAATTTATCCGTTCAGGTGATACAGGCCTGCAGCGGGGAGCCAACGTTCTATCTTATTAGTTTTTATGATGAGCTGAGAAATCAGTTCATCTTTTTTTGAAGGTTTTTGAGGTGGTTGTCAAAGAATGATTGCTTGAAGCAATTAAGTATCCAATGTCTGATCGCTGACAATTAATTTTGGCAAAAGCTTTGCCGACTAATAAATTCATAAAGTTGGGGCATGAGCATATCAAGCGGTTTATATTAATCGCTATTTTTTAGTTTTGTTATAAAAACAATCAGTTTTTTACAATAAATTATTGATAATTTAGTGTATAATGAAAGGCAGAAAACTTTAGGTCTTTTGAAAGGAGTTTTTAATAATGAGTAACGAAAAGAATGAGGCACATTGTTCCTCTTGTCAGGGGAACGAAAAAATCCAGTTTGAAGAATTGGAGGCTGTATTTAAAAAGTATCAGGAGATCCCGGGAAGCCTGATTTCGATCTTGCAAAAAGCTCAGGAATTATATGGTTATTTGTCCGTTGATTTGATGCGTCATATTGCCAACAAAACCCAGACCAGAATTGCAAAAGTCTATGGTGTTGCAACTTTCTATACGCAATTTCGTTTTGAACCGGTTGGAAAATACCTGATCATGCTGTGTCAGGGAACGGCATGTCATGTAAATGGTTCAAAAATGATTGAAGAAACGATTTCTGAACTGCTAAATATAAATGAAGGTGAAACCACAGAGGATGGCCTTTTTACCCTAAACAACGTGGCCTGTCTTGGTTGTTGTAGTTTATCCCCAGTGATGATGATTAATGACGATACTTATGGTCAGCTGACCAGCGAAAAAGTAAAGAATATTCTGAATGAAATCAAGCAAAATAATCTTTCACAGGAGGGAAAATCATGAAAATCATCATTGGAGAAGGATCTTGCGGAATAGCAGCCGGCGCCCATAAAGTTGAAGAACGATTTGAAGCACTGATTAATGAGAAAAATGTTGCCGTGACGATTGAGAAAACTGGTTGTATTGGAACTTGTTATCTGGAACCGATTGTCGATGTGATTGATGATCAGGGGAAAAAACTGACGTTTGTCAATGTCTCAGAAGCAGATGCGGAAGCAATTTTTAATGATTACATGATCAATGGCAATGAAGTCAGCAGTCTTGCAATCAAGAATGAAGACCTGGAAATGATTGACTCGCAAAAAAGGATTGTCCTTAAAAATTGTGGCAGAATCAACCCGGAAAGCATTGACGCTTACATTGACGTAGAAGGATATCAGGGGGCTCAAAAGGCCTTAACTAAAATGAGCCCGGAAGAAGTCATTGAAGAAATAAAAATTTCCGGCTTAAAAGGACGTGGCGGCGCTGGTTTTCCTACCTGGTTTAAATGGGATGCGGCCAGAAAATCGCAGGATACGCCCAAATATCTGGTCTGTAATGCAGATGAAGGGGATCCTGGAGCTTTTATGGACAGAAGTGTCCTGGAAAGTGATCCCCATGCTTTAATTGAAGGAATGATGATTGGCGGTTACGCGATTGGTGCCAATGAAGGTATTATCTATGTTCGGGCCGAGTATCCATTGGCCATTAAAAGACTCAACAATGCCATTGCTCAAGCTGAAGAAAAGGGAATGCTGGGTCAAAACATTTTTGGCAGCGGCTTTGATTTTTCCATGCGGATAAAAGCTGGTGCCGGAGCCTTTGTCTGTGGTGAGGAAACCGCACTGATTGCTTCTTTGGAAGGGGAACGGGGAATGCCTCGTCTTAAACCGCCTTTTCCTGCCCAAAAGGGATTCTTTGCCAAACCGACCAATATCAATAATGTCGAAACCTTTGCCAATGTGCCATGGATTTTCAGAAATGGTGGAGCAGCATATGACAAGCTTGGGACAGAAGGCAGTAAAGGGACGAAGGTTTTTGCCCTGACAGGAAAAATCAAACGTGGTGGTTTGGTTGAAATCCCCATGGGTTTAAGTTTAAGAGATGTCATTTTTAAAGTCGGTGGTGGCATTAAACAGGATAAAGCCTTTAAAGCGGTTCAAATGGGTGGACCATCCGGTGGATGTATTCCGGCAAGCCTCTTGGACACACAAATTGACTATGCAGAAATCACAAAAACCGGGGCCATTATGGGCTCAGGCGGGATGGTTGTCATGGATGAAACAACCTGCATGGTTGACATGGCCAGATTTTTTCTGGAATTCACCTGCAAGGAATCCTGCGGTAAATGCACCTATTGCCGAATCGGAACAACTCGAATGCTGGAGATTCTGGAAAGGATCACCCACGGTCAAGGTCAGGATGGGGATATTGAATTGCTCGAAGAGCTCTGCTATAAAATTAAAGAGGGTTCAATGTGCGGTCTGGGTCAGACAGCGCCAAATCCTGTTTTAACAACACTGAAATACTTTAGAAATGAATATGAAGATCATATCTATCAGAAAAAATGTACCGCCAAAAGTTGCAAACCGCTCTTGACCTATTCTGTTATTACAGAAAATTGCGTAGGCTGTGGTGCCTGTCGCCGAAATTGCCCGGTCGAAGCAATTTCCGGAGAGAAAAAGATGCCTCATGAAATTAATCAGGATCTTTGTATTAAATGCGGTAAATGCCACACAGTCTGTAAATTTGATGCAATTAATGTGGAGTAGGAGGAAAAGATGAACAAAATAGAATTAGTAATTGATGGTCAATCTGTAACTGGTTTTCCCAAGCAGACAATTCTACAGGTGGCCAGAGAAAACGGGATTGAAATTCCAACCCTATGTTATGATGATCGCTTGGAAACTTATGGTTCCTGTGGACTCTGCGTGGTAGAAATTGAAGGAAATCCGAAAATCTTTAAATCCTGTGCTACTGAAATTGCCCAAGGCATGGTTGTTAAAACTAATAGTGATCGGGTTAAAGAGTCGCGAAAAACCAATCTTGAGCTCTTAATGTCCAAACATATCGGAGATTGTGTAGCACCTTGTAAACGCGCCTGTCCAGGCACGACAGACTGTCAGGGATATGTTGGACTGATTGCCAATGGTGAGTTTGAAGAAGCACTTAAGTTGATCAAAGAACAATTACCACTGCCAGGTTCGATTGGTCGCGTTTGTCCGCATCCTTGTGAGACTGCCTGTCGAAGAGGCGAAGTGGATCAAGCTATTTCAATCCTAGATTTAAAACGCTTTGCCGCTGATTATGATATGATGGACGACATGTTTATGCCGGAAATTAAGGAATCAACAGGAAAATCCATTGGGATTGTGGGTGGTGGTCCGGCCGGACTGACAGCGGCCTACTATCTGATTCAGTCCGGCCACGCGGTCACAATTTATGACAAAATGCCCAAAATGGGTGGTATGTTGCGTTATGGGATACCTGAATACCGTCTTCCTAAAGGCGTTGTGGATGAAGAAACTGATCTGATTGAAGACATGGGTGTTATCTTTAAAAATAACGTGGAAATTGGCAAGGAAATTACATTTGATAGCCTGCAAAAAAGTCATGACGCCTTATACATCGCCCTTGGCGCATGGGTCAGTAGCGGCTTGCGTTGTCAGGGTGTTGATGCTAAGGGTGTCATCGGCGGAATTGATTTACTGCGTCAGGTAACCAATAATGAACCTTTTACAATTGGCGAAAAAGTTGCCGTTGTCGGTGGCGGTAATACGGCCATGGACGCCTGTCGAACAGCAGTTAGATTGGGCGCAAAAACTGTATATAATATCTATCGACGAACAAAAGCAGAGATGCCGGCGGAAGAGATCGAGATTATTGAAGCTGAAGAAGAAGGCGTTATCTTTAAAAATCTGACCAATCCACTGGAGATTGTTAAAGACGAAGATGGTGCTGTTTCAAAAATAAGATTACAGAAAATGGAGCTGGGGGAACCGGATGAAAGTGGTCGCCGAAGACCAGTTGCCATTGAGGGGGCGGAAGAGGTTCTTGATGTGGATACAGTAGTGCTTGCCATTGGTCAGGGCATTGATCCAAGTGGTTTTTCTGCTTTAGAACTCACAAAATGGAACACCATTCTGGCTGACGAGAAGAATTTTACAACCAGTATCAATGGTGTTTTTGCCGGCGGAGACTGTATTAATGACGGCGCTTCCATCGCAATCAAGGCCATCGGCGAAGCCAAGAAAGCAGTTGCTTTTATCGAGGCTTATCTCAAAGGTGATGAGATTGACTATCACGAACCATACTACGTAACAAAAGAAGGACTGGATCCTGATGATCTGGAAAAAATCAAAGTGCATAAAAGACCAGCCATGGATCATCTTTGTGCATCTGACCGAAAAGATCATTTCCTGGAGATTGTCAAAGGTTTTGACCAGGAACAGGCTATCGAGGAAGCCAGTCGCTGTTTAGAATGCGGTTGCCAGGATTTCTTTGAATGCCAGCTTTTTGAATATGCTAACCGCTATCATGTTGAACCCCAGCGATTCAAAGGAAAAAATAACAAGCAAGAGATCCAGGATGACCATCCTTTTGTCATCCGGGATAATAATAAATGTGTGACATGTGGTCTATGCGTCCGGGTTTGTGAAGATATGATTGGTGTTTCTGCACTTGGTTTAGTCGATCGCGGTTTTGAAACATTGGTTGAACCAGCTCTGAAGCAGCCGCTGTCTAAAACTGGATGTATCAGCTGTGGTCAGTGTATTGCAGTTTGCCCAACTGGCGCATTACAGGAGGGGGCGCAGGGAATCAAATCAGTCCCTTTTGATACCATAAAAACTGATTCAACCTGTGGCTATTGCAGTATGGGCTGCCAGATTACAGTTGAAACAATGGGCAATACCATTGTTAAGGCTGTTCCACAAAATGCCAATCAAAATGGCTTTGATGGCATTATGTGTGGTCGTGGACGATTTGGGACGGGGCTTTCACAACAGGGAGATCGCATTACTGAGCCTTTAATTAGGAATCAGGATGGTATTCTTGAGCCCGCTTCTTACTATGATGCTTTTGTCTACCTGACCAAAAAAGTTCAGGGGTTGACTGCCCGATATGGTCAGGGGGCAGTTAAAATGGCCATTTCACCTAAGTACAGTAATGAGGAAATTGCTGGCTTGATTGAATTATCAAAAGTCCTTCAAACCGAAAGCTTTAGTTTTTCCAATGTGATTCGTGGTGAAGAGTCTGTTTTAGGAGGCAGTAACCCACCTCTGGCGGAAGATGCCTTAATCAATGCTGATGCGATTGTTGTATTTGGAGTCTCTGCTAATCCAGTCTTTAGATATCGGTTGATGAAAGCCAAAGACAATGGGGCGGAAATCTTTGCCTTTAACCCCTGTAATACTGGCTTGGATTCAATTGCGGAGGAAGTTGTGCTTGATCAGGATGATCTTCGCTTCTTTGCTGAAATGGCATCATATATTATAAATAATCAGGAGCGGTCCAATATTGATGACTTAAAAGAATCATTAAAGGGTGTCGTTTCAAATACTCAAAGTGAATTGTTTGCAGAATTCCTGATGGATCGAAAAAGCATTATTTTTGTGATTGGTGACGAATATGTTAATAGCCAAGCAGCTGGCCGAATGATTGGTAATCTCTTTGCAATGCTGGCCTCTCAGAAGCCAGATAGTGGCATTATTCGTATTCCGATTCATAATAATGGAAACGGCTTAAATCGATTGGGAGTTAATAAGACATCGGCTGTCTTAAATGATGCAAAAGCACTTTTGGTTTTTGGAGAAGATTCTGTTCAGGTGCAAGATGATTTAGAATTCCTGATGGTACAGGATACACATATGACAAAAACAGCTTTGAAAGCGGATGTCGTTTTGCCGGCGACTTCATTTATTGAAAGCAATGGCACTTATCTTAACTATGAAAATAGACTGTTAAAGAGCCTCCAGACTGTTGCTTCACCACTTGCTTATGTAAATTATGAAATGTGGGCTGCTATGGCTGAAATTATGGGAAAACCTTTTGATTTGGATTCAATCGACGAAATGTCTGCGAAAATAAAAGATGACTTTAAGATAAAAGACTATGGTCAGCAAATCGATTTAAGTAAAGGTGGCACACAGGCCATTTCCTACAAGCCATTTAAAGATGAAAATTTATTTAATAAGGCTGAAAATACAGATTATCTGATGTCTATGATTGAAGAGAAAATAGAAAATGAAATGAATTAAAAACTAATCAAAACAGCCGTTCTTACAAGATCAGTAAGAACGGCTGTTTCATATTATAATAAATAGCATTAACTTTTTAAAACATTAACAATTTCCTGAATAATCGTTTCGGCATCATCATATGGAACCTGACAGGTACCAACCATCTTATGGCCACCACCGCCGTATTTAAGCATTAGCTGACCGATATCTACCTGGCAACTGCGATTCAAAATGCTGTAACCACATGCGATTGAGACATTTTGCTTTTGCTTGCCATCGACAATCCAAAGCGAAACATTTTGTTCCGGGAAAAGGCTATATACAATAAAACGATTGCCAGTATAGATAGGATCAACATCTCGTAAATCAGTGACAATCACATTGTTATAAATGCTAGTGTGTGATTTAACCATTTCAGAAAACTGAAGAGATTGCTCGCGATAAACATCTACCCGCTCTTTGATATCAGGTAGAGCCAATATTTCTTCGATGGGAAGATTTCTAAAATGATTGATCAGTTCTTCCATCAACTGATAATTACTGATTCTAAAATTTCTAAAACGGCCTAAGCCTGTTCGCGGATCAGATATAAAGCCAAGTAAAATCCAGTCTCTTGGATTTAAGATCTCTTCTTTGGTAAGATTACCTGAATCTACCTTGTCAACGGCATCAATCATTTGTTTATAATTGGGAAACTGTTGAGCACCGCCGTAATACTCATAAATAATATGCGCAGCAGAAGGCGCTTGTCGACTTTTCCCTTTAACGCCAAGGTGCCAGCCAACGCGTTCTTTTTCAGAGGTATGGTGATCGAACCACATACCGCATCCCGGTACATAGGGAACATTAGCTAAAACATCATTTTTGGTTGGTGTAAAAAGGCCGTCCTGTAAATCTTTTGGATGAACAAAAATCCAACTGTCAATTATATCAACTTCTTTTAGAAGCATCCCACAAATTAATCCATCAAAGTCTGATCGTGTAACTAAACGCATCTAGCATCCTCCTAGTATAAAGAAATATTCCGAATGAAAATTTCCTGCAATTATAAGTAGTATACCATATCTTTGACTCTTTAACCATGCAGAATGAAAAAATTCCACTTTATGGTTTTTAAATACAGTTAAAGTAAACATTTGTTAGATAATTTACGTCAATTTTCAAAAAAAGGGAGTTAGGTTGAAACTTTTTCTTGAAAAAAAGTGTAAAACTCGCTATTATGGGTAAATAAATTATGCTTATCTGAATTTTAATTTTCATACTAAAATTAGCTATAAAGGCGGTGTAATATGAAAAGTGTTAGAGTGATGATTGTGGATGATTCAACTTTTTCAGTGTCTGTGTTGAAACGGATGATTGAAAAAAGTGGCTATGAGGTTGTAGAAACGGCGCTTAATCAGAAAGATGCAATTGAGAAAGCGAAACAAGTGAAACCGGAATTAATCACGATGGATATGACGCTTCCCGATGGGAATGGTATTGAATGCTCAAAGGAAATATTAAAAAATGACCCGGGAATAAAAATTATCGCGATTAGTGCCATGATGGATGATGAAATTATTGAACAGTCAAAAGCGGTTGGAATACTTGGTTATCTTCAGAAACCAGCTGATCAGGAATCCCTTGATGCAGAGATTAAACGAATCTTTGCCGGTGACGAATTATTTACCCTGATTGAAGAAAACTATCCAGAAGCTTTTCGCGAGTCTATCTTTAGTTTTTTGAAAAATCAGATTGGTGGCGAAATTTCGGTTAATGATGATGAGGATAATGGTAAAGTACAAAAATCTTTAGGAGTGTCTGTTTCTGTTGGTATTATTGGCTGTCATGATGGGCGTTTCATCATCGATATGAGCGAAGAAACGGCGCTTGCCATGACTAAACAAATTCTTATGGATGAAGCACTTATTGACGAAGCCATTCAATTTTTAAGTGAACTGGCAAATATCATTGCTGGAAATGCCTGTTCGCTGATGAATGGCATGAATCGCTCATTGGGTTTGCGGGTTTCTCCACCAACAGTTATTCGGGGAGAAGATGTTACGATTTCAATTGGAGATATGATGAGCCGTTCATTCTTAGTTGATACCTCTCTAGGAAAGATATTTATGAATATCGGCTTTCAAAAGGGGGCTGGAATATGGATGTAAAACTATTAAATCCTTTTATTGAAGCAGTTAATTCAGTTCTGCCACAATTGGGTTTTCAAAGTATTGAAACTAAAGCAGTTACTCAAAAAACAGGAAAGCTTTCATTTATTGGTGTTGTTCTGACTTTAGGAATTGTTGGGGATAAAAAGGGCAATGTCGTTTATTCAATTGATCTGTAAGGGGCGAAAAATATCGCGTCAATCATGATGATGGGAATGCCGGTTGAAGAATTTGACGATATGGCGCAAAGTGCTCTATCAGAATTATCCAACATGCTCACGGCCAATGCGACCATTAATTTTTCGAACAAGGGTATAACTGTTGATATTTCTGTACCGACCCTCATGCATGGTGAAAAAATTGAGTTAAGTCTGAATAAAGAAGAAATATTGGAAGTCACTTTTGATATAGATGGGGTCAAGCTATCAATCGACCTGGCTATGGATTAAAAAAAGGATAGGTATCATCCTATCCTTTAAATTATCGCTCTTTTATTTTTGCGACGTAATGCGTGTTTTGACCTTTGCTGGTTCTTCTGGCTTCAACTATAAAATGGTTGAGCGAGAGTAGTAAGGGTCTTAATTTTTGATGTCCATAATTTCTGGTATCAAAGTCGGGATAGCGGTTATTTAATCGGGAACCGATTTCCCCTAAGTTTGCCCAGCCATCTTCATCGGAAATTTCATTGATAATGGTTTTGATGGATTGGATAAGTTCTCTTTTACCCGCCATGCCATCCTTGTGACTGCCCGTTTTTTCAGATGAGTCTGAGCTTTCGGGATGTTCTGATTGATTGGCTAAGACTTCCAGATATTTGAATTTTTCGCAAGCCGAAATAAATGGCTTTGGTGTTTTTTTTTCGCCCATGCCGATGACCATCATCCCGGCTTCCCGAAGTCTGGTGGCCAGTCTGGTGAAATCACTGTCGCTGGATACAATACAAAATCCATCTATATTACCGGAATAAAGAATATCCATGGCATCAATAATTAAAGCTGCATCCGTCGCGTTTTTTCCTGTCGTATAGCTATATTGCTGGATTGGCGTGATGGAATAATTTAAAAGGACAGTTTTCCAGGAGGATAGCTGTGGTTTGGTCCAGTCCCCATAGATTCGCTTAAATGTTGGCATTCCGATGTTTGAAATTTCATCAAGAACGCACTTTATATATTTATCTGATACGTTATCTGCATCAATTAGGACTGCAATTTTTATGTCATTGCTGTTATTCTCACTCATAATACTCCTCGCTAAATGTTTCTTTGCTTCTTTAGTATAAACCATGATGAATACAATTACAAGGTTATCCCATGTTAAAGAAGTAAATAAAGTGTGCTTTCTAAATTATCCTTTAGTAGGGATGCTTCATGGCTAAGATGCAAGGTGGAAAACAGTTTACTAAAAAAAGAACCCGTTAAAACGGGTTCAAAAAATCTAAATTTTTGTATTTCAGCTATTTCTGATAAGCAGATTTTTTAATGATAACGGCTGAGCCGATTAATAGCAGTAATCCTACTGAAGCGATCAGCGCCTGCATGGCAGAACTCTGGACGCCAGTTTTTGGATTATCAGACATTGTTTTGCATGTACAGCATAAATGTAGTTCTGATGCTGTAGTATCAACATCGCCATAACAAGGATTAGTGTAAATACCAACGTCACTGTAAAGTGCCAATGGATTGTCACCGCCGACTGCTACTAAATCAAAACAGCCATGTCGCAATGCCAACCAATCAGAACCCCATAGGCAGGTTGCTGTTCCTGTTTCTGTTTCAGACAGAACATCAACATATCCACCATTGAAGATCAGGTCTTCCATTGCGTACATGCCAGTACTGTAACCATTTTCTGAATAAGTATAAATGTCAAATGATCCACCATTTACAATGGTATCGTCAGTTGAATAAATACCGGTGGCATCCCCATCGTCAGCGGCTATGGCAGTAATATCAAATTTTCCACCATTGATGACAATTTCACCTTCGGTCAGAACGTTACCATCAACATCGGTTGTACCAGCTACTATACCGGATGTAGATGAACCATCATCTTCATAAGCGAAAATATTGTATTCGCCACCGGTGATTGTAATATCGCCAGTTGCTGCAATACCACCATCGCCAAAGGTATTGAGTTCGCCGCTACCACCAAGTTTCAAGTCGCCGTCGACATCAATTGCAAATCCATCATCAGTTGCTAAGGTATTACTACCTTGTAGAATAATTGATAGAGGCGTACCAAAGACCATTGCCAGAAGTTGTTCGCCCGTGAAATCGGTCAGAGTCAGCTCATTGTTATCAACATCATAAGCATAGCCTTCACCAATGTTTTCGGCTAATACATTAATCTCGATGCCGCCTTTAAAAAGGGCCAGATATGCTGTTCCTGCCACTTCGACGATCGGATCTTCAGCTACTTCAACGACTTCCTCTACATCGGCAGTTTCAATAACTGCAGCTTCTTCTTCAACAACCGGTTCCTCACTCACCGGTTCTTCTTCAGCTGCCGGTTCCTCTATTGGATCCTGTTGAGCCGGTTCTTCTACCACAGGTTCCAGTGCATAGGGATCTTCTGCAACTGGTTGTTCAAGTTGGGGAGTGACTTGTTCCCCCGCCAGATTTTCATCGATCTGAACCTCACCATTGCCAACAATTTCAGTTTCCATAGCCATCGCAGAGATTGGCACCATTGAAAATACCATGAGCACAATCAGCAAGATAGCTGCAAATTTGGACATCTTCCTCACTTTAAATATCTCCTTTCATATTAGTTTGATTGCACGGCACCTAAATGAACCGGCTTTCATATGAGAGTGCCATGATCTAATTTGAAATTAGCACAATTATATAAAATTGTCTAGTGCATAAAGGGGTAATATGTAGCTGTAAGAGGGGAAATAATGGCTATTACATCGATTGTATTAAGAAAAGTTGTAATTTTTGGTCAACATATTGAATCTAATAAATATTATATTACCTATAGAGCAATATAAACATATATTAATTCGATAAGAATAAAATTAGCTTAAACATAAAGACTAAATTGTTCAAATTACAAGAAAGTTTATGACAAAAAAATGCAGATTATAAACTAAAAAATCAAAATTACATTTTGCCTTTATATAACTAATCCTATACAAATCGCCAAAAAAGCCCATGATTCTGCCTGTTTTAATGGTCTATATATTTGAATTTAAATTAGGAAATCATAATTTGTAAATGCTGCAAAAGAAAAACTTTTGCTAAGTATTTTAGATCACGAATATTTGGGTAATAATAGTGTGAACATTACTTAGTGAAAAGGAAAAAAGTGAGGCTTGCTCGATTATGGAAAATGAAGGCCGTTTCAACAATACTATTAGTCAAATAAAAGCATGGAAACACTGGAAAATTACTTTAATTATTCTGGCTTCTATTTGTGCGCTGATTTTTGTGATTTTCTCTTTTCTGCTAATCATATTTTTATTGACTGGAAATGGGTCTGTCGATATGGTATACGAAAATGATTATGCTTATGATGAATCCTATGATAGTAGTAGTGCTGCTGTATCATCAGAATCGCAAAGCCAAAGCATATCATTTGAGGATTATACAAGCAGTGTAATTTATGCTGGCTGTATTCGTTTGTATACGGATGACTATCAAAAAACATCAGATCAAATTATCGAGTATGCAAATACAAGTGGTGGGTTTTTAGAATCTTCACAAGCTTCTTATATCGATCAGGAGCAGGGGATTGAAAACAACTCGGGGTCACTAACTATTCGAATTCCGGCGGATCAATTTGAACAGGCGATGATTGAGCTTGAGGATTTTGGGGTGCTGGCATCTTCCAATACATCCAGTGTCAATATAACAAGAGAATACCAGGATGTGAAAACTCAAATTGATAATTTAAAAGTTTTCGAATCGCGTTTGCTTGAATATTCTGGCTCGGCTGCAAACCTTTCTGATCTTTTGGCAATTGAAACAGAACTAAACCGTATTAGGACAGAAATGGATTCTTTGCAATCATTGATAAACAACTGGAACACTGAAATTGCTTATTCGCGAATAAACATTAATATCGAGGAAAGAGCTTTGTCAACAACAATGCTTGAATCACCCTTTTCCGGTTTGCTGATTAAGATCCAATCAGCTTTCCTTGGATCAATAAATCTATTATTAAGACTGATTTCAGGATTAATTATTTTGCTTGTCTGGCTCCTGCCCTTTGCCGCGCTAATAGCTTTGATTGTTTTTGCAATTCGAAAAATTAAGCGTAAAAGAGGGCAAAAGAAAAAATCATAAGTCGATTTCAGCTTTAAAATGAGACCCGATACAGCTCTGGAAATTGGCGCAAAAACGTTTTAAAAACAAAAATAAGGCTTATCGATTTTATTCGAAGGCCTTATTTTTTAATTCTCATCATGTAAACAGAAAAGGGTTTTATGCTTCCTGATAATTTAATTGCCACTCGACACCATAACGATCAATGACTACTGCATAAGCCTTGCACCAGTCTGTTTCTGTAAAAGAGGTTTCAATATAGCCTTGATCTTGGAGTTTTGCATACAGACAATTGATTTCATTTAAATTATCACTCATGATAACGAGCGTTAGCTTGTCAGTTTCTGGTTTTACTTCTTTTGGAGGAAGTTGTGTATAAGTGAATTTTGTTTGTTCATTGCTGATGGGGAGTTTGTTTTGTGTTTGAATGGGATTAGAATTTCGTAAATGCATTTCTCCAAATAATTCGAGTTCGGGAAGGTCTGTTCCAAAAATATTCTTATAAAAATTGACGGCTTCTTGACAGTTTCTGTTGAAAGAAAGATAGGGTTGTAAAACCATTATAGCACTCCTTTAAAATTAAAAATTTCAAGTAGTAAATTGATTCTGCATTAGTGTTTATAGCCATTAAATAATTATCTAAACAGTTAGCTTCTTTTTATTTTACTTTTAACAATTGGGATTAATAAATTCAGATTGGAAAATTTTAGGAAGAGATAGATTTTAACAGCAAAAAAACAAACCCTCTGGTGGGGAACCAAAGGATTTGTTTTATCGCTGCTTTCGGACAGCTTGCTTAGAAATGATTTTAAGGGGGTTCATTTCATAAAATAATAATAGACTCAAAAGCTTAAGAACAACAAAATAAAGATTAAGATTATTAAAGAAATTGACATGATAACGGTTGCTGAATAATCGCAATGGCGTGACCTGGGCGCACCCAACCGTATGTAAGACACTTGGGAATCAAATTAATTTGATAGCTGGCTGATGGTTTATTTAGGAGTCAACTGTACAAAATATAAAAATTAAACAGAAAATAAAATCATATACTCAACTTTCCCAGCTGAAAAATGTAGCTAAGACCGCATTAAAACAAACACCGCAGCTTCTGAAAAATGAAAGTTGACAGAAAAATGCACCTAACAT
>JASGLP010000051.1 GCA_030156895.1 Eubacteriaceae bacterium | reverse complement strand
CTAGGTCCTGGTCAATGAAAATTGTCTTAAAAGCCAGTAAACAGAACGTTTAGAGAGTTATTTACGTCACGACCTAGTTAGGAGTGACGGGAATCCAGGGTAAATCGTCATTTCAACTGGAATAAAGTTGCTCATGCATATACTCGAAAAGTGAACAACAAAAATACGTGGTACAATCAAGAAAACCTGACATACCACGCATTTAAAGACTATTTTAAATTGTTATTTTCTAATTGAAGCAGATATTCTTTCATTAAAGTTCCCCCGCCATAACCGCCTAATTGGCCACCGTTTTTAATCACCCGGTGGCAGGGAATGATGATTGGCAAGGGATTAAAATGATTAGCCGATCCCACCGCCCGATAGGCTTGAGGATGATTAATCATTTTCGCCACTTCTTTGTAGGAAACTGTTTTTCCATAAGGAATTTCCTGCAAAGCAGCCCAGACTTTCATCTGAAAATCAGTTCCCACCATACGCATTGGCAGATCAAAGACCTTTCTGCTGCCGTTAAAATATTCTTTTAATTGAAAACTTACTTTTTCTATTATTTTGGAATCATTGTACTGTTCACCTGCAAAAATCCGCTCTTCATTAAAGGTAACTTGAATTAAATACCCCTCTTCTTCAATAATTTTCACCTTACCTGGCGGTATGTTAATAATTGTGACGTTTTTCATAGCCAAACCTCTACACATGCATTTTCTTTTTTAGCTTTTCCAGTGTTTTTTCCGACAGACGATGATAAATAACCTGCAGAATTAAAATAATCACAACCCCTGAAATGCCCACAATCAGTGACCAGGTCAGGTGAAGCTGACCAAGAAAATGAAAACTCAAAATCCCATCTATCCCCATCGATAGGATAATCAGAAATAAAATCAGGCTGGTGGGGATAAAAATAAACTGACTTTTATTGCGGGTATGCTTTAAAACTTGTCTGAAAAGACAGATATCCAGATAAAAAAGCGTTAGAATCGGAAAAAAGAATGCCATATACCAGTTGAACTGACTTGCAATCATCCAATAGACAAAATAACCACATAAAAGCAGGGTCAGGTAAGCACCCAGAAAATTTTTCCAAGCCTTTAAATAGCCCATGGCAAAAAAGACCAGGGCAAAAATGGTAATAATCGACAATCCCAAATACTTGATAAAGCCAAGCCAGGGATAAACCGCGTATATGACCATAATAATCATTAATAGACACAGGGCAATGATGCCAATCGAAAAAAACGCCTTATTCTTTTTTTCCTGATGATCTTCCGGATAGGTATTAATCGCCTGGGGATACTTCTGGTCATCGGGATTACAAACCTCGCCTGTATCGGGAATGGGAAAATCGCATAGGGGGCACTTGCGCACGTCACACTCCACCTGCACCCCACATCTTGGACAATAAGCCATAGACTCACCTCTTATTCGTTTCGATTTTGACCGGAATACCAAGCTCCCGGATTTTTGTAAAAAACAGCCGCTCAATACTGGTGTCAGCCGAAGTTTTGCCAAACGATAGGGCGATCTGATTCTTATATGAGATCATGACCATCTTCAGTCGGCTTTCAGAACTTGGCGCCGGGAAAACCTCAATGCTGTCAACCAGCCCTTCGAGTTCTGCTGGCAGGCGGACAAGACCCAAATTGGAAAGACCACTGGTATAGCCTCTTTCACCGTACAGCTTATAGATAATGGGCATGGCAATTTTTTTAATCCATAAGGGAATAACCCGTAAAACGATGAATTTTTCGTTGCGGATATTACGGGAAATATAGCGATAGATATGTTTCTTATTCATATACAAGCCCATATAGCCTTTGATCTGCTCGATAATTTCTTCCCGGCTGTAATAGCCCATTGACAGATCCAGGTCGGGACTCAGACTGATAAAAAAATTACGCAAGGTAATAGAGGAAAACATCTTTCGCAGATCCACTGGCAAATTAATGGCAATCCGCTGCCGCCGCTTCTGGCGTTCACTCAGACTGGAATTCTTAATATAATCCTGAATACTTTCCATATAAAGAGCCAGGATGTACTGGGTAATGCTGCATTTATTTTCTTTTGCCAGCCGATAGATGGGCTCCAATGGCACTTTACCAGTCAGCAGCAGATATTCGCCCTTATTTAACAATTCAAAATCAAAGTGATAAACCTTTTTGATTCCCGAAGGCGGCGGAACCTTTTCTTTGTAATAGACCTTAAAGGAATCTTCAAATTCCTGGGGGTCAACCTCTGAAGCCAAATCCTTGGCAATGCCAATCTCAGCTGGAACAATTCCTTTTTGCAGGCGGAAATACTCAATCAGCAGGGTCTGAAGAAAGATAATTCCGCCGCCGCCATCACAGAGGCTGTGATTGAATTCAAGGTGGATATAGCGTTTAAAGTACAGGACGCGAAAGGGAAAGGTTTTGCCCTGACGCTGTCGCATATTTTTACAGGGGTAGTGGGATTCTGCTTCAACTTCCGGCTTCTGATCTGTATGCTCGTAATAATACCAGAAGAAGCCGCGTTTGAGGGTCACCTGAAAATAAGGAAATCGCGTGATCACATGATCCAGAGCCTGCTGGAGGATTTGCGGATCAACATCTTTGGTTAAACCGGCACTCATTCGATAAACGGCTGACATCCGGGAAGAAGCAATGGCGGTATAAAGAAATCCGGCATTATCCAGGGCATAAAAACTGTGTTTTTTCTTATCTGTCACGCTGCTCATCCACCCCCTCGCAGAAAATCTTTCCTGAACTGAAATAAAAAGCTTTCAAAACGATCAGCTTCAACACTTATATCAATCTCAACGCAGTTCATTTTAATACTGCCGGTACTTTCAAAATATTCCGGCAAAACCTCAGCCTGCCAATCACTGCCAAAGTAACAATTATTTAAACACCGCTCCGATAATTTGTCAAAATATCTGATAAAATCTCGTCTGGGGATGCCCCGCATTTTAAGTCGCTTTGTTTTTTTCACTTTTGATCCTCATTTCTTAAAATTATTTTATCATATTCTGTCAGTGCTGACTATCCCCTGCTTATGAATCTTAAATTTATGATTTTTACAATACAGCTCAACTAAATTGGGCTTTCAAATCAAAAAGTATGATACTTTTTTGACAATTTTACCTGAATTTGCGAATTGCATTTCTTTTTCATCAAGCATTATATTACTCTTGTAAGTCCTTTACAATAATGTTAAAATACGTCTAGTTAAATATATACAGAGTAGGCAAGATGCGTAAAGTGTTAAGGGATGGGAAGTTGCCCTTAAACGAAATGAACTCATTGCGATATCTTGTTGCTTCCGCTGGTTCCCTGCCATAATATAGGGTTGCGGAAGCATTGCTTAATTTTTGTAGTATTTAAGTAATGCTTTTTTTATTTGGTTTTAACAAAAACCATTCCGAGCAGATTTGTTCGGCGATAGGAGAAAAATGATTGATCAGGAAAAAATTAAAGAAGCGGTCGTAATGATTCTGGAAGCCATCGGGGAAGATCCCAACCGGGAAGGTCTGATTGAAACCCCTGACCGCGTGGCTCGTATGTATGCAGAAGTGTTTTCCGGCTTTGGCCAAACAGCTCAGGAACATCTGGAAAAATCTTTTTCAGTTAGCTGTGATGATCTGGTTGTTGAACGGGATATTCCTTTTTATTCCATGTGCGAACACCACATCCTGCCTTTTTATGGGAAAGTCCATATTGCCTATGTTCCCAACGGACGGGTTGCTGGTCTGTCGAAGCTGGTGCGAACGGTTGATGTTTACGCCAAAAAACCCCAGCTTCAGGAACAGATGACATGTGAAATCGGTCAAGCCATCATGGAATATTTACATGCTCAAGGCGTTATGGTCATTGTCGAAGCAGAGCATCTCTGTATGAATATGAGAGGGGTCAAAAAACCCGGAACCAAAACCGTTACTGCTATGCAGGCTGGTGTATTTAAAGATAATAAGGATCTTAAGGATGAGGTCTATCGCCTTTTAAGCCTCAGATAATTAGATGAATGCCCTTAAAAACACCAACCAGCTATACCAGAACCGAGACTATCAGTCCTATTTAGAAAAAATAACGGCGTACGAAGTTGAACGGGAATTCTGCCGTCATAATTTGTCTCATTTTCTGGATGTTGCCAGGATTGCGACCATCAAGTGTCTAGAGAATCACATGAAACTATCAAGAGATCTGATTTATACGACCGCTCTCCTGCACGATATCGGCCGGTTTGAGCAATATGAAAAACAGACCCCGCATGAAGTAGCTTCTCATCAATTAGCGATTCTGCTACTTGTTGAACTTGATTTTGACGGGGCTGAAAAAAGCCTGATTTTATCGGCCATTCTTAATCATCGCAATTCGCAAAGCAGTGGCTTTGATAAGATTTTTTATGAAAGCGATAAATTGTCGCGTAACTGTTTAATCTGTCCGGCTCAAAGCAAATGTGACTGGTCCGCAGAAAAGAAAAATATGTCTCTGACCTACTAAAGCTTGGCCTCAGAAAGGAAATTTTATGAAAATTGGAAACAAAGATTATAATCTGAATGATCAGGTTCTGATTATGGGGATTTTAAATGTGACGCCTGACTCATTTTCGGATGGCGGAAAATACAATTCCTTAGATCAGAGTCTGAAACATGTTGAAAAAATGATCAGCGACGGGGTTGATATTATTGACCTGGGCGGAGAGTCAACCCGCCCCGGTCATACTCCGGTTCCTGCCGATGAGGAACTTCAGCGGGTGGTACCGATGATTGAAGCCATCAAAGCGCGCTTTGATATTCCTATTTCCATCGATACCTATAAAGGGCAAGTTGGTCAAATGGCACTTAAGGCCGGCGCCGACCTGATTAACGATGTCTGGGGCTTTAAACGCGACCCTTATCTTGCCGAGGTGACCGCCACTTATCAGGTTCCCTGCGTTTTGATGCATAACCGCTCTGATAAACCTTACACAAATTTTGAAGAAGATTTTTTCAGTGATCTACAGGAATCCATCGACATTGCCCATCAGGCTGGTGTATCTGATGATCAGATTATATTGGATCCCGGCATTGGATTTGCCAAGAGCAATGAACAAAATCTCTATATCATGAACCATCTGGAAGACATGAAAAAGATGGGATTCCCCATTCTACTGGGTACATCCCGCAAACGGATGATCGGCAATGCCCTTAATCTGCCCGTGGATCAACGGGTGGAAGGCACCATGGCGACCACTGTTATTGGCATTCAAAAGGGTGCTTCGATCATTCGCGTCCATGACGTACTTGAAAACAAACGAGCCGCCATCATGACCAAAGCCATTCTGGGAGGTTGAAATGGATTATTTAACAATTAAAGATTTGGAAGTATTTGCCTTCCACGGTGTTTTTGAGGAAGAAAAGAAATTAGGGCAAAAGTTTCTGATTACGGTCGTCCTATCTTTGGATATGCGGCCGGCTGCCATCAGCGGCGATCTGACCAAGTCTGTGCATTATGGGCAACTGTCCCACGAGCTGGAAGCAGAATTTAAAAAAGAATCCTACGATTTGATCGAAACAGCTGGTGAAAAACTGGCACTCTATGTGCTGGAGCATTACGATATGGTTAAAAGTGTTTCAATTACCATCAAAAAACCATGGGCGCCAATCCAGCGCTCAATGGACACCGTTTCGATTGAAATAAACCGTACTTGCCACCAGGTTTACATTGGTCTTGGCAGCAATCTGGGCGACCGCCTGGCAAATATTGAAAATGCCATTGCTGCCATAGAAAGCTTACCCGGCGTCAGACTATTAAAAACATCCGCTATCATCGAGACCCCACCCTGGGGCTACGAGGATCAGGATCCCTTTCTTAACAATGTCATTCAAATTAAGACCTATCTGCCACCCTATGAGCTGATGGATTACCTTTTAGCTATCGAGCTGGATCTGGGACGTCAACGGCAAATCCATTGGGGCCCGCGAACCATCGATCTGGATATTCTTTTCTACGATGATCTGATTTCGGATGACCCCCATATCATTTTACCGCATCCCAGAATCTGGCAAAGAGAATTCGTGTTGAAATCTTTGGCTGAAATCGCTCCTTATTTTGTACACCCGGTTAAAAAAGCTAATATGCTGGAACTGCTCGAGGCTGTCTCCGAAAGTTAAAAGATCTGCCTGACGGCAGATCTCAGTGTGTAGACAAACCCCGCACCGACCAATTGGATTTCGTAGTCCGCGCGCGGATTCGTACAGTTGCCCAATTTGAAATCGCTAATTATAGACGGTTTCCAGCAACTGTTCGCCCCGAGGCGAACAACTGAAAAGCCAATTGTCGGTGCTCAGGTGTTCAAAGTTAACTTTGTCTCCAGTCTGAGATCTGCCAAATGGCAGATCTTTTTTTACCTTGCAAAGCAGAGGGAATAGGCAGTTCGGCTAGGAGTGGGCAAACCCATCTCCGAAACCATCACCCCCATTTTTTCTTGAACCCCTTCAAAAAGCTTAAAGATGTTCTTTCCTGAATCGAGATTAAAGCCATCTTCTCCCGGATATAAAAACTCCTCAACATCAATTTGATAGCGATTTTTCAAATCTTTTTTCATCGTATCTCTGGCAAATTCACAGGCAAAGTTACAAAGTTCCATCACAATATACTGATCCAGTACATTTTTCATTGATAAACAGTATTCTTCGATTTCCAGTCCTGAAGTAACAATGTTGGGAATCACGCTGGCATATTTATTGATTTTTTCAACCCCAACCTTTGAGTTAAAGGTTATTTCATCAATGGCAAAATGCGTTTCGTCGATAATTTTTGCCTGAGCAAGGCCGTACATCACCTTGGGATGAGGAATATTTTTAGCAACTGTCAGAATCCGGTCAATGGGTGCAGCGCGTTTCGAACCCAGCTCCATCCGAATATGATCATAAAATTTTTTTTCATCCAGAACAAAGCCCAGATCCAGCATTTCAACGATTTCCATAAGAGGTGTCACCTTAATATGCGCGGGCAAAATAAGCCATTTTTTCTGCCGGTTTCCCGCAGCAAACGCATTTCCCCTCAAATAAAGTTTCCTGTTCTTCCTCAAATGGAATACAGCGAATGGATGCTCCAGTCTCTTCCCGAACCTTATCTTCACAGGCGCGGTCACCACACCACATGGCTTTTACAAAGCCAGGGTTTTCTTTGAGCACCGTTTTGAACTGATCCATATCTGCCGCCACAGACGTTTTTTCTTCCCGCATTTTTTGCGCTTTATCAAAGAGATTCTGTTGAATTTCGGCCAGCAAAGCTTTGACTGTTTCTTCCAGACCGTCCAGGCTAACCGAAACCTTTTCGCCTGTGTCACGTCTGGCCAGCACACACTGATTGTTCTCGATATCACGAGGACCGATTTCTAAGCGGATTGGCACCCCTTTCATTTCCCACTGATTAAACTTCCATCCTGGTGAATAACCGTCTTGATCATCCACTTTGATACGGAATGCCTTACCCAGAGCTTTTCCAATCTCCCAGGCTTTATCCAAAACCCCTTCTTTATGTTGGGCAACCGGAATAACCACCAGCTGAATTGGTGCGATTTCCGGCGGTAAAACCAGACCGCTGTCATCACCATGGACCATAATAATCCCCCCAATTAAACGGGTAGATACGCCCCAGGATGCGTGGAAAGGATATGCCTGCTCGTTGTTGCGATCAAGAAAAGTGATATCAAAGGCTTTGGTGAAATGCTGACCAAGATTATGCGAGGTTCCAGACTGCAGCGCCTGACCATCATGCATTAAGGCTTCCATGGTATAGGTGGCATCGGCGCCGGCAAATTTTTCCTTTTCACTTTTCTGACCAACCATAACCGGTAGCGCCAACATATTTTCGGCAACTTCTTTATAAACACCCAGCATTTTCATGGTTTCTTCCTGAGCTTCTTCTGCCGTTTCATGAATGGTGTGACCTTCCTGCCATAAAAACTCAGAAGTTCTCAGGAAAGGCCGGGTCGTCTTTTCCCAACGTACAACGGAACACCACTGATTATACAAAAAAGGCAACTGACGATAAGAGTTTAACCATTTAGAATACATACTACAGATAATTGTTTCAGAGGTTGGTCGAACACATAAACGCTCAGCCAGTTCTTTTTCGCCGCCATGTGTTACCCAGGCTACCTCCGGTGCAAACCCTTCGACATGTTCCGCTTCCTTGGTTAAAAGACTTTCTGGAATCAGCAGCGGAAAATACATGTTTTCGTGGCCAGTTTCCTTAAAGCGTTTATCAAAATGTTTCTGTATTAATTCCCAAATCCCATAGCCGTAGGGACGGATGACCATAAAGCCCTTGACTGGAGAATAATCACACAGTTCGGTTTTTGAAATGACGTCAGTATACCACTGTGGAAAATCAACGTCCATTGGTGTGATTTCTTTGACTTGATTTTTATCTTTCTTTCCCATTTTTCTTCTTTCTCAGACCTCGTCTGTTATGCTCTTGGATAAACAAAAAAATCACCTGCGCAAGCAAGTGATTTTAAAAGTGTGATGCTTAATTATTTAACTTCGATGCTTCCGCCAACTTCTTCAATTTTTGCTTTGATTTCATCAGCTTCTTCTTTTGTTGCGCCTTCTTTTAATGGTTTTGGTGCGCCATCAACTAATTCTTTAGCTTCTTTCAGGCCTAAACCAGTTAATTCACGAACAACTTTGATAACTTTGATTTTCTGATCGCCAGCAGCTGCCAGGATTACATCAAAATCAGTTTTTTCTTCTGCAGCAGGAGCAGCGCCACCAGCAGCAGGAGCAGCAGCCATTGCTACAGGAGCAGCAGCGCTAACACCGAATTCTTCTTCCAGAGCTTTAACTAAATCAGCTAATTCTAATACAGTTAAACCTTTTACGTCTTCAATTAATTGAGTTACTTTTTCACTTGCCATTTTATTTGACCTCCAAATATTCTTTATTATGCTTGTTTCTGTTCAGCAATTGCATTAAGTGCGACAACCAATCCACGGATATTGCCATTTAAAACATTGACGAATCCTGAAATTGGTGCGTTTAAGCCACCCAATACTTTTGCAACCAATACTTCTCGCGGCGGTAATTCCGCCAGATCTTCCACGCCTTTGACATCAAGCACTTTGCCGTCAACCATACCTGCTTTAATTTCCAGGGCTTTATGATCTTTTGCAAATTCGCTTAACAGTTTTGCCGGAGCAACTGGGTCAGTTTCGCAGAATGCAACAGCGGTTGGTCCAACCATTACATCAAGCAGACCTTCCAGACCTGTTTCTTTTGCGGCAAATCGCATCATTGAGTTTTTGTATACTTTATAGTCAATGCCCGCTTCACGTGCTTTTTTTCGAAGTTCAGTTACTTCTTCAACATTCAGTCCACGGTAATCTACCAGAACAGCTGTTTGAGCATTTCTGAATTTTTCAGCAATTTCCTGAACAATGACCTGTTTTTCTTCAACTTTTGCCATATGCGATCGTCACCTCCTCTAGATTTCTATAATAAAAGCCCTCTCCAAATATGAAGAGGGCATAAGTTCTGCGTATCTCTTCAGCCTCGGTAGGATTTATGGATACCTACTGTCTTTGGATGAATAAACTTTTACAACATTTATATTTTATCACTATGATCGTGTCTTGTCAAGTTTGTCTAATTAAATTTTTGCAGTGTTGACTTTAACACCAGGACTCATGGTACTAGCCAGTGTGATACTTCTGAAGTACTGTCCTTTTGAAGCAGCTGGTTTAGCTTTTTTAACAGTTTCCAGTAATACACGCATATTTTCAACTAAAGCTTCTTCAGCGAAAGATGCTTTTCCGATGACAACATGCATGATATTGGTTTTATCCAAACGATACTCAACCTTACCAGCTTTTGTATCAGTAACAGCTTTGGCAACATCCATGGTTACAGTTCCCGATTTTGGGTTAGGCATCAGACCTTTTGGTCCTAAGACACGACCTAAACGACCAACTTTACCCATCATATCAGGGGTAGCAATCATTACGTCAAAATCGAACCAGTTTTCTTTCTGGATTTTGTCAATCATGTCATCTTCACCAAAGAAATCTGCACCAGCTTCTTCAGCTTCTTTTAATTTATCCCCTTTGGCAATAACCAGTACCTTAACGGATTTACCTGTTCCATGGGGTAACACGATGGCACCACGTACCTGCTGATCAGCATGACGTGAATCAACGCCAAGTTTTACATGTAATTCGATGGTTTCATCGAATTTCGCAGTAGCCAGTTTTTTGACCAGTGCTACAGCTTCTTCAATATCAAAGATTTCCTGTCTGTCAAATGTCTTTAACAGTTCTTGATATTTTTTTCCTCTTTTCATCTTTGCCTCCTTGTGGTAATAACGGATTTTTCCTCCCACTTAAGGTTCTTTAAAATTATTCTTCGACAGTGATCCCCATACTACGCGCTGTTCCTGCAATCATTCGCATTGCAGATTCAACGGATGCAGCATTAAGATCGGGCATTTTAAGTGTTGCAATTTCTCGGACCTGATCCTGAGTGACTTGAGCCACTTTTGTTTTATTAGGAACTCCTGAACCTGATTCGATTCCAGCAGCTTTTTTAAGTAAAACCGCAGCTGGCGGAGTTTTAGTAATAAAAGAAAACGATCGATCCTGATAGACCGTAATAACAACAGGAATAATCATTCCTGCATCATTTGCAGTTTTTGCATTGAATTCTTTACAGAATCCCATAATGTTAACACCATGCTGACCTAAAGCGGGTCCAACTGGTGGAGCTGGTGTCGCTTTTCCGGCAGGAATTTGAAGTTTAATGAGTCCAATTACCTTTTTTGCCATGTTAACACCTCCTTCATCTAATTATTGTTTGTTTTTCTCTTTCGAGACGCATGAAGAATAGTTTTTCCTTAAGTGTTTAATTTTTCTATTTGTTCAAAGCCAAATTCGGCGCTGGTTTCACGGCCGAACATGGATACATTGACCTTAACGATGGATTTTTCTTCGTGAATTTCTTCAATAATACCTGTAAAGCCCTCAAAAGGCCCTTCGGTTACTTTTACTTCTTCGCCAACTTCCAGCTGAATTTCAACCCGCTTCTGACGAATACCCATGCTTTTTAATTCGCCCTGGGATAAAGGCACCGGTTTTGAGGCGGGACCAACAAAGCCCGTCACCCCTCTGGTATTACGTACAACGTACCAGGAATCATCCGTCATGAACATTTTGATCATGACATAACCCGGGAAGAGTTTCTTTTCTTTAATCACACTTTTCCCGTCTTTTTTTTCAACCACTTCCTGAACAGGAACCTGAACTTCAAGAATCTGGTCTTCCATATTTCGATTTTCGACCGTCGCCTCAATACTTGCCTTCACCTTATTCTCATATCCGGAATAAGTATGGGCAACATACCATTGCGCCTGATCCTGTTGATTGTATTCCATGACTCTCCCTTACCTAAACATTCAAAAACAACGCGGCAAGTGCTCCTAATCCGGTATCAACAATCCATACCAGTAGTGTAAAAATCGCTACAATTCCGGCAACCAGTCCTGTTTTCTGAGCCAGTTCCTGTTTGTTTAGCCAGGTTACCTTTCTCAGTTCGGAATAAACGCCTTTTAAAAATGCAGTCAATCGCTGAAATATGTTGGGCTTTTTATTTTTATCAACTGATTTTTTGGAAGACTTTTTATCGCTTTTTACAGCTGGCTTCTTTTCTTCTTTTACCAGATTCGACCCTTTATCGGTGTCATTTGTTGGCTGAACAGGTGTGTTTTGTTCATTTTTGGGTTTACTGGCATTATTCTTCTTCTTTTTAGTTGCCATTATCAGTCCTCAATTCCACTATTTTGTTTCTTTATGAGTTGTATGCTTTTTACAAAATCTGCAATACTTATCCATCTCTAAACGATCTGGATTATTCTTTTTGTTTTTCATTGTATCGTAATTTCGTTGCTTACATTCTGTACATGCTAAAGTAACTTTGACTCTCATTTCAGCACCTCCTACATTTTTAAATAAACACCTGTACTAACGCCAGACACACGTTTCCTATTATCAATAGTCACTATCGTAGAATAACATAGTATCCTTATTTCTGTCAATAATTTTTTCGTCTTAGACTTCAATTATTCTAATTTTGCAATAAAAAAAGGCCGAAGCCTTTTCAACAACGCATGAATTATAACATTTTTTTCGTTTAAAATCAAGATTTTTCTAACTTTAATCCCCAATAATCACATCCATGTGTCTTGCCATCAATTTCGATGACATCCGGCAAATGTCCCCACAGTTTAAAACCTTTTTTAATGGCCAGCTTCTGACTACCGATATTCGTGTCGAATATAACCGCTAAAAGGTTGCTGCAACCAATTTCTTTAGCTGCTTCAATCGCTGTATCCATCAGTTTTGATCCGATGCCTTGTCCCCGGTAGTTTTCATCAATATAATAGCTTAATTCAGAGGTGCACAAAAATCCTTCCCGGCCGTCCCGAAAGGCACCCAGGGTAATCCACCCCACCACGTGATCATCGATCTCTGCGACATACATTGGATGCATGGGCAGACTATGCTTGATAAACCAGTCTTTACGTTCTTCCATACTTGTTGTTGTCAGCAGAGCTGTAAAAATCCGATCCTCTATCGCTTTATTCAAAATATCCAGCACCCGCTGATAATCCTTCTGTTCAACACGTCTTATTTTCAATCGACTTACTCCCGATTATATATTATCAGTTATCATTTTCTTCCGACTCGGCCTACCCAGGCAATTATTACAGTTAGGATAAATATAATTCCTACAAACACCGGCAGTTTTATAATCGGAGCTAAAACAATACCCAACCAGGCTATAATAATAGGAGAAATCACGACAAAAAGCAACAGAAATATTGCTATTAAAATGTAAATTTTTTTGTCCTTCATCGTGGCACTCCAGCCCTTCCTTATAAATTGCATGCTGACATTATCCAATATCGATTTTATCACTTATTCTTCTTATTTCATACCACCTATTAGAATTTTTATTACCCAAAAAGCAAAAGCCCGGGTTAGCCGGGCTCCTGTTTTTTTACTCAATCGGGATTTCTTTTCTTTTAACCACTTCTTTTGATTTAGGCGCGATGATTTTTAATACACCATTATCAAAGCTGGCTTTAATATCCTCTTCCATTACGTCTGCAAGTCTGATCACTCGCTGCATGGACTCAAATGATCGTTCGCGATGGATGTAATGTTCTTTTTCCTCGTTGATTTCATCCTTCTTCTCTGCAGAAATCATTAAGCGACCATCATCAAAGCGAATCCGCACCTCATCTTTATCATATCCAGCCAATTCAGCATCAACCAGATACTCATTGTCATTTTCTTTTACATCAATTTTAAAGCTTTTTTCTTCAAAACCTTTGAATGGGGATTGGACGTCGTTAAAGAAACGATCAACCATGTCATAAAAATTAACAACATCATCTGGTGCAGCGACCCTGTTTTTTCTGTACGGGGTTAAACTTAACATTAAAAACGCCTCCTTTGTTTTTTTGTTAGCACTCTCAATGGTCGAGTGCCAACTTCTATTATTATTATAACCTTTACCCTTAATTTTTTCTTAATCATCCTGGACCTATTACAGAATAAAAACAACTCCGCTCGATGCGGAGGGTCTGCCCCCTTGGGTACAACTGAAAGCCAACGGTCTGCACTCTAATCTACAAAATAATTTTGTCTTATTAATGAAATTGCTATCTGCTCAGGCTTTGTTTCTTTACAAGAACTTCAAAAAATGGTAGCCTATAAGTAAGAATTATTCGCACCTAAACAGCAATTGTTTTTTGACATTAGGATTTTATGTTTGAAAGGAAAGAAAAGTGAAACGAATCATGCCCCTTAGCAAAATCATTTTATGGACAATTCTCATTGCTTTAACCTGCCTGCTCTTAGGTTTTTCTATCTTATTTTTTGATGGCCATCAAAAACCTTTAATTCTTCTCTTTATTTTACTTATTGCTGGTCTTTTTGGCCTCTACTCCAGAACAAACAAAAAAAATGCCATGAGGATCTTTAAAGACCAGACTTTTGAAAAAGTCGAGCTGATCAGTTCCGGCACAAAGAAGTTTTTTATAATCACAGCCAGTCTTTTTTTGGCTTTTTCCCTGATATTGATTTTTCTGGATATTGGATCAAGTAGTTTTTTTCCTTTACTGCTAAGCATTAATTTCTTTTCGATGGCCTCTTTTAAGACCGCTTTTATTGGCAAGGACAAGATAGTATATGCCAACAAAATTTTAAAGCTTGATCAAATTAGGCACTATGAAAAAGTAACAAAAGTTTTTAAAGTCGGGATTAACTACCAGAGTGATGAAGGCGAGTTTTTTATCACATACGATGATCTTTTTATTCGCGATAAATTTTTTAAGCTTCTAAATGAAAAAATTCACCAACGTGATAGGAGCGAAGGCGATGAAATGCTATCCAATTCCTTACTTTAAAGCTTATAAGGGCCGATGCGAAAATTTCGCACCGACCCTTATCGACTCTCAACATGTAATGTTAAATTTAAATCATGGCGCACCCGAGAGGATTCGAACCTCCGGCACGCAGTTTAGGAAACTACTGCTCTATCCACCTGAGCTACGGGCGCACAATGTATTTATTATAACAAATTTTTTTCGATTGTAAAATCTTTTTCTAAAATACCTGCCAATCTGGCAGGTATTTTAGAAAAAGTATAAATAGTTATTATACCAGTCCGTAATATTCTTCCATCGTCTTACCGCTGTTGTAAATATCAGTGGCCACATCAACCCCCAGATAGCGCAAATGCCAGGGCTCGTATGAATAACCAGTGATTGCAGTCTTACCTTGGGGATAGCGAATAATAAAGCCGTATTCATGGGCATGGTCGGCGATATACTGGCCTTCTTCAGTTTCACCAAAACTTTCCAGTAGATCAAAGCCCACTGACTCGCTGGTCACATCCATGGCCAGCCCCAGTTGATGTTCGCTGGTTCCCGGTTTGGCACTAACCAGATCAGCCTCAGTTTGCCCGTAGGTATCCACGTTCCATTGATACAATTCCGATTGCGTTTCATAGGATCGATAGCCTGAACAGCAATATAATTCAATTCCAGCGCTATCAGCCGCATTAAAAAGCTCAGTCAACGCCGTAGCTGCTTCTGATCGCATCTGAGTATCCCGGGTTGACGGTAAATCCAGCCAGACCAGATCATCAGGTACATAGCTGGAAGACAGACTGTATTGCTTATTGGCCACCTGGATAATAGAGCCCGATTCAAAATTACCTGACGCGCCCAAATCACCGGTAACGGTTTCTGTACTTTGGCTTTGTGTTACTGTCTGAGTATCTTCTTCTGTTTTTACATCGCTTGTCGTCTGACTGCTGTTGCTAGTTTGCGTCGTCGTGGTGCTGGCCGAAGCCTGATTTTCTGCCTCGATCGCCGCTTCTTCATTAGCCTTTGACATCCGATTATAGACGTTTACTGTAATTAGTGCAATAATCAACAGGATTATCACTAATAAACCTATAGTGGTGATCAAAAACTTTTTCCGATTTACAATTCTCATTATTCGCCCTTCTTTTCAATGAATTCTAAAGCTATTATAACCCTTTCGCGCTAATTTTTCCATCAAAAAACAGAACAATAAAGTTCTGTTTTTGAATTAAAACAATATCTTTGCTTTCATCAGGTGTTTTCGGGACTCTTCCATTTTTTCGATGGCCAGGGCGATTTCCTGAGACACTGCATCCATGGAGCTACCTTTAAGCTTTTCCATCCACTCGGCGTACCCCTCAATATGATCGGCTGAATGATTAATCCAATGAGCCAGCAAGACCTTAAAAACTTCCTGGTCTTTTTGAAATTTTAAGAGTTCATCCATTATGCATCACCCAGATTCAGCTCTTTCTTGATCAAGGTCACCGCCTCACGGATCTGCAGCAAAAGCGGTTTTTCTTCCAAAGATACAATATGGTGATTCTCCGGCAGAATCGGAATATAAATTTTAATCCCGTCGCTGCTGCCTACGGCCTCAACCATTTTAGGGGTCACTTCACCCATCATTGAATTGGGAATTGTCATCGCAATGGAACCAATGATGAAGTCTGCCTTTCTGACAGAGACCGCAATGGCATTTTCACCAGTCGCCCCTTTATTAGCACCCTTTTTAAGCATTGCCGCCGTGGCCAGAGCATTCGTGCCCAGCCCGTATACTTCAATATAGGACGGCATTTCTTCTTTTAAAATACCAACGATCCGGGAACCGATGCCGCCTCCCATCCCGTCAAGTACCACAATATTCATAATTAAACCGCGTTTTCCTCAATAATAATTTTATGGTTTAAGAGTTTGACTTCTTTTAGTTTTCCTTGAACGATTTTTGTTCCGCCCAGTAGATCCGAAAGTGTTAAACTGCCATCGTCGTTAGGAATAATATCCACGACGTAATCCATAATTTTGGTTTCTCCTTCAGGAGTCATTAAATATGCTGATGATTCACACATGATCCCAGCCTCCTTTCATTTTTTTATAATGCAAACCCTTTATTGCTATCACCAATTTATTGGTCAATTAAAAAACTAATCAGTTGACCACTTCTTTTTATATAGCGTATTTTAGGCTTGACTTAGCTTTTCTTATTATATCACAATTTGTTTTTTTCCAATACAGAAAACTTTCTTCATAAAAAAAATTAAGACAATCCCAGAAAAATCCGGGATTGCCTTCAGACAATTTTGCTTTAAATAAGCATTTTATCATTTTTTAATTGTTACATAATTGGATCCATGCCCAGAGCTGGATGTCCTTTTGATTCCAGGAATTCTAAAACGCCTTCAGAATCATTGGCAATTGTTTCATCACAAACCATATCAGCGAAGTTGTCAATGCCTGTCAGTTCTTTAACGGCTTTATTTAAACGTTCGGCCACATCATCTTTTAATTCTTTTGGCATCCAGACAATTCGTGTCAACCCACCTTCAGCTGCCATGAATTTTTTAGAACCGATCAGGAATCGACCATGACCCATGAAACCTGGCGTTTGAACCCCGCCACCGGTCATTGAAGCCAATTCACCGAAGGTCATGCCAACTGGTGACGTGTCACCGAATTCACGGTTAACAATGATAACACCGTTGGCTTCCGGCATAATACCACAGATACATTCAAAACATCCGCAAGAGGTCATTGGGTCTTCCAGGATGGAGTATAAGGTAACCTGTTCAACAGCTCCCTGCGAATTAGTAGCAACCGCTTCATCAACAGAAGCCCAACGGCCCAATTTTTCATCAATTGCTTCACCCTTAACAACTGGCTGGTTGGGACCAGTCGGATCAAGTTCTTTAGTCGCTTTTGCATCCAACCAGGAAACCGCACCGCAAAGACCTAAACGTTCTGGTGTGACGATGCAGACATGGCTTGGTGCAAATGACTGGCATAAGAGACAGGTATAGAATTCATCAACACTTTCATCCGTTAAGGCATCCATACGTTCATCACGTTCAGCGTAAATTGGTTTAACCATTTCTTCGCCTAATTTTTTGACATCTTCCGGATTCGTGTAGATCGTTACCTGACATTTATCTACTACTTTGTCAAATTCGTCTCTCATTTTAGCATACAGCACTTCACCGATATGTTTTAAACGGAAACCTTTTTCGAAAGCTTCTTTAGTTAATCGGATCCAGGCGATATTTCGCTGACCAACATGCATAGCGCCCTCAACGTAGTTCATGAAATAATGAATACGTCTTTCAAGAACCGTCTCAAAGTCCTTCTGCATTGCTTTCCCAGCTACTTCAACCACCACACCCAGCGGTAAACGGACAACATCTACGCCAGCAAATTGAGCATCGTCGATATCCGGACCAACGACAGTAATTTTATGATCTTCGACATCAGCCAGATCAGCCATTTTTACCAATTCCCAGCATTCTGTCCGGTTACCACCAAATTCAGCAAACATGGTATCCTTACGAACGCGTTCACCTTCAAAAGCAGATGCCACTGCAACTGGCACGTCAATTTTAGTGACTTTAATTTTAATATCTCTGGCTTCCAGGGAAGTTTCAACAGTTTTTTCATGGTCGGCCTGAGTCATTAAAGCACCTGGTACTTCCGGTACTTCAACATCAGCAATGACCGGGAAACCCAGGGCAATTGCTCCAGCGCCAACTGAAACCACAACCTCGTCAATGGCTCCGAAGGTATTCACAAAAGCCGGTACACGATCTTTCGTATAGGTCAGGAAGTCAGGCAGTTTACCTGGTTCAATCGCACCAAAGATCAGAGCCGCACGGATAGCCACTGAAACAACATGGATAACTGATGTCACATCATGCCCCAGAGGAATAACCCGATAATCAAGACCCATTTTAACGCCGCCTTCAACAGCCTGTTCAATGATATCGCCAACCATAAAGGTTAATAAACCTTTTTCCTGATAGGATTTTACAATCGCCGCTAGAGATGCAGCATCCTCTGATTTACCCAAAAGCACTGCAATCCCGGGAATATCACCGGTAACCAACGGCACGCCCAAAGATCTGATGATGGGATCAGGAACAAAACCGATACCTGCATCGTCAGTATAAGGATCTCCGTCCAAATAGCGGACCGCCTCAATGATTTCAGCGCCAACAGCAGTTGCCAGGCCAGCATTTAATGCCTGTCCCAGATCGTCCTCATTAGTGATCAGACTCTTTTGAATATCCACAGCCGCAGGCAAATCCCCCAGGGTCTTTATTTTTACCCCTGTTGCCGCATAAATAATTGGCAGACAATAAGCAGTATCCGGATAGGCAACTGCCTTATCTGGGCCATATTTTTCAATGGCATCCTTCACTGCTCCCTCTGTCAAACCGGCAACGGCATTGGAACCTGCATAAATCAAATCAGTTAAACTCATTTTTCTACTTCCCTTCCAAAGAAATTTGATACCTTCAGGCATCTCTATAGTTCATGAGAATCCGTTTTCATCTTTATTCCGATTGTGTCGACTTGATCATTTCTTGTCATAAAACGTCATTTCTAAAAACGGATTCTCAGTTCACACATTTTATCAATCCTTCGATTAAAGTAAAACGCCCTCTAGGCATTTCAGTGTGTAGACAAACCCCGCACCGACCAATTGGATTTCGTAGTCCGCGCGCGGATTCGTACAGTTGCCTAATTTGAAATCGCTAATGATAGACGTTTGTAAGCCAACTGTTCGCCCCGAGGCGGACAACTGAAAAGCCAATTGTCGGTGCTCAGGTATTTAAAATTAACTTTGTCTTCAGTCTGAAACGCCCTCTAGGCATTTTTCTCTTTAATCGCAGACCTTTAATTTGACTAAATCTGTTTTTTTGCTTCCTGCAGATGTTTATCCGCGTCACTCATTAAGGCGATGGCTTCAATCAACTCTTCTGCCACATCTTGCTTGCCCATTTTGTTCATTTTTTCAACCCATAAATGATATTCCATAGCATGATCCTTATTATGAGCAACCCAGTGATCTAAAAGCAGTGTTAAAATTTCGATATCCTTGTTTTCATCTGTATCTGCTACTGAAGGAGCGTGGGAATGACCTTCATGGCTTTGCGCATGGGAATGTTCGTCATGGCTGTGCTGATGTCCGTCTTCGTGATTATGGGGATGAGCATGCACATGTTTGTGTTCGTGCTCATGTTCTCCATCATGGGCGTGAGACTCACCATGATCGTGATCATCACTGTGGGGATGACTGTGAACATGTTCGTGCTCATGACTGTGTTCGTGAGCATGATTATGCTTTTCGCAACACCCCTCGTGAGAATGTCCGTTTGTATAATCTTGGCTGTGTTCGCCATGACAGTGGTTTTTATCTTGACACATCTTATTATCCTCCTGTTATTCTAAATTATATTGATTATTATAACACTTTAATCGTCACTTGACACGCAAAAAGGATCATTAAATGCCCACTTTTGCAGAGTCTATACTAAAATCCATCTTAACGTGGATTTGTTTGGGCTTCGCTTTTTAATCAGCAATATCTGCAAGCCTCGCCGTGCTAACCCGTTTCGCTATCGCTGCACTCGTCGCGGGCTGCGCTTTTTTGATCAGCAATATCTGCAAACCTCGCCGTGCTAACTCGTTTCGCTATCGCTGCACTCGTCGCGGGCTGCGCCCTATGATGGTTGCTAAGAAAATTTCTGTCAGCTAGCGAGCTGTCTGACAGAAATTTTCTTAGCAACCATCGCACGGCTTAAGCTTTCACGAAAGAAAGGCAGAACCG
>JASGLP010000050.1 GCA_030156895.1 Eubacteriaceae bacterium | reverse complement strand
AGTATCGGCCCCCTTTATTTCCAATCACTCCGTTGATCAGTTCCCGTCCTCCTGCACTCAAAATAAGTTAATAACTTGATGGCCGGCACCGTTTCCTTCTTATGCGATATGTAATTTATCAGCAAGTGCGTCTTTTAAAACTTCAGAAAAATTGATGTTCTGTTTTTCGGCAAGGGTATTCAACCAGGATGGAATGGTTAAATTTTTGCGGACCGCTTTATTTCCGTGCTTTTCTGTGTATGTGTCCATATCTAATACGAGATATTGAACAAACCCGCCCTCATCTGGAACGATCTTTTCAATCGTGGATGCCTTAATTAATTCGTTACCATCTTCTAATTCATCTAAAATCCATCCAGAAGCAGCGTCAATCGCCATTTCAATGGCATCAGCCAGACTATCTCCCTGGCTGATGCATCCGGGGAGATCTGGGACTTCTACTGTGTACCCTTCCCCAACTTCAAAGGGATATAGAATTGCAGGATAAACTAATTTTTTCATAATATAATTACTCCTTGTCATGAAAGGCTATTTCAAGCCAGCCTGTTTCATTATAGATTTGACAGTTTTAAGATCGAGATCCCCGATATGCTTGGGTATGGTGACTTTCCCAGTTTTCGTAGGGTGTTTATAATGATTATGCGAACCTTTAGTTGTCTTGAAGTACCAACCATCATCCAATATCATTTTTTCAACTTCTCTAAATTTCATGCCTCCTCCTTGTGATTTCATTATACGCATTATATGTATACTTGTCAAGAAATCAATGCGCATAATGCGCCGTTTTAAACCATCAGCCAAAAGAAGACGATGAAAATGTCGAGTTACCTAGCACCCATATAACTAAGCATTCTCAATAAGAGAGTGAGAGAGTGGCACCACACCCGATGGTGCCGCTTATCATAAGTTCATAAGTTAGCATAAGTTAGTGTCCGGCACCGATTCCTTTAATTTGACGGACAACATCGCCGTTTTCTTAAAAACGCCGTGTCCGTGACGATTTGTCATCTTCTTTTTAAAGCTCATGTTACCCATTCCTTCTTTCATCGTTTATTTGATATCTTTGATGCCAGACCAGTCATACACGACGTCTATGTACGCCCGGAGCTGAAATCAAAGTAATAATAACACAGATTAGCAGAAGAATGTGTACCCAAAAGGCCTAAAATGAATTTCAGCACGTTCTGTACTGAATTAGGGTAAATTTTTGTCCACTGTGCGATTATGAGCTTCCCGTTTTTTTATTATAAGTTGGTAGCAGGCACCTACAGACATTGACAAGATGGAACATTTCAATCCCTACTAAACAAATCTCGGGTATACACCTTTTCTGCCACATCTTCCAGCTCCTGCGATAGTCTGTTGGCGACGATCACGTCACTGATCTCTTTAAACGCACCCAGATCGTTAATTACCCTTGAATTAAAAAATTCCTTTTCTGCCAGGGCCGGTTCAAAGACGACCACCTCGATGCCCTTGGCCTTGATCCGTTTCATAACGCCCTGGATCGCAGACTGCCGGAAGTTATCCGAATCCATTTTCATGGTCAGCCGGAAGATCCCCACCGTTTTGGGATTACGACTGATGATCATCTCAGCAATATGGTCTTTCCGGGTGCGATTGGCATCAACAATGGCCGACATAATGTTTTGCGGAACATCGGCATAATTGGCCAGCAACTGTTTGGTGTCCTTGGGCAGACAATAGCCGCCATAGCCAAAGGAAGGGTTGTTGTAATGGTTACCAATACGACTATCCAGACAAACCCCTTCGATGATCTGTTTGGTATCCAGGCCCCGCACTTCCGCATAAGAATCCAGTTCATTAAAATAGGCCACCCGCAGAGCCAGATAGGTATTGGCAAAGAGTTTAATGGCTTCGGCCTCGGTTGAACCGGTATATAAAATCGGGATCTCTTTTTTGAACGCGCCCGCCGCCAATAGCTCCGCAAAAACAGCCGCCCGTTCACTCTGTTCCCCCACCACTATCCGGGTGGGATAGAGATTATCATATAGCGCCTTTCCCTCGCGCAGAAATTCCGGCGAAAAGATAATATTATCGGTCTCAAACATGGCTTTGACTTTTTCAGTATAACCGACCGGCACCGTCGATTTGATCACCATCACCGCCTCCGGATTAATCGACAGCACATTGGCAATCACCGCTTCAACCGACCGGGTATTAAAATAATTCTTGACTGGATCATAATTTGTCGGCGTTGAAATGATCACATATTCCGCATCCTGATAGGCCAGGTAACTGTCCGTGGTGGCCGTCAGATTTAATTCTCGCGTTGCCAGATAGTCTTCAATATCCGCGTCAATGATTGGTGATTTTTTATTGTTGATCTTCGCCACCTTTTCATGGATAATATCTACTGCCATCACTTCATTGTGCTGGGCCAATAAAATTGCATTGGACAAACCAACATAGCCCGTTCCCGCTACTGTTATTTTCATTTTTCCGTCGCTCCTATGATTCTGATTGATAGTATTCCTGATACCAGGCCACAAATTTTTCAATCCCGGCTTCAATGCTCGTTTCCGGTTTGAAGTTGATGTCCCGCTCCAGATCACTGACATCGGCGTATGTCCGCAAGACATCACCCGGCTGCATCTCCATGTAGATCTTTTGGGCCTCGATCCCCAGGGCTGATTCCAGGGCCTTGATAAAGCGCATCAGCGGCACCGGTTTATTATTGCCAATATTATAGATCTTGTAGGGCGCAAAGCTGGTGCTGTGATCATGCTTGCTTTCATCCCAGTCACTGATGGCCACCGGCGGTTTATCAACCAGGCGGTAAATGCCTTCCACAATATCATCAATATAGGTAAAATCACGCTCCATCTTGCCGTGATTAAAGACCTTAATCGGGTTTCCCGCTAAAATATCCCGGGCAAATGAAAAGTAAGCCAAATCCGGCCGGCCCCAGGGGCCATATACCGTAAAAAAGCGGAGCCCGGTTGTTGGGATACCGAAAAGATGGCTATAAGTATGAGCCATCAACTCATTGGCTTTTTTGGTCGCCGCATAAAGGCTGACCGGGTGATCAACCGGTGCATTGGTAGAAAACGGAACGACCGTATTACCCCCATAGACCGAGCTTGATGAGGCATAAAGCAAATGTGCCACCGGATAATGGCGACACGCTTCCAGGATGTTCATAAAGCCAATCAAATTGGAGTCCACATAGGCATCGGGGTTTTCGATCGAATAACGGACCCCCGCCTGGGCGGCAAGATTGATGACATGGGTGGGACGATAGCGCTCAAAGATAGCATCGATCTCGGCTTTGTTTTTAAGATCGGCCTTCTGGAAAACAAAATTCGAATAAAGCCCCAATCGGTCAAGCCGGGCCTGCTTCAAGCCGGGATCATAATAGTCATTGAGATTATCGATGCCGATGACGTCAAAATTATTCCCCAAAAGATAATGCGATAAGTGAAAACCGATAAAACCAGCCGCCCCAGTTACTAAAATTGTCATAAAAAAGAAACCTCTTTCTCAGTCTATTTGCCCGCTTAATAAATGAATCCTCGCAGGCCGTCTATCAAAATCCCACTGTATGATAAAATTCTTGACTCCCGTGAACTGCACAAATGGGATTACGCTGACGGAATATACACGCTCACTTTTTCAATAAGCCGAAAGACCAGCTAATAAAAGTCAAGAGAGTGGCACCACTACTTATAATAGTAGCGCGTTACACAGCCCACTCTTTAATTTCCGGCTCTGATTTTTTTAATAACACCCAACAACCCAAAAGTTATAAGAACCGCTCTTACTCTGTTCTTCAAATGAACCTTTACATTGTTACCACCATACTTTTTTGAAATATACCCGTATCCATGCTTTTCATAGTCACACCAGAACTCTTGTCGATATGGTGCTGGCAAAGGTGGTGCCTGTAGTTGGGTTTGCTTTTTGACACAATCCTCCAAACAGCTTTCTCGTAAACTAAGTTCTTCCTTGATACTATTTAATATCCACTTTCCCTTGACCGTGTTTACCAGTATCAAGGAAGTGCCTTTATTGTCGTCAAAATCAGGCATACAGTCCTCAATTCCCCAAAAGTCTGCAATTGTGATATCAGATGGCCTCCTAGTGTTTGTATACTTGCAATTATGGCAAGATGGTCTTGTCATCGTTTGTGAGAAATATAGTTTTGAATAGACGTTAACTATTTCGTTATTGCTTACTGTCTTTCCTGTGAAATCTACAGTTGTGTTTGCACCTCTCCAACCAATTTTTTTATCCCTAAATGAAAAAGCGAGTACTTCTTGATTTGTTTTTTTCGCAATATACTCCAAATGCTCTCTCCACATCAAAGGGCTAGGGGCCCCATGGCATACCAGATCACAGAGTATCAGGTTTTCTACGCTTTCTTCTAATAGAAATGCTCTTAAACCGGCATTTTGACAAGGTGTCCCTGTGAACAGAACCAACTTATTGTCTGATAATGATTTTTTTACTTCTAAATATACTTTTTTCAAATCGCTCTGAACATATTTTGAACCTTTTAAGCGCTCACGCATTTCAGTATCTTCGGCAATCTGATGGGTGACATTAAAGTTGTCATCAAAGGCCGCGCCAAAAATAACACCGCCTTTAGTAAATACATAGTCCGAAATTGCTGTGAAAGCGCCGCCAGATGTACTGCTTAATAACACGTTCTCATTCTTATGCCTTGCCGCAAATACTAATGGTTCAGCAAAGTTATCTTCCGTGCTATATCCATTTTTAAACGCACAAATATCTTGGCACTTTTTACATTCAATACAGATAGTCTGATCAATTGTTGGATATAAAAAGCCCTCCTTGTCGGCGATCATCTCAATTGCATCGACTGGACAGATGAATTTACAAGCAGTACATCCACAGCATTCATTCTTATTTTCATATACAGATATCATTTTTTCACCATCCTTAATAACCTCCAATAAACCTGTTGCATTGCGTTTCTTTCACATATCAGATTAATTATTATCACTGTCACAAGCGAAATAATTCCGACAACTAATGAATCAATAAACCACTCAAAATAATTATTGGGTGTTATTTCTAAACATTGTTGCGATATCAAAAATATAATCACTAACGACCCTATCATTCTCAAAATACGCCATAACGAATGTGTAATCTTAAGTTTAGTAACTTTTCGGGGAATAAAAAAAAGCAAATCAATATCACGGTATAGATTAGAAATAATCGAAGCAATCATCACACCAACGATGCCGGTAAAAGGAGCTAAAAGAATGCCCCCCAATACTACGATCAAACCTTGTATTGTCGTTTGAATTCTTGTTTCTTTGAACAAACCGGCCGAAATGACCAACATCCCCTGCGGAGTCTTAATATTGTATAATAAGCCGTTAAGGACAAATAAAAAACCAACAAGCGGCAAATAATAAACAATATCAGTAATCCCATTAGTGTAAATGCGAATAAATGGCATGATCATAATGAACGCTGTCGCATATACAGCGGTTATTAAGGCATAATATATATATTCAAACTCACTATATGCTTTTTTTAAAACATCCGTTTCTTTTTTAATAATGACATCCCCAAATGAAGCTGACAAACCACTGATAAAAATACTTAAGATTCCATTTATGCCAATCATAATCATGTTGTAAATTGAAAAAACACTCACAAGCATCAAATCTTTGACGATTATTGTAAGAATAATAACCGGTGCTCCCTGCTGAACAACACCAAGAATCTGAAGATAGAGAACATCCCATCTTTTATTTAAAGCCATCTCATCGTGTTTAACTTTAAAATCAAGATACTTATAATGGAGTTTAGTATACACCATTAGGATAATCGACCTTACGAAGATCGATAGTAACGCAATAAACCTAAGTAGAACAATATCAACTTGCAGTCTTCCAAGAACAATAATTATCCCTGTGTTGATTATAATACCCACTAACGAAGCAATGGATATGACATAAGCTTTCTGATCCGCAGTTAATAGAACCCGGTATTTTGCCAATGTAAAAAATTCTAAAACACCATTCACTCCTAAAATCAGCGTGAGTAAACCGATGCTAATTGTTGATAGCGCACCTTCTTCTATAAATATTGGATAAAAGACAGCCAATCCAATCGTCAAGGATAAAAAGATATATCCGGCATGAATATAAAACTTTCTTGCTGCTGCCACAACCGAATTGATACGTTCATGATCATTATCTGCCAAAGGTTTATATAATGCATAAACAGCTGCACCTGACAATCCTGCCTCAACTAAATTAAAATATGAGATGAATTGCGAAATAGAAGCAACTAAACCATTGATCTCAGAACCATAGTATTCAAGCATAATCCGAGGCGTAATAAAACCCGCTATCATAACGATTATCTGAAGTAACGCAGTTGATAACGTATTATAAAAAAATTTCTTTGTTCTCACTTTATTCTTCCTCTATTCCCAATGTTACGATAAAAAAAACGCCTGCCTTTCTTCACAATATATAACTATTCTTTAACTATGACACCCTTATTGTTTATTCAATTATACTGCTAATCTTCAAACTGAATATTTCGGTCGTGATTTACCACCCGGTCCAGATATTTGTGGTTATTACGCATTTAATCGTTTATTTCAAAATCCAAGTTAGGGGTTAGTAAGAACGCATTATATTCTGTTGACATCAGCCGTGAAAAAAATCGGAATCATAATAAATTAAATGCCATTTAATAAGAAAGCCCTTGCAACAAAACACATACTAGCTTTGAATTAAACTGGCCTATCATTATAAAAACATATTACCTTTTTTATATGCATTTTCTCCAAGATAACTAAGCTCTAAGTTTTAAATTATTGTATACTGTGCAATAGATATTTTATTGCTTCTTCTCGCTTAACACGAATCTCCCCATTCACTTTTTCATAATCAATCACTTCATTAAGAGTAGCTTGACTCGTTATATTCTGTGTTTGAAGTTGAAATAAATCTATCACATCCTTAAGCCTACTGTTTGTGTTCGTTTTATCATCTAGATATGCGAAGTAAAAAATTCTATTAAACAAAATTGCGAAAGAAGTTCCATGAAAAGAATTCGTAAAAACAGCATCTGCTTTTAAAAAATATCGTACAAATTCATCAGGCCCGCATTTCTCTATGTACTCTGCGTTATATTCACGTTTAATTCCAGTAGATATTATTACTAAACGTAAGTTTTTATCTTTTGCATATTGGCTTGCAGTAGTTGCCAATTTATTTGATTTTTGGAGCAAATAAAGCAAAACATATGGCTGATTTTCATTTTTTACCGAGGTAGTTACTTTAAACCATTCATCTTTTTCCAAAAGAAATACCGGATCAATACTTTGAACACAATTAATTTCAAATTCTCTTAATGCCTCACATGCTGAACTTTCCCTAACGGATATCCCAGAAAAATCATTTAAATATGATTTAAAAACATCGCCATGTTCATGATCTATTTCGCGACCTACACTAGCAGCATACGAAAATTTTTTTAAATACTTCGGTACAAAAGAACACATAAACGCTAGATCATCTTTAGTTATCTCCCAATTCCAAACTTGGTCACTACCAACACAAAATATATCTTCAGAAGACCAACCGTAATTTTCCAATTCGCTTAAAAAATCAAATCTTTTGGTTGTGAGTATATTTTTGTGAATAAAACCATTAAACTTAGTTCTTTTTGCTTTTGTTCTATTTGCTAGAATTAATGATTTAATGAATTGTTTAGGTGTACGTCCTAGCCGTAAAACCTTATATCTATCTTCAATAGCTTTTGATCGATAATCAATTACATCACAAAAATTGTATTTATTTATTGTCGTGTATAATGCATAACATTGTAATATTCCTCCATAATTCAGTGCATTATGAAAAGTTAATATGTGTACTTTCTTCATAAAATCATCCTCTCTTTTATCATAATCTATGTAAATTTTTACTGCTTTTATTCGATAACGGCATCCAATAGACTGATTTCTTTATAGCGTAACTCCGGATAAGTTTATTTTTTCGGCCAAAATATTCACCTCAAAATGGCTAATCAACTCTATTATTTCCGCACCTCTATGAGTTCAGGCTCATCAGAATAGACAGCGATCATTTTTTTTCGATAATACAACATTGTGCCATATGCAATCATAAAAATATAGAAAGTCTGTTCATCGTAAAGCGGGTTACCTGTCATTCCGTACAAAACAAAAAAATAAATATAAAATGTTGAAAAATATAGCAAGGAATAGTTACTTTTGCCGATGCGATCTCTGTCTTTTGTATACTCTTTGAGCGTTTTTGTTGCACTTAAAACACCGTAAGCTATCAATCCTGCAAACAATAAAAATCCAATTATACCTGTTTCTGCTAGTAGTTGAATATAGATATTATGGGTGTCATGACCTATCAAGCTCATCATTTTTTTCCAACCGCACCCAAATATGGGATTATTTGAAAACTGTATCCACGAAGCTGCATAAAACGTTTCCCTTCCCATTAAGAAATTTCCAGATTCTAATGTTTCAGAAAATCGTCTAAACGTATTTGAAAGACCTGGTAATAGATTCACCACAAAAATAAAAATAATACTAGCTACAACTAGTCCAAAAACAACTTTCAATAAACGCCCTTTTTTATTATCACTGTAACTTAACCAGTACACAAAAAAACAGCCTGCAATCGTAAAAACTAAGTGTGCACGTTTTCCAGTTAATAATAAAGCGCCCATCATAAATACTAGCATTAGCAGAATTATTTTTTTTCTCTTTTGTTTTGGTTGCCTACTATTATAATCTGATAAATAAATCGAAAACAATGCACCTATTCCAATCGCCAAATATATACCATTAGTGCTATAGTGTGCTGTCAATCCTGGATAGCAATTACTATTTAACAAATTTATTGCTGTATTCCTTGCATATACTGGAAAAAGTGGCACTATAGAATTCGTATATAAATCTGGAAATGCATAAAAGAAAAAGGTAAAAAATGAGTAAAACAAACCATATCCAAATAATACTTTAACTGTATAATTACCAGCACCTGTTGTCTTATAGTAGCAATATAACAACATAAGACCAATCAAGAATCCTGTTATCTCACTTATATTGCCAGTTGGAATGACAAATAAAATTGCGCAGTTCCATAAGAAAATGGACGAAGTTACTGAACCCAAAATTGGTATTGAAGATCCATAAAATAATAAAACTAGAGCTAATATGGCAAACACATATGCTATATATGTATTCTTAAAAACAAACAATCTAAAGTCTACTGTAAGTGTAAAAAACAAAAACATTGCGATTCCAATTCTTGAAAATGAATTCTTAGATAGCGTCATTACCAATCCTGCCTATTCTTTATTTAATGAACTTGATATATTTATATTATAATACTCAATCAATTTTCCTAAATAGCACTCTTCCAAAAGGCTCATCTAAAACTGCGAGAATTCTACCCTAAAAAAACTGATTTCGCCTTGATAAACAAGAAGAATTATCACACAACTTATTTATTATCAATTCTAAGCCTCGCAAATATCTGGGTTGGGTATCAGCAATCCAGGTATTTATACCCCAATTGGCGCACTTTCCTTGACAATCCGTCGCATATTAAAAACATACCAAAAATATAAAATACTAGCCAGAATCATCATTATTTAAATACCCTGATACATTTATCCTTGTTACATCAAGTAGCTAGAATATATTTTCCATTAATTTGGATAGGCTTCAATAAAAATGATGTCTATTGCAAACAGAATAATATACTTTTTCTTACCATCTCCTGGACAGTTATTTTAAGGTCATGTAAAATTATTCTATAAAACAAAAGGAGAATAACCATGGCCGAGTTCAAACAAAAACGTGAACGCCGTACTTACACGGATTAATTCAAGAATCAACTGATTCAACTTTACCAAAATGGAAATCGAAAATGCGATATCATTCAAGAATATGATATTTTCGCTTCCTTATTAAACAAATGGATCAATCAAGCCCAGTCCACCGGATCCTTTAAAGAAAAAGATAACCGATCACCTGAGGAACAGGAGCTGCTTGAGCTCCGAAAGATCAATAAATACTTGTTAATGGAGAACGATATTTTAAAGCAAGCGGCGCTGATCATGGGAAGAAAATAAATGTCATAAAAAACAATGCACATAAATATTCGATATCAGCACTGTGTAAACTCCTAAATATCCCAAGAAGCACTTACTATTTCGAAGCTAGTGATAAAGTGGAGGATGAAATGCCACTTAGCACAGAAGTACTAGATATATTTAAACTCAGCTGTAATAATTATGGCACCCATAAAATAAAGTGGAACTGAAAAAACGCGGGTATCAGGCTTCCAGGCGACGCATTGGCCGTATCATGAAGCAAAAGGGCCTGGTATCAACTTATACCGTTGCTCAGTTCAGGCCACATATCGACCATCGCAACGAATCCAAAGCCGCCAATCTGGTGAACCGAAAGTTTAATGAACAACCCTATTTAAAAGTAGTAGTCAGTGATTCAACCTACGTCAGAGTTGGTTCAAACTGGTATTACATCTGTGTACTGATTGATAATACCTTGTCTACTTTTGGAATCAGCCGTTCTTTGAGCATGAAAGGTGGCCCATATGATAATGCTGTTGCTGAAGCAACATTTAAAATCATCAAAACGGAATTCGTCAGAAATCATACCTTTGATACATTCTATGATCTGAATTATCAACTGGCAGACTAGGTGAAATAGTTTAACAATTGCCGGATTCATTCTTCATTGGGGTACTTAACCCCATCACAATATAAACATGATAACCTTAAAAAGTTGTCTAGCTTACTGTTGACAATCCACTTTTTAGTCTAATTATCATAATCACACTCTCTATTATTCTTTACTATTTAACCGAATATTATAGTAAGACGCCAAATTAGCCCAGGCTATATCATTTAATTTATGACCAGCTGTATTTACATTCATTTGTGATGTACTATGTATCGAATTGATAGAAAACCACTCTACAGAATTGATGACTACCTTTATCAATCAGGTCACACACTCCGCATTGGTGATGTAACGAAGAAGCAAACAGCATTATATTCTGGTTTAGATATCGATGCCCCAACCTTGAAATAGTTCATCGGGAATTCAGGTTTAAAGTACAAAAATATTATAATTTTAATTTTTATGTTTCATCAATCTATAAATGACTTTCTACTTAGCCTATAATACTTAAGCAATTCATTAAAACAACTATCATTATTGCCTTCACCGCAATTTATAATCGAAAGATTGTCATCTTGACTAAGATCAATCGTAGTAGGCATTTGCATATCATTTTTCGCCCACACAATTTTTGTTCCGTTTAAAACTGACATGAATTTCATCCAAATATCATCGGCAAGAAATGAAGTGTTCATCAAAATATCTACATTATCAAAATCTTTATATAGCGAATTCGGCGGATATAAAGTACCCGCACCTGTCGTTGGCAGTAATTCAAAGGAAGGAAAGTCTATAGAAGAGCACTCCTCTTCCCAGTCTGAATATTTCTTTGGCTTAAACTCACTTTCCCAGAGTATACGATGTACCCTTCTTGTAACTATACAAGAAGGGAATTGTACATGATATTTATGCAATGATTCAATCATATCAGGGGGATAGATTAAATCATCGTCCACAGTTATAACTAAGTCATTTTCAAACTCATTTAAAGCATAAATGTATTTTTTATGCGATTTTAGATTTCGATTTTTATCTATTCTTATTTCTAACCCATATTTTTTTAACTTTTCGAGATTGGATAAATCCGCCCCAATAGAGTCATTTCCAAGCCATAAGATTATTCTGTTCGCTTTCATTGACTGCAGAAAAATACTTTTAAAACATAATTCAAGTTGTGAAAACCTTGCCGGATAACTAGTTAATGAAACAATTATTTTTTCTTTACGAGGAGTATCTGAGATACCAGAGCAATATGATGCTTTCTTTACACAATAACGTAAATACTCATGCTTAAATTTACCTATGATCCTTGTCCATATATTTACACTCACATTAGTTCTCCGTTATTTCTTCATTTGCGCAGCGACATCAGTATCGGATACTACCCAATCTCTTTGCCGGCTTTTCCAGCCAACTGTGCTTTACTTGCCTCGCTTAAACCGTTATTTACGACAGCACACATATCACATGTGCTACATTTATCAAGTTCTTCCTTCGAAACCTTTCCGTCTCTATAGTCCCGGCAAATCTTATTCTCATACATGGAGTATTTACCGCCAAAGATGCTCTTGAGCTTATGGGCAGCAACCCATGTAGCGGGCTTCCAAATATACTTGTGCATGGCTGGAGACACAGAACCAATCATCCAACAATCATGATCACAGTGTCTAACCTTCTTGCGTACCTCTTCTGCCTCTAGGCTATTCCACAATTTATCCCAAGTCTGTCTATTCAGGTTACCCATTACTTCCTTATCCTTGGTTCCATTACAAGGCATAACATCGCCATAAGGATCAATGAAGAATGTATCGAAACTCATATCACATGGCAGAAGACGCTTCTGCCCATAGATATAGTTAACCAGACCGTGGTTGAAATAAGCGCGGAACCACTTCTTCGGACTCTTGCTCTTGAGGAGTTCATTAACCAGATTTTCAAAGTTCTTCGCCACCATAGGACGGTCATAAATAATGTTTTTAGCCTCAACGAAGTAGAAACTGTTATGGAGCGAGGCCGTAGCAAATTCCATACCCATTTCATCAGAAATCTTATAGAGTGGAACAAGGTCAGGTGCATTTCTATCCTGGACGGTCATGCCGAAGCCGACATCCTTCATCCCCATCTCTCGCAGTTTTTTTAACGCACTGTAACCACGCTGATATCCATTCTGAAGACCACGGATTTCATTATTGGTCTGCTCAAGACCCTCTATGGAAATACGAATACCGATCTGTGGAAATTCTTTAGCAAGATCAACAATACGTTCCGTGAAGAAACCGTTTGTGGAAATAACTATACGTTCTGACTTCTTATAGATTTCACTAACAATGTCCTTCAAATCAGTACGAATAAATGGTTCACCGCCAGTGATATTAGTAAAATACATTTCTGGTAGTTTCTTGATTGTCTCCAAAGAAATTTCTTCTTCTGGTTTAGAAGGGCATTTATAACGATTGCACATAGAGCAACGCGCATTACAACGATATGTAACAATTACTGTTCCGTTTAATTTCTTAGCCATAAGAGCCACTCCTATTCAATTTTATACTAATTGTTAATAATTCTTCGATATTCTTTGCAATATTCTTTAGCTACGACAGGCCATCGATACTTTTCTTCTATTTTTATTTTTCCTAATATGCCCATCTCTTTGCTTTTATTTTCTAGAAAAATACTTTTTTTAATCTTTTGGGCCCAAGACTCAATATCAAAATTTGAAAGCAACAGTCCATCAATTTGGTCAGAAATCACATCAATTGGGCCTGCAGCAGAGTAGGTTATCACTGGTGTTCCAAAGTACATTGCTTCTATTAATACCATTCCAAAAATTTCATATCTCGTTGGCAGAATAAATAGCTCACTGATTTCGTATAAAGATGACAACTCCCTTTGTGGAATCTGATCAATAAAATAGACATCTTGTATTTTATGTTTAGTTGCATACTCTCGTGTTTGTTCAAGCATAGGACCTTTGCCGACATAAACTAAGCAACAATCACAATGTTCTGTTTTTATCCTATTATACAAATCCAAACAAAAAAATGGTTTTCTTCTTTCTTCAACTTTTCCAACATACAATAGCACCTTCATGTAGTCTGGTATATTCAACTTTCTTCGATAGTCTATTATTTGATTACCTATAAAATTTTCTGTTTCCAAGGCAACTGGAATCACTTTTACTTCATCAAATTTCTTTTCCAAAAGGTAATCCCGTGCACTTGTGGTTTTCGAAATGCTATAATTTGTATTTTTACGTAGTATTCTAAGCAATGTCCAATCAAATACGTATTGAATTAGTCTCTTGTATTTTTCAGGATAATTCTCATACATACCTTGCCATAAAACAAATTTAATATTATTTTTATTACAATACTGACTCACTAGAACAGTTGTTAACTGGCTATCATCAAGCGCTTGAATCAGATCATATCTATTGTTATCCAGTATCTTCTTCAAATCTTTATAATACCCTTGTTGACCTGGTAGCTTAATTCCCTTAAGCCAATAAACGGTTACTCTGTTTTTTAGACCACACTTTTCACTATATGTTGTTTCTTTATCAGAAATCAAAAACACGTCCACAATCATGCCTAATTTTGCTAATTCTTTCGCTAACCCAATTTCTTGTATATTATATTGATTTTTAGAAACTGTAGATGAGGCAGATCTAACAATTGCAATTTTTTCCATTATATTCACCTTATTATTAGCTATGCTTTTTTTGATATAAGTCCAAAGTTTTTTCAGTTACATCATCCCAACAATATTTAACAACGACAAAATCTGCCGCCTCACTTTTATACTTAACAACAATTTGTGGTATTTCACATAGCCTTTGTATCTTATCTTTCAAATCTTCGACTTCGCATTTTTTAAATATCATCGCCTTATCTTCAACCACTTCTGTGCATTCCGGGATACTTGAAACCAGACAACAATTACCATAGCTCATTGCCTCTAACAAACTAAGTGGCATACCTTCTAAATCTGACGGTAAGACATACACATAAGCATTGCTATATAACTCATCTAGTATTTCACCCTGAACGAAACCAGTAAAGATAATCCGTTCATCACCCTTAGCCATTTTTTTTAACAAAGCCAAGTAGTCTTCTGTATCGCTAGCACCACCTGCAATAACTAACTTTTTATCGGTCTGCACCTGCCTAAAAGCTTCTATCAGGTATTGCGCCCCTTTCTCAGGAACCAACCTGGCCAGAAACAAAAAATATCCATTCTTTTCAAGACCGTAATATTTTTTTATCAGATTAGCTGCTCTAATAATCGGCTTGTTTACACCATTTGAAATATATTTTGTTTTTCTACCATAATTAGTTTCAAAATAACTCTTAACGCCTTCACTTAACACAATCATTTCATCGGCATACTTCACTGCACATTTTTCACCCAGCATAATGTAGGCACTCGCAAGCTTTCCCCACTTCGCCCGTTGATGATCCAGACCATGAATGGTTGCAATACATCGTTTGCCACATAATTTGGGTAACCACAACATCACACAAGGTCCTTCCGCATGAAAATGAACGACATCATAATTTCCAAAAGCTGCCAGAATTGCACTAAAAAATGAAGCGGTCATTGCGGCCAAACCTTTTTTGTTGATGGTAAAAACTTGCTTTAGTCTGATCCCTTTGTATTCGTTTAGCTTATCTGTATCAAATTCTTTTCCGCCGACATGGTGACCGCCACGGTTATAGCACGTTACCTGATGACCGTGTTGAACCATCCGTGTCGACAGTTCTTCTACGACAATTTCAATGCCACCCTCTCTTGAAGGAATTCTTTTATGCCCAAGCATTGCAATATTTAGCTTTTCCTTCATCTTCTAAATCCCCTCCAATAAAAAATCCACGATAGTCCCCCACAGTGGATCATTTATCCCTTAAACCTAGACCGCTCCACACCTTCTAAACACCACCATCACTGTTTTTAGCAGTATCTTCACATCCGAGATCATCCGCCACTCGCTGATATACTGATTGTCCAGGGCCACGATGTCTTCAAAATTGGTCACTTCGCTGCGACCACTGATCTGCCATAAACCGGTAATCCCCGGTTTCATGGCCAGCCGTGACTTATGGTGAAAGCTGTATGCTTTAAACTCTTCCAGGGTCGGCGGTCGGGTCCCCACCAAAGACATATCGCCTTTTAGCACATTCCACATCTGGGGCAGCTCATCAATGCTGGTCGTCCGGATAAACTGGCCGATGGTCTCGATGATCCGGGGATCATTATCCATCTTAAACATCAATCCGCTCATCTTGTTTTGGGACATCAGCTCGGCTTTACGCTTCTCGGCATCCGGATACATCGACCGGAACTTATAGATTTTAAAGGGCCGCCCGTTGGTGCCCACCCGGATTTGGGAGTAAAAAATCGGGCCCGGGCTTTTAAAATAAATCATCGGGGCCACAAAAAGGCAGCAGATACCCATAATCAGCAAGCCCACCAGACTGCCGCAGATATCAATGGTCCGTTTAACAAACAATTGCCGGGCCGAGATAACATTTAAGCCGCTGGTAACCACCTTAAACCGGCCGAAATCTTCAACCACTTCTTTAATCGGATAGTTGCTGCTGCGTTCACCCAGCACGTAATGGACCACTACTCCCATGGAAATGCAGGTTTCTTCAATTTCAAAAATCAGATCATTATAATTGCTGGCATAGATTACCACCTCGTCCACCACATTTTTTTTGATATAGTGATAAGCGGCATCTTTGGAAATCAGATGCGGCACCGTCCCCGCCAGGTGCGGGGGCTCGTCCAGCACCACCACCCGGTCAAAATCGTAAACATCGCAATCATTGTTTTCAATACTGCTGATGATTTCTTCCAGTTTGTCCAGTTTATCCCGGTAGGTAAAGACCACCACCTTCTTGGTCTTGCCACTACTGCGCAACCGCTTTTTGCTGTAGCCCTTGATGATGTTCCTGGCCGTATAGGTCAAACATATGGTTGCCAGATACATGATGATAATATAAAACCGTGAATAAATGGTTGAGGTTTTAAGCACAAAGGTAATCACGATGGCCCAGACATAGACCAGGCTGACCTGATAGATGACCGCCTTGATTTCAACAAAATAACCGCGGCAATAAATGTTTTTATAGGCGTCGTTAAGTAAGACGTAAATATAAAAACATAACCACATAATCACTGCCAGGCTAAGATACGACCGGTAATTGGTCTTTGAAATAATGCCACTGATAAGCGGTAATAAAAATGCAATATTCAGACAGATAAAATCGCTTATGGTAAACTTATAATACTTTAACCAACTTTCCTTATAGACCTTATACATTTTGTTACCCCATTTTCAAGATACAACTAACTTGCGGGCGATCACGGATCGCCCCTACATTTTACGGGCGAGGGGCTGACGCCTTGGTCAGCTCGGATCGCCTCTACATTATTCTACTTTTTTGTAAAAAAGATCGACGGTTAATTGGGTTAAATTGCCCTGATCCGGATAGAATTCAATAAATTCAGAGCCCTGACGGGCTTCGCCGGCCATGGTATAAATGGTCGCTTCCGGATAGGTTTTTACATAGTTTTGAAACTCGTTCATTTGCACATAATCACAGTCGGTGGTCAGATAGGCTTCCACGGCAGCAAAGGCCTTAACCAGGAAATTGCCGTTTTCCGCCACCCGCAGCCGTAAGTTGTTATAAAACCCGTTAATATACTGTTCCTGCCGCCGGATCCGGGATAAATTGGTGCCATCGGAAACATCCATCCGCCGGCGGATAAATTGCAGGGCCAGATCCCCGGTTAAGGTCACCGGAGTCACCGGGGTCTCCCAGGTCTCTGGAGTCGCCGGTACAAAACTGGGATCAATGACGCTGAGATCTTCCGTGATCACAACCTGGACCCCGCCCACCATATCATTTAAGACCGGTATCGCATCCATTTTCATAATCGCGTAATTGTCGACGGTGATGCCGCCCAGCAGTGTTTCGACCGCATTGACGGTATTTTCGGCACTGTCTTTGAGGCCGGAGCCATAAGTATGGGACAAAGCAATTTGTTCATGGGCAGTGCCGGCGCTTTTGCCGCCCAACCCCAATACCGGTACGTCCATCATCGTGTCCCGGTTGATGATTAAAATCTTACAGGTATTTTCAATTTTGTCATAGGCAATCAAAGCGAGAAAGTCGATCTGCTCATCATTGACGTAAGAATCACTTTCGGTTACTGTACCAAACTTATCAACACCGCCGAGAAGAAAAGTATACACATCGGGATCTGGTAAGTATTTCTGATCATTGATATAGATTGCTTTTGATTCTTCATAATTTGTCAGGGTTTGACCAGCGTTTTCGATTTCTTCTTGCCCAAATACTTTTCCCAGGTCGTGTCCAAAATTGGTTACTGCTAAATAAGCAGTAACCACCGCTATCGTGCCGATAATCAGGATGATAAAAGCACGAAAAACGAAGTTACTGCCAGCTCTACTATTCTTTCTCATCCGATTCGGTTAATTAGACAGATTTTTTCTTTTTCAGGGCCACGAATACAACTGCCAGGATCACTGCTCCCAGACCTAAAGCGGGAATCAGCATTGAGGTATTGCTACCACTGCCGCCGGCTTCGCCGGTCACTGCTGGTGGGGCCGCATTTTTCTTGGTATTTTCAACGGTTGTTGTGGCGGTTGCGGTGTTTTTATCGGCAACCAGAATTGCCACTGGGCATAAATGCGGGAATTTAACGGTGATTGAGCCATCGGCATTGACGGTAACATCGTTTGACTCGATGAAATCCCATTTGCCGGTATCCTTGTTGTAAACGGTCACGATGACGTTGTCACCTGGTTTATACTTACCGCTAAGGGTTAGCTCCAGTTTTTGGCCGTTACCAAATGCTAATTCCTGTCCGACATTGATATCAAAGATCTCCTTGACGACCACCTTATCGGCATCAATCCCGGGATAATTTTTAGTCATGAAATCGGCCAGATCCTTATTGTATTGCGAATCAGAATTGCTGAACTGGGCTCTGGCCTGGTCATAAATCAACTTTTGTTCCGGGGTCAGGTTTGCTGCATCGACATCGGCGGTAATCTTAATGTCGCCAGCATTGATGGTGATCGCATTGCCATTCGCATCGGTGAATGTCGCCGCCCCCACAACATCTGGCGCTGCCTTTTGACTCACACTCGGGGCTACCGATGCAAATACCTGCGCACTCGTCAACGATAAGAGCGCCACTGTCATCACTACGATGACTTTCCAATTTTTTTTACCTTTCATAAATAAGTCCTCCTTCTAAATATTGGTTTTGTTTATCATTAAAAGCGTTAACGCTTTCGATGCCTAGTTTTTTTTCAATCGTTTTGTAGGCTTCCCCCAGATTGGGGGGCCGGGATGTCAGGTTGTGACAATCCGAGCCGATAAAATCGACGCGGTTTTCTTTGATCAGCTTCAGGGCCTTTCTTTGGGTCCGGCGATTGATGATATAGTCGGCGTTGACCTGAATCAAAAAATTATCACAGACATAGTCGACATTGTCGGTTCTTTTTTGCGTCTGAAAATAGCGGTCCAGATGGGCAAACACCACTTTCAGCTTGGTTCGGTTTTCAATGGCATGCAGGGAATCCAGCATCCGTTTGCTCCAGACTGTCATGGGCATTTCAATTAAGATAAAGTTGGTGTCGGCAATCTTTAGTAATTCAATATCTTCCGAATAAACGATCCCATCATAATAGGCGATTTCGGCGCCGACCCGGAGCTTTTCGGGGGGCAGCGCCAGGGCTGCGATGGCACTGGCCCGGCGGGCTAAAAAATCTTCGGGCTTTTCCAGCCAGGGATAAAAGTGGGGCGTGGCGACAATCAATTCAACGCCCTGATTAAAGGATGCTTCCATCATTTGCTGGGATTCTGCAAGGTTTTTACTGCCGTCGTCGACCCCCGGTAAGATGTGTGAATGAAAATCGATCATCCGGTCACCCCTGGGGGTAGCGAAGTACTGGTATTGAGATAATCTGTTTCGTAGTACCCACTTTTCGCATATTTTTTATAGTAGCCCGATTTTACCTGGTTGTAGCCATTAAAGACAAAGCCCAGAATTTTGGTATTGGAAAATTTTAACTGTCGGATGGTTTCACTCAGGGATTTTTGATCACTGCGGTCCTGCCGCACCACTACCACCATGCCATCAATATGTTTGGAAGCAATTACGGCGTCCGCCACGGCTGTGACCGGGGGCAGATCAATTAAGATATAATCATAGCTCTCCGAACAGATCTCGATAAACCCTTTGAGCTTATCGGAATCCAGCAATTCGCCCGGATTGGGTGGGATTCTTCCTGTCAGTGCCAAGTCAAAATTAACCTGTTCCGACATTCCTACGCCAATTAGAACTTCATTCACCGAAATGTCATGATTCACCAGCAGGTCGGTCAAACCGACATTTCTATTCAGACCCAGCTTGGCAGCGATGGTCGGTTTTCTGAAATCAGCTTCTAGAACCAGCACCTTCTTTTCATTTGAGGCAATCGCATAGGCGATATTGATGGTGGTCAGGCTTTTTCCTTCGCCACTCAGGGCACTGGTAATGCCAATAACCTTGCATTTTTTATCATTGGCAAACGAAAA
>JASGLP010000008.1 GCA_030156895.1 Eubacteriaceae bacterium | reverse complement strand
GAAAACAGGGGGTCATTGTTTTTTTATTTGAAAAAACTTCGAAAACCCTGTAAATATAGGTTTTATAAAAAAATAGGGGTGTTTTACTTGACACTACCAAATTATAAAATGAGGTGAAAGTATGAACATTTTTTTATCCCACAAGTTGGACCCCAAGGATCTGGCATGGCCAGGAGAACCCACGGTAAAGGTGCGTCAGGCAACTGAAATTAATGAGGATACGCCTTTTAACAGTTTTATTACGGAACTGCCTAATCACTGCGGAACCCATTATGATGCGCCAAAACATTTTAATCCCAAGGGGCTTAGGATTACTGAGCTGCCAATGGAATATTTCGTCTTTGATAAGGTTCTGCTGATTGATCTGCCGAAAGAGGCTTGCCAAGGTGTAACGATTGAGGATTTAAAAGCTTATGAAGATGACATTCAAAAAGTTGATCTGCTACTCATTCGCACCGGTTTTGACAAGATAAGAAAAGAAGATCCGGAAACCTATCAGATGAAAGGTCCGTTTTTGACCCCTGAAACCTGTTTGTATATGGTGAATACTTTTGCAAATTTAAAAACAGTTGGCTTTGATTTTCTGGCCATTGGCTCGCCCTGCAACGATCTGGCTGGCATTGCCCATCAAAATCTTTTAGGCTTCAACACCGAAAAATTCATCACTGCCATCGAGGACATGCATCTGGAAGAAATTGGTGACAAAAAAGTAAAATCAGTCATCGCTGCCCCTTTGCGCCTTGTAGATGTAGACAGCTCTCAGGTCACAGTTATCGCTGATCTCGAGGACTAAAATAAAAGCCAGGTTATTATGCCTGGCTTCAGTGTGCAGATAAACCCCGCACCGACCAATTGGATTTCGTAGTCCGCGCGCGGATTCGTACAGTTGCCCAATTTGAAATCGCAAATTATAGGCGTTTGTAAGCCAACTGTTCGCCCCGAGGCGGACAACTGAAAAGCCAATTGTCGGTGCTCAGGTTTTCAAAATTAACTTTGTCTTCAGTTTGAAAGCCAGGTTATTCCTGGCTTTCGTTTTGATACCAGAAGCTGACACTTTCGGCGATGACAGCTTCGATGGCGCTTTCGTCTTTATTTTTCAGGCAGTTAAGGATATCCATATGAAAGCGCTCGGCGTTGTCAAATAGCTCATCAGTGGTAATGGTATCTTCAATGGATAAAGAAAAAACCTCGTAAATACCATTGACGATATTCGATATATAGGGATTATCGCAGAGATCTGCGATCATCACATGATACTGAAAATCAAGATAAGCGGCCTTGGCTTTATCGCCGGATTCATAAGTCTGGCGAATTTTTTTAATGTGTTTTTCAAGCGCCGCCAGATCAGCGTCACTTGCTTTTTTCATGGCGGTACGCAGAACGGTTTCATCCATCAAGCGGCGAAATTCGACCATATGATCATCACTGCGGGCCTGAAACATAATACTGTAGATAATGGGGTTGAAAATGGTCGGGGCAATATGATCACAAACATAAGTGCCATCTCCTCGTTTGATGGTCACGACACCCAGAGCGGAAAGAATTTTCATGGCTTCGCGCAGGGAGTTTCGGCCGACATTCAGTTCTTCCATTAAAATAAACTCACTGGGCAGTTTCTCACCAATTGGGAATTGGCCTGATGAAATAGCTTTGACGATACGATCAATAATTTTATCGACGATGGAGCCAGAGTCGATGGGGGTTAAACCGAGTTTGCGATTTTCTGATTTGGGCATTTTCTTTCTCCTTTGGATGCGTGTTTTACGCCAGATAGAGAAGACACTCCCAGAAATGTAGGACGTATAAACATCTTATAATATTATATCAGATTGTTAAGAATTGATCAATAATTAGCAAAGGTTTTCTGCCGAAAATAGACTTGAAGAGCGTTGAACAAAAGACTTGCTTATGATATATTGATAAAAGTCTATTAAAAGGAGTGGCCTGTGGATATTGGAATCGTCATTAGTCAAATGCTTGAACTTTTTTTTATACTAGGCCTGGGATATCTGGCGGCACGAAAAAAAATCGTCAGTAGCCAGTTTGGAAATGAGCTCTCACGTCTGATTTTAAATATCACCCTGCCCTGCCTGATGCTTTCTTCAGTGGCAGCCATGCCAACGGATGCCGATCAGAGCACGGTTATTGTGATGTTTGTTCTCTCAATTCTATTTTTTACCATCATGCCCTTTGTGGCCTACGGATTGACCCGGGTTCTTAGAATAAAGTCAGAAGACCGTAATCTTTATATTTATATGACGACCTGGTCGAATGTTGGTTTTATGGGTTTCCCGGTTATTGCCTCGATTTTTGGAACGGGGGCGATTTTCTATGCAACCATCTTTAATCTGGTCTTTAACTTTTTTAATTTTACCCTGGGAGTTGCGCTAATGTCGGAGGAGGGCTTTAAAAGTATTCGCCTGAAAAACTTTTTGACACCGGGAATCCTTTCGGCCATCATCGCGGTCCTTTTATTTGTGTCGGGGATTCAAATTCCCGAGCTTCTAAACGCTACTTTTGAAACGGTTGGCAGTACGACAACACCCCTGGCCATGATAGTAATTGGCGTGTCTCTGGCTGGCATTTCTATGAAAAGTGTTTTTGCGGAGCTGCGGCTTTATCCATACCTTTTAATCAAGCAGATTCTTTTTCCGATCGCTGCCTGGGCAGTATTGCAGCCGATCATTGAAGATACCTATATTTTGGGGATTATGGTTGTTATTATTGCCATGCCAGTAGCGACATCAGCAGTCTTATTCAGTAATCTCTATGAAAACAATGTTGCCTTGGCAACAAAGGGCGTTTTTATGACAACATTGGCATCAGTCATTACGATTCCGGTTATTTCATGGCTTCTGTTGGGATAAATTAATCTTGTTTAATTTATCCTTTTTTTTCATATGAAACTGTGTTAAAATATCATCATTCGTAAATTGTTTTAAAATGCCATGTTTGTGCAGATGAAAACGATTGATTAAAACGGGAGAAATAATAAAAGGTGGTAAAAATGGAAATTGAAAAAATCTTAGAGTTGGCTAAAGAAAAAGGCTTCACCAAAGCCATTGAAATGGATGTGAGCACTGTCGATTTAAAAGATGAAGTCCGGGCGATGTGTCAGGATAATAAATGTCAGATTTATGGAAAAAACTGGGCATGTCCACCGGGCTGCGGCTCAATCCCTGAATGTCGGGAAAAAGTAAAAGACTATACAAAAGGAATCTTACTTCAAACTACCGGTGAACTGGAAGACAGCTTTGACTTTGAAGGGATGGAAGAAATAAAAGAAGAGCATGAGAAAAGTTTCAACGAACTGGTAGATGCCCTGGCAGAACAAAAATTTCCCATGCTGCCCTTAGGTGATGGCTGCTGCACCATCTGTCAAACCTGTACCTATCCTGATAATCCCTGTCGTTTCCCGGACAAAGCGATTTCTTCGGTGGAAGCCTATGGGATTCTTGTCAGTGAACTGTGTCAGAAAAATAATGTTGACTACTATTATGGTCCGAATACTTTAACCTATGTGGGATGCGTTTTATTTGAATAGAAGGATGTCATTACAATGCGTTATTTGCCTAGGTAAATAGCGCTTTTTTATTGCACAAAAAATATTTAAAATAACCTTTCACATCATGCCAGAGACTAAGTAACAAAACGGGAAAAAATAAAAGTTTTAAGATGAAATTGAATAAAAGGCAAAAGAAAAAAAGCTGTGAGACATTTCTTAAGTTTGATGATTTGAAAAAACGTTAGAATATTCGTAAATACATTAATTTTTTAAATAGCTTTTTATTGTCCTTGATATGAAAGCGAAAAACAATCAGCGCATAAGAAGAGCTTTAAATAGCCGAAATATGCGAATTGAATGGTGTGATAAGCCGATCAGGAATTTTCATCGGTAGGATAGTTATAGTTAATTGTTGGGATTTACTATATCGTAAAACAATAAATTACACTAAAAAAAGGTTGACAGATATATTAAATAAGATTAATATTAAATTACACTAACGGGATATCGAAAATTGGTATAATTGATGCAGCGATTTTTGTAATCGCTGACACATCAAGTTGCTGATGAGGAGGCATTGCGTGATGATCGCACTCATAAGCGAAGTTAATCGTTTAAATTGTTAAATTCGGCAATCTTTGTGGAGAAAAGAAATGCCGATTTTATAAACCAATATCAAATTGGATTTTAAAATTACAAACAATCAGGAGGAAAAAACATGTCAAAAGTTGAAGATGTAAAAGCAAAAGTTGAAGCGGGTAAATCTAAGCTGGTACCAGGTCTGGTTCAGGAAGCATTGGATGCAGGAGATGCACCACAGGCCATTCTAGCTGCTATGATTGATGCCATGAGCGTTGTTGGGGAAAAATTCTCAAAAGGTGAAATCTTTGTACCAGAAATGCTGATTGCTGCAAAAGCAATGGCTAAAGGGGTTGAAGTCTTAAAACCTTCTCTAGCTGGTGACGGATCAACTTCTTTAGGTACTTGCGTTATTGGTACGGTAGCTGGAGACCTTCATGATATCGGAAAAAATCTTGTTTCGATGATGATTGAAAGTGCTGGATTTGACATGGTTGATCTTGGTGTTGATGTACCTGCTGAAAAATTTGTTGAAGCAGCTAAAGAAAATGCTAATGTTAAACTGGTTGCCTGCTCAGGTCTTTTAACAACAACAATGCCAGCGCTAAAAGAAGCGGTTGCCACCATTAAAGGCAGCGGTCTGGATGTTAAAGTGATTGTTGGTGGCGCACCGGTTACTCCGGAATATGCTGCTGAAATTGGTGCAGATGCCTACGCTCCTGATGCTGGAACAGCCGCAGTAAAAGCCAAAGAAGTTATCGGAGCATAAAACCCTATCCTCGGATGTCAGAAAAGATAAAGAGCAGATAATTGCCTAAGCAAAAGGAGAACAAGGATGTTAACGAAAAGACAAAATTTGATTGAAACAATAAAAGGCGGAAATCCGGATCGTTTTGTAAAACAGTATGAGTTCATGAATATCATTATGGAAGCGCCGATGGGAGCAATGGTTGGACCAGGTCAGACCATCGTTAATGATTGGGGGATTACCTTTAGTTGGCCAGAAGGACAGTTAGGCGGATTTCCAGTTCACGATGATGAACATATTGTGCTGAAGGATATCGAAAACTGGCGGGATGTCGTTAAAGCGCCATCTGTAAAATTCCCGGAAGAACGATGGGCAGCAGCGATTGAACACGCCAACAGCGTTGATCGAAATGAAGAATATGTAACCTGTTTCATGGCACCTGGTCTCTTTGAAATGACACATCATTTAATGAGCATGGAAGAAGCGATGATGGCACTTTATGAAGAACCGGAAGCAATGCATGAATTAATCGATTATCTGGTTGAGTATGAATTGGCTTATGCCAAAGAACTGATTGATCATCTGCATCCGGATTGTATTTTCCATCACGATGACTGGGGCAGCCAGCGTTCATCATTTTTGTCGCCAGAAATGTTTGCTGAATTCTTTCTGCCGGCGTATAAAAAAGTTTACGGCTTCTTAAAAGATAACGGTGTGGAAATCATTGTTCATCATAATGACTCCTATTCGGCTAATCTCGTTCCGTCAATGATCGAAATGGGCATTGATATCTGGCAAGGTGTTATGTCGACGAATGATACGCCGGAACTGATCAAGAAATATGGTGAAAAAATTACCTTTATGGGTGATATCGATAGTGGGGTTATTGACTTCCCGGGTTGGACCAAAGAAATTATTATGGAAAAAACCAAGGAAGCCTGCGAACGCTGCGGCAAACTGTATTTTATTCCAAGTGCTAGCCATGGCTTAAACTTTGGTTGTTTCCCAGGTGTTTATGAAGCGACCGATGAAGCCATTGACGAAATGACCAAACAAATGTTTTAAAGTTCAAAATCCAGTTAAAACCCAATACCCTCAATATTTATAGATAGCGCGGAAAATGTGAATTTTCCGTGCTTTTTTTAATGAAAAATACTTGTGAACAGTGTGGATAATTATTATAATGAAAGCAATAAATATTTTCAAAAGGAAGTGAAAAATGAGTTTCGAATTAATTAAGCAGCTACCGTCACCACAAGAGATATTTGAATTGATTCCTTTATCCGAGGCCGGGAAAAAAGCCAAAGCCCTGCGCGATAAGATGATAAAAGATGTTTTTGAAGGTAAGGATGACCGTTTTATTTTGATTATCGGCCCATGTTCGGCAGATAATGAAAGCTCAGTCATTGATTATGTTGGTCGCCTGAAGGCGGTTCAGAAAGAGGTGGAAGATCAGATTTTGATTATTCCACGAATTTATACCAATAAACCCAGAACAACAGGGATTGGATATAAGGGCATGCTTCACCAACCTGATGCTAACAAAGAAGCCAATATGTTGGAAGGCATCAAAGCGATCAGACGCTTACATATTCGCGCGATTGAGGAAACTGGGCTTTCTTGCGCAGATGAAATGCTTTATCCGGAAAATTACGCCTACTTGTCAGATCTATTGAGTTACGTGGCAATCGGTGCCCGATCGGTGGAAAATCAACAGCATCGTCTGACTTCCAGTGGCTTGGAAATTCCTGTAGGTATGAAAAATCCAACCAGCGGAGATATTGCAGTTATGCTAAATGCCATTCAGGCGGCACAAAGCGAGCATACTTTTATTTTTAGAGGTTATGAAGCAAAAACGGATGGTAACCCGTTGACCCATAGTATTATGAGAGGCTCAGTCGATCAGTATGGCAGAAATTTCCCAAATTACCATTACGAAGATATTATGCACCTGATTAATGAATATGAAAAAAAACAATTTGAGAACCCGGCAATTATTATTGATTTAAATCATTCCAATTCCAATAAGCGTTTTGATGAACAGCCGCGAATTGCCCGTGAAGTAGTCAGAAATCGTCATTACGATGAAAAAATGAAAAAATACGTCAAAGGCTTGATGATTGAAAGCTACATCGAAGAAGGAACTCAGGCCATAGATGGTGGAATATATGGAAAATCAATCACCGATCCTTGCCTGGGCTGGGAAATGTCTGAAAAACTGATTAAAGAAATCGCCAAAAAACTGTAAGCTCATAAGTGTTTTATCCCAGTTCAAAGCTGGTGATGCCATAGACTTCCTGCCAGGGAAGGGCTGGCTGGTCATCGGTATACATTCGGGCGGTCTCAAAAACATAGGTCATTTGATGCTTTTTTACTAATGCCAGGGCATCCGCATTATTTGTGACAATATCAAGAAAAATGGGTCGCTGTTGTGAAAAAGGGATCAGGTTTGATAAAATCTGGTCGGCAATTTCCGGAGTCCTGGCATACAGGGGACCGATTTTAAAACCGTGAAAGCATTGGCGGATGGTTCCCATGCCCTGGATTTTTTTTTGGTCATCCTGATAAACCAGTGTTTTGGCGGTTTCGGTGCTGATCCAGCTTTTAAGAAAGGCTTGCCGGCGAGCGGGGAAATGGGCGGAATCATAGGCTAGTAATGTTTCAAAATCGATGAGCGGAGCTGAGACAATATGATCAGAAAGTGCTGTATCGGTCTCGGGAGGCGGGCTAAGCTTAAAACGCATATTGGTATGGGCTAGGTGAAAACCGGATTTTTTATAGTTTTCCTGTTGGGCGACCACACCATCCAGGCCGATATTCACGCCTTTTAAATGGTTCATAGCATGGTTCCAGATGGCCAGACCAAAGCCATATCCCCGGAAATCTTCTTCAACAATATAAAGCCCAATAAATCCAAAGCCATTGTAGCGAACTGCAGAAATACAGGATATTTTTTCGTGATTGTATTCACCGATAAAAAAACCCTTGGGGTCAGCAGAATAAAAGGCGGCTCCGTCATTCAGACCAGGATTCCAGCCTTCTTTTTTTGCTTTTTTGATAATATAAGTCATATCTTCTTCTTTTGCCGGTCTGATAGCATAGTTTTCTTCCTGCATGATGTCACTCCTTTTTATAGTGTAATTCTTATATACCATATAATTAAAAAAATAATCACACTTCACACCTATGCCGCAGGTAAGCAGGTTATTTTTTACCAATAATGGCTATAATTAATAAGAATATAAACGAATAGAAAGGTGTTAAGCATGGATCAGCAAGAAAAAAGAGAACTGATTTTAAAAACTTTTGCAGAACGTTATACTTGTAAAGGTTATGATGAGACAAAAAAAGTCTCAGACGAGGATTTTAAAGTGATTATGGAAGCTGCTCGGCTGTCACCAAGCTCCATGGGTCTGGAGCCCTGGAAATTTCTGCTGATAAACAATGAAAAGATTAAAGCGCGGCTTAAACCAGTGGCCTGGGGAGCCCAGGCTAGTCTTGCTGGAGCCAGTCATTTTGTGATTATTCTGGCTCGAAAACCCCTGGATTTAACTTATAATTCTGCTTATGTTGAATACATCATGAATGATATTCAGCATTTTGAAGAACCATTACGCGGGGAGCGAAAAAATAAACTAAAGGATTTTCAGGAAAATGATCTGAAGATCGCTGCTGATGATCATTTGTTTTTTGACTGGTCTGTAAGACAGACCTATATTTCTTTAGCCAATATGTTGACTGCGGCAGCCATGCTGGGAGTCGATTCAACCCCAATGGAAGGTTTTAACTATGCGGCGGTGGAAAAGATCCTGGAAGAGGAAAATGTGCTGGACAAGGCGCATTTTGGCCTTGCGGCAATGATTGCCTTTGGTTATAAAAACAGAGACCATCGGCCCAAAACCAGACGTCCCATGGCGGAGATTTTTGAAGTGATCGACTAGCTGACTGGCAAGAAAGCTTCCTGAAAGAATAATCAGTAAAAATTCTGAAAAATATTTAAGGTGGATTAAACAAAATATAAAGATTACAGCGTAAAATGGATCTAATAATTTGTAAAGGTGGAGGATTAATTGGATCCATATCAGATATTGGGAGTGCCTCATGATGCCAGTGATGAGGATGTCTCAAAAGCTTATAAAACACTGGCGAAAAAATATCACCCGGATTTAAACCCGGGCGATCAGGCGGCTGCTAAAAAAATGAGTGAAGTTAATGCCGCTTATGACCTGATCAAGAGCGGAAAATATAATCCAGCTTACCAGAATGCTTATGGTCAGCAGCGGCCGTCGGCAGGAACTCAGGCAAGTTGGTCAAGTAGTCATAGTGGTGCAGGCGGTTATAGTAGTACAGGTGATCCCTTTGAAGATTTTGATCCCTTTGAGTGGATTTTTGGGGCATCCTACAGACAGCAGAAACGCTACAGCGTGGAAGCGGCCATGAATTTTGTGAATATGGGTAATTATAATGCAGCACTGGATGTGCTGGCGAAAATATCCAGACGCGATGCTAAATGGTATTATTGCTCTGCCGCCGCCAATTACGGTGCCGGTTATCGAGAAACGGCCGTTTTACACGCCGAGAAAGCCGTAGAGATGGAGCCGGGCAATGGTGAGTATGAACATTTGCTGAGACAGATGCGGGGAGCAGCTAATCCTTTTAGAAGAGCAACTGCCGGCAGCGGGTTTTCACCACTGGGAACGATCGTTAAGTTTGTTCTGGGGCTCTATGCCTTACAGTTTGTGTTTTCGTTTTTACGATTGATGTTTTAAGAAGGGAGAAGCTAAATGCTGCAAAGTTTAAAGAATCGGTTAGTTAGATTGATGGTTGGAAGATATGGGATCGACCAGCTTTATTATGCCGGATTATTTCTGGCGCTGGGAATTATGCTTGTTAATATAAGTGTACAGTCCAGTATTCTGATGGGGATTTCCTATGCCGTCTTAGTAGTCAACATTGTCAGGAGCTTTTCCCGGAATATTGTCAAACGGCGAAAAGAAAATGATGCTTTCCTGAAATTCTGGAACCCTATTCGAAAAGAAACGAAATTCTTTTTTAGAAGAGTCAGAGAGTTTAGAACAGCCCGTTATAAAACCTGCCCGCATTGCAAAAAACGGTTAAAACTTCCGGTTAAACGGGGTAAAAATACGGTCAATTGCCCCAACTGTCATGAAAGCTTTGAAGCGCGAACATTTCTTTAAAATAAAAAAAGCCTTTTGGGCTTTTTTTGCGCTTAGTATTGGATGTGATTAAAATATTCAGCTGTTGTCAGTTCCATCGCGATCAGTAACTTTTCGATACCTTTGAGTCTGACCCGATAATGGACTTCTACACCGATTTTCTGACTTTCGAGAATCCCGGCATCTTTTAGAATTCTTAAATGCTGGGAAAGATTAGCCTGGCTGTAGTCAAAGAGCCGGTTAAGCTCACAGACACATTGGGGTTCGTTGATCAGAAATTTGACGATTTCCAACCGAACGGGGTGGCCCAGGGCCTTAAAAATTTTTACGGATATATCATTTGCGTTCATTATTTCCTCATTTCTTTAATCGCGTGGTCATAGGTGACACACTTACAGTCTATTATAAAAAAAAATGAGAACATTGACAATGCCGATTAATGTTTTTTTAAATAATCAGAATTTAATTTGCTTTAATTGTGATTCAAAAGAGTAATCCAGAGCGGCGGACATTAAGGCATCTACATTGTCAAAAGGTGTGTTTTGCTTAATCAGCAAGTCAAGATGTTCCGGTGGAATGGCGTCAAAGCTTGCCTGAGAATCAAACGCAATGCCACAATTTTCAAGGAATGCATTGAGGTTTTGGAAAGCGGTTTTTTCCCGCATAAAAGACGGACTCAAATAAAATTGAATGGTTGAATAATCCCGGTTTTCAAATTGATTGGACATTTTATTGCCTCTTATTCGGTTTCGTAACCAAGCAACTGCAAATGCGATTCCAGGCTCAGATAATTCGGCGCAAAGACTTCGTCTTTAAGATGCGGACATTCCTTCAGGTGAGCCGTTCCGAGAATCAGTTTTGAGGAGAAAGCCATACAGGAAGCCTGATTGCAGTCTCGACATCCCTTTTTTTGCGGCAGCAGCTTGTAAAGTTGGATAGCATTGGGGCGTTCGCGGGTTTCCTCGTTGGGAGTGATATTTTCTCGGTTTTCCCAGGTTTCATTGATTAAATCGAATAAATGGTCGATCATTTCATAACATTCTGATTCATTAGTCAGTTGCGTACAGGTTAGATCATAGTCATGAATGTTAATAATATGATTCTCGATTTTATAAGTAAAGGTTTTCGCGGATGGGATATAAAGTCCGGTTTTAATCACACTGTTTAAATAAGGCATTACTTCCGGAACAGGATTACTTAGTTTGGCTCGAAATTTAATTCGACCGCCACCGGTGGTGCAGGGTTTAATAGCTAAAAGACTGATAGATGACAGGATCATTTTTTCTTCTCCTTTATATAGGCATTAAGCCCATTAATCAGGGCATCAATGTCTGATTTCTCATTAAAATAGCCGATACCAATGCGACAGGTCCCCCGATTGACGGTGTCAATCAGGCGATGGGCGCTGGGGGCGCAGTGCAGGCCGGCTCGGATCATAACCTGACTTTGCTGATCAAGATAATAGGCCATTTCGTCGGGAGCCACGCCAGCCAGATTAAAAGCAATCACTCCGACGCTTTTTTGCGGATCACGGGGACCGTAGAGCTCGATGTCGGAAATTGCTGCAAGTTGTTCGAGGGCATAAGCCATAAGGTCGGATTCTTTTGCAGCGATGTTTTCCGGGCCAACTTCAAAGATAAAGTTAAGGGCGGCGCCAAGACCAATAATCCCGCTGACGTTCATGGTGCCGGCTTCCAGATGATTGGGGTAGTAGTCCGGCTGGTATTCATAGGCCGAGTCACCGCCGGTTCCGCCTGATATCAGAGGATGGATATCATTGGGGCAGTTCACCACTAAACCGCCGGTTCCCATCGGTCCAAGCAGGCTTTTATGACCGGTAAAAGCCAGCAGATCAATGTTTTGTGCTTTAACATCAATAGGTAAAACGCCGGCTGTTTGGGCGGCATCTACCAGAAAAAGAATTCCTTTTTGGCGAGCCAGCTTTCCGATTGCCGCGATTGGCTGAATGGTACCCAAAACATTTGAGGCATGGGTAAAAACGATCAGTTTTGTTTGTGGGGTAAGGGCGGCTTCAACATCGGACAAATTCGTTTCGCCATTCTGATTGGCCGGAACTGTCGTAATAGAAATCTGCCGATCCCGTTCAAGGGTTTTTAAACATCGCCAGACGGCGTTATGTTCAAGGGAACTGGTGACAACATGATCACCGGCCTGTAACAGTCCCTGTAGGGCCATATTAAGCGACTCGGTAACAGATGAGGTAAAGACGATGGTTTTGGGATCAGGATGGTTAAAGAGCTGAGCCAGCAGTTTTCGAGTCCGGTAGACAAGACCATCGGCAATAATGGCTTTTTCATAGGCGCCCCGGCCTGAGGTTCCGCCGTTGTTGACCATGTAATCATAGACGGCTTGAGGAACGGACAAAGGCTTGGGAAAGGACGTTGCGGCATTATCCAGGTAAATACTCATATCATTCTCCTTGCTAGATGAATTAAAGCGATCAGAAGCTTGTTTGTTAGTCTTAAGTATAACTAAATAATAATATGCTTACATATAATCATAGCCTGATTCAAATAAATCGTCAATTCATTTGACAGATAGAATTTTGTACAGATTTACAGGATCTTGATAAAAAAAATGAGCGGATCGGTTTAAAAATTGGCGGTTATAAAAATTGATTGATTATCTTGTCAAAATACCTGATAATGGAATCAGGGAAGAGATCCTAAAAACAATGAAATCTTACATTATGTACTGGGAAATTACATGATGCAGATTGATCATTTGCTTGTTATGTCAAAGACTGAAAGCTAGAGTGGTTCTTCTTCAAGTTTTTTGCATTAGAGTAGGATCAGATTAAAAGGGACAAAAGGGAAAAACAATGGAATTAAAACGCGTGTATATCGAACTGACCAACCGTTGCAATCTGGATTGCGAGATGTGTTTCAGACACAGTTGGGAAACGGTTGAAGGAGATATGGATTTTGAGCTGCTTAAGTCGCTCAAAGAACAGATTTCAGAAATCAAGACGGTTAAAGAGATTTTTTTTGGTGGCATTGGTGAGCCAACCATCTATCCGTATTTTAAAGAAGCGGTAGACCTTTTTAAAGAGTATCGACTTTTGATCACCAGCAACGGCATTATGCCGGAGGAAACGGCCAGGATTCTTTGTGAAAATTTTGGTGCGGTCTTTTTTTCCGCCGATCAGTATCACGAAGAAACGCAGGGACTAAAAGATCAGCTGCTTAAAACCTTTCAATATTTTGCCGACTATCATCGGAGAACCCGGTCTTCAACGCCTAAAACAGGCATTGCCTATGTTCTGACTAAAAGCAATCATGAAGCTCTGTTTGAAATTCTTGACATGATGCGGCATTATGGTTTTCATCGGCTTAATTTATCACACCTGATGCCGCTGTCCAAAGATGATGAAGATGAGATCTTTTATACCCGTTATGAAAATGTGGAAGGGAAGAAGTTTCGTGACCGGATGTTTTCCAATCGGGATATTAAGGTCAATATGCCGGATATGGAATTAAAAACCGAGCGTCGCTGCGATTTCATTGATAAGGGTTATATCTATATTGATGCCGGCGGTGAGGTGATTTCCTGTTATCGATTGGCAAACACCTATAATGAGTTTGTTTTTGGCGAAAAGAAACGGGTTATTAAGCATTCTTTCGGAAATGTCAAAGAAAAGCCTTTAAAGGAGATTATTGAAGGCAAGGCTTATCAGGATTTCTGGCAGACGATTTACAACAACCAGTATCCTTCATGTGTCGATTGTGATCTGCGAGGGGGATGCTCACTGGTGGAAGATACAAAGTATGATTGCTATTTTAATACACCTTCATGCGGGGACTGTCTCTGGGTCAGAAACTTTATTCGCTGTCCTTAAAGGCAGCTTTGAATTCTTAATAGTTAGGAAAAACAAAAATTTAACATTGACTCAGAATATTGATGGGTGTACAATATCCATAAGCAAATAATTAAATAATAAAGAGGTGAATGATATGAGTCAGGAATTACCAGGTTTTTTAATGTGTGTCTGTACTGGGAAATGTCCAGGCTTTCAGGCCATGGATATATGGGACTTTATTAATCAGGTGAGAGTGGAGCTGCCGGTTGAATATGCTTTTATCCATCCCCAACTGTGCGAGGAAGATGGCGACCGCTTTTTGGCCGATTTTTTAAAGAGTCACCGCAAAGTGATTATTGGTGCCTGCGCGCCTAATATGCAGAAAAAAATGTTCAAGGATGCTTTTAAAGAAGCGGGACTTGATATAATGGAAGCTGCAGTGATGCTGGATATTCGCGATATGACCAATGAGGAAGCCTTCGAGAAAGTGGAAGAAAAGCTTGAAGAGATGGGATATGAGGTGTAGCTATGAGTGAATCAACTTTTATGGGTGTTGACCGGGAGAAAATTGACTGGTGCCCGACCATTGATTATTCAAAATGCAATGATTGTATGGATTGCGTGGAATTTTGTCCCCATCAGGTCTTTGAGGTGAGAGAAGATCAGACACCAAAACTGATTGTGAAAAACCCTAACAATTGTGTAGTCTTTTGCCGGGCTTGTTCTAAGACTTGTGGTTTGGATGCGCTTTCTTTTCCGGATAAAACCGAAACAACCAAGAAAATCAAGGCTACCCGCAAAGCAGAGAAAGCCAAGAAAGAGGCGGGCGAATGAAATGTTTATTACCCTGTAACGGACTGGACAAATGTGCCGGCCTGGTCTCAGGCCAGGCTGCAGTTGAACTAAGTCAGCAGGATGATTTTGAGCTGATTTGTCCGGTACTCTTAAATCAGAATAAAAGCCCTTACGAAAAGATACTTGCTCAGGGCGACCTGGTCGTCATTGACGGCTGTAATACACGATGTGCCAGCAAACTGGCACAGAGTCTTGATCTGAAGATTAAAGACAAGTACAATGTCAGTGACGTAGCCAAGTCCATGGATTTAAAACTGGGCAAAGATTTAGCGGTTAATGAAACGACAAAAGCGGTGCAGAAAGCCCTGGTTGAAAAATTGACTCAAACCGAAGATAAAAAAGAAGCGTCAACTTTTGAAATGACCACCATAGACTATGATTCCTTTATGGAAGGAAAGTTTGTTTTTAAAGTACCAAAGCAAGGCTTCTTTTTTAATGAGAATGACTGTTGGGTTTATGTCTCGGGAAATTCGGCTCGAATTGGCGTCAGCGATTATGTGCAGCAGAATCTTTCGGATATTCTTTATTATGATCCCCCTGAAATTGATGATGAAATTGAGCAGTTTGATGACTGCGGCAGCATCGAATCGGGTAAGGCCGTTTTTGAAATCATTGCCCCGGTATCAGGAAGGGTGACAGCGGTTAATGAAGCACTTCAGGACTCACCGGAATGGATCAATGAATCGCCTTACGAAAGAGGCTGGCTGGTTGAGATCGCTTTAACGGATGAAGTTACGGAAGATCTGGAAATTCTTCACGATGGATCATCCTATTTTGAATATCTGAAAAAGAAGGTGGCCCAAGATGTCTAAAGTAAAAGTTTTACCCTGCTCTGGGATTGGAAAAGTTTTAGGCTTGCTGGCGCGGGAATCTGTGCTGATGGTGACCCAGGATAAATGTCCTGATCAAACGGAAACTCTGTGTCTGGCCCAGCTGGTTACTGGCGATGATGACGTGATCAATCGGATTAAAGGTCAAGCCTGCATCACCATGGATGGCTGTCCCAAACAGTGTGCCTTAAAAAGTGTGGAAGCGGCTGGCGGTCAGGTTGCCAAAAGCTATAAGGTGGCAGATTTTATGCGGGCCCATCGAGGTGAAGATCATGGAACGGCGACTGCTTTAACTGAAGACGGCTGGAATTATGCTGAAGAGCTGGCCGATAAAATGGTTGAAATGGTCAATGAACTGAGGGGGGAAGTCTAATGGCAGAAAAGAAAATCGGCGTTGTTGCCTGCAGTGGAGAAGAATGTCTGGGCGGTACCATCTCCCGACTGGCAGTCCGGAAAATAATGGAAAAAGATCGCCCAGGCGTGACCACTACCCTGTGTTTGCCCTTGTTTATTGCTGGTGATGGCGGAGAACGGGAGTTTGCTAAAAATTATCCGACTATTTCAGTGGATGGCTGTTCAAAATGCTGTGCTAAACGGGCGATTGAAAAATTTAGTGCGGAAGTATCCGGCAGCATCGACATTGAAGCAATAATTGGGAAAGAGTTGGCACTGGATGCCCCGCTATCTACCAGAAATTTGACCGAGCATCATCAAAAAATGGTAGATCAGGTGAGCGCTGAAATACTGAAAATATACGATTCACTTTAAAAGTGATCAATAAAATTTAGAATCTTTACAGTCGTTTCGGACTAAAGTTGACTAAGGTTTATAGTTTAGATCCAGAACATTTCCCGATAGGACTAATCATATTTCTGATTAAGATTTGATGGTTGTTAATTATTAATGAACAGAAATAATTTTTTATGGGTTCAAAAAAATTTAAATATTTAATTGTGAAAGAGGTAAAAAATGGCTAAAAATTGGTATCCAATGATTAATGAAGAAAGTTGTGTTGAATGTGGATCATGCGTAGAAAAATGTACTCATGGGGTTTATGACAAATCAAGTCAAAAACCGATTGTGATTTATACAGACGGTTGTGTTGACGGTTGTCATGGTTGTGGTAACCTGTGTCCAGCGGATGCGATTCAGTATTATGGAGATACAAATATCTAAAATGGAAAATAAAAACAGAATGATTGCTATCCTTGGTTTGATGGCATTTTTAGCTAATGGCGATAACTATGCAGCGGCACCGCTGATTATTAATATCGCTGCAGATTTAAATATCACAGTCAGTGTGGCGGCCATGTCGGTTACTGCTTATATGCTGGCTTTTGGAGCATTTACATTGATTTTTGGCCCGCTTTCTGATCGCTTCGGCAAGGTTAAGATTATTAATATAGCAGCCATGGGAACGGCAATTTTTAGTATCTTGGGTGCTTTTTCCTTTAATCTGCCCTCATTGATTTTCTTTCGTGCCATGAATGGCGCCTTCGGTGCCGGTATTTTCCCGGTTACACTGGCTTTTGTTGGCCAGAGTTTTGAACCTCAGCATCGGCAGAAAGCCATTGGCAAGGTCATGGGGCTGATGTTTATGGGCGGAGCAATGGCGACCATTATTGGGGGGACTTTGGCTTATTTAGGTTCCTGGCGGTTGGTTTATCTGGCTTATGGGATTGCCGAGCTGGTAGTTGCCCTGATCATGTTTAAAATTCTTGAAAGAGATCAGCCCGTGGTTGATCACTTTCATCTGATAGAAGCCTATAAGGAACCCCTTTCAGATTTTTCTTTTATGAAACTGGTGTTGACGATTTTCTTTGTCGGTTTCAGCGTTTTTGGAGGCTTTACTTACACTGGTAAATTAATTCAAACAGTAACTGGTTATAACCTGTTTATTGTGGGAGCCATTCTTTCCCTATTTGGGGTTGGGACAGTCATCGGAGGGCGGATCGCTCCGGTTTTAAGAAAGAAATTAAAAGGCAGATTTCTGGTATCTGCTGGTGTCATCGGAGGAATATCCCTTTTGGGCCTGGCTTTTTCAAGCAACGTTTGGTTCTTGTCTTTGGCTTTATTTGGCTATGGGGTGGCATTTATATTCCTCCAGTCAACACTTATTACCACTGTTCAGGAGAAATTATCAAAGCGCCGGGGAACGGCCATGTCATTGGCTTCATTTAACATGTTTGTCGGTGGTGCGATAGGTACCAGTGTTAATGCTGTGGTGATTGATTCGGGAAACTTGTCGACCATCTATTTAAACTCCGCCGTGATTCTTTTTCTGGTCAGTATGGTAGCAGCCTTTTTTATTTCCCAGTTTGAAGCAAGCCGTCAGAAAGAGATGCTCGAGAAAAACGGAGAATGCCAGTAAGGCCAATTTGCATAAAGGAGTGAGGTGCTATGAATATAGCCTTATATGTAGTTGCCGGCCTGCTTTTATTGGTTTCTTTCTACAAGGATCGAAAAAAGACGAAAATGGCCTTAAAAAAGGCCTGGAAAGCCTTTGAAAATATCTTGCCGGAATTTCTGGTGGTGATTCTGCTGGTTGGCTTATTATTGACGGTTATTAATGAAGAGGTGATCTCTAATATCATCGGTGAAAAATCGGGCTGGCTGGGAGTGTTCCTGGCAGCCGCTACGGGTTCTATTACTCTGATTCCCGGTTTTGTAGCCTTTCCTATGACAGCCTTATTATTAGAGGGGGGCGCCGGTTATATGCAGATCGGGGCCTTTATCTCGGCTCTGATGATGGTAGGGATCATAACCCTGCCGGTTGAGATGAAGTATTTCGGGAAAAAGCTGGCGATTGCCCGCAATTTTCTGGCCTTTCTCTTTTCCTTTGTTGTGGCACTGGTAATTGGGGTGGTGATGAGTTTATGAAAAAGTTTTTAAAACGCTATCGTGGATTTTTAATTGCCATTGTAATTATGATTTTGATCACCCTTTTTAACCGGGAACTGGGCTTAAAAGCGATCGGAATCAGCGGATATTCGATCAAAGAAATGATTATGATTATCCCGCCGGTTTTTGTCCTGCTGGGGCTTTTGGACGTCTGGGTACCGAGAGAAACGATGATGAAATATATGGGCCCCGGTTCAGGTCTGAAAGGGATTCTACTGGCTTTTTTTATTGGTTCAGCTGCCGCCGGACCTTTATATGGTGCGTTTCCCATTGCCGCTGTCTTTATGAAAAAGGGCGTAAAATTCAGCAATATCATGATCTTTATCGGAGCATGGTCGACCACAAAAATCCCCATGTTTTTATTTGAAATGGCATCTATGGGGACAAAATTTGCGATTACCCGTCTATTTATTGATATTCCCGGAATTATTATTATTGCCTATATTCTTTCGGCGGTGATGAAAGAGGATGAAATCAAAAAGATTTATGAGGACGCCGAAAAATTTGATACTTAACTGCAATGGCGGCAGTTAAAGAATAAAATTGAGTAAAAGATATTAATGCATTAAATGATTTCTGTTTCCAGTAATAAATGATCAGAGAGCTGCCTGCATCAAAATAATGATGCGGGCAGCTTTTTTTCGCAGTTTAGTTATAAAAAGCTGATTATATTGTTTTTTATATCATCAGCCAGTTTTTTGACCTTTGCTTCAATTGCATCGATAATCAGGCCAAATTCCTGATCAGATTTTCCGCTTGGATCATCCAGCCCCCAATCTTCTGTATGTTTTGCCGGTAAATAGGGACAGACCACATTGCAGCCCATCTTAATTACAATATCGATTGGGGGCAGTTCATCAAGGAGTTTGGAATATTGACTGGCTTCCATATCAATATTGTAGCGTTCTTTGATCAGACGAACCGCATCCTGATTAATCTGCGGTTTGGTTTCGGTTCCGGCTGAATAGCTTTCAAAGACGTCGGCAGCAAATTTTTTGCCAAGGGCTTCAGCCATCTGGCTGCGACAGGAATTATGGACGCAGATGAAGGCGACTTTAGGTTTGTTCATAAAAGGCTCCTTTGATTTTTATATTTCTGGTTAACCAAAACTTTTCAGTGGAGATGATACATAATGATATTCTAACATGTCTTTTATTATTTAAAAAGACAATCATGTGCGAACGCAAAAGATTATTGGTGATTTAATCAATATTCACATAACGTTCACTCCGCCTTTATACGCGTTTTACAATTTGGGGGTATGATGATCTCAACAAAAAATGAATTGGAAAAGTTCTCAGATTTCTCGAAAGGGGTTAAAAATGAAAACTCACACTGTTTATTCGATTGTAGTTCCGCTATATAATGAGGAACTGGTTATTGACGAGATGTATAAACGTATAACAGCTATAATGGACCAGACAGGAGAAACTTATGAGCTGGTTTGGGTTAATGATGGCAGCAAGGATGCGACGAGAGAAATGGCAGAGGCGCTTTGCCGAAAAGATTCACGGATTGAGCTGATTAATTTTTCCAGAAATTTTGGCCATCAGCAGGCTATTACTGCTGGTATGGAAGCCGCAAAGGGGGATGCCATTGTGGTCATTGATGCGGATTTGCAGGATCCGCCAGAGCTGATTCTTTCGATGATTGAAAAATGGAAAGAAGGCTATGATGTTGTATATGCCAAGAGAAGCAAACGAGAAGGAGAATCGTTCTTTAAAAAGCTGACGGCTAAAACCTTTTACCGATTTCTTGATCATTTGACCAGTGTAGAAATTCCCAAGGATACGGGAGACTTTAGACTCATTGATCGAAAAGTCTGTGATGCTCTGAATGCTTTGCCGGAAAAAAACCGTTATGTCCGTGGATTGATCAGTTGGTTGGGTTTCAAACAGACAGCAGTGGAATTTGTCAGACAGGAACGCTTTGATGGTGAAACCAAGTATACGCTTAAAAAAATGATAAAGCTGGCTTTTGACGGAATTACATCCTTCTCGTTTAAACCAATTACCTGTTTTACCTTGATTGGCGGTGTAATCCTGACTGCCGGTCTGATTGCTTTTCTTGCTGATGGGATCAGTATAGGACTGGGCTTCATTGAGTTCAGTGGTATAACGATGATAGCAATCATGATGATGATACTGTTTGGAATTACTTATACCGCTTTTGGGATTATGGGACAATATATTTCTAGAATTCTCGATGAAAGTCGAAAACGCCCAAATTATGTCATTGATGAAAAAATTCACTGTGAAGCTCAAACATATACGCTTAGTGAGCAATTGAATAAAAAAACGGCCATTTAAGATAGGAGATTTATGGAAAAGTTAAAATTGACAAAAGAGAAAATTGCTATCTCACTGATCGTTCTGTTTTCACTGATTATGAATTTTGCAAACTTAAGCATCCAGGGTTATGCTAACGAGTATTACGCTGCGGGTGTGAAGAGTATGACCATGAGTCTAAGCAATTTCTTTTTTGTGTCTTTTGATCCGGCTGGCTTTGTGACCATTGACAAACCGCCGCTGGGATTTATGATTCAGGCCATTTCGGCTAAAATATTCGGATATAGTGGTTGGAGTATTTTGTTTCCCCAGGCATTAGCTGGGGCGATCTCGGTACTGTTCATCTATCTATTGGTTAAAAAACCATTTGGACCACTGGCTGGATTACTTTCAGCCTTTTGTTTGGCTATTACGCCGATGTTTGTGGCAGTTTCTAAAAACAACACCCTGGACGGTCTTCTGGTAATGACCCTTTTAATTGCTCTGTATTTTTTACAGAAAGCAGCTGAAAAGGGGTCACTCAAGGATTTGATTATCAGTCTGGCCATTGTCGGCCTGGGCTTTAATATTAAAATGCTGGAAGCTTATATGATTGCACCGGCCATTTATGTTGCTTATATCCTGATCAAAGCTATCCCATTAAAAAAGCGAATTATTCACCTGGCCATTGCTTCGGTAGTGCTGGTGGTGGTTTCTCTGTCCTGGGCGGTGATTGTAGACCTGGTACCGGCATCGGAACGACCTTATGTGGGAAGTTCTAGCGACAACAGTGAACTGGAACTTATTTTTGGACACAACGGAATTGAACGTCTGACTGGTTCTAGTGGAACATCTGGTGGTGGTGATCAGGAGATGCCTGAAGGTATGTCGGATGATATGGCTATGCCAGGTGATCAGACGACGGATGGGACAAGTACCGACAGCTCTACGCAAATGCCAACCGACAGCAACAGCAATGATGCAGCAATCACGGAAGCGGCTGCAGATACATCGGTAGATGATCAGAATTCATCCGCCATGACAGAAGAGGAATTCTCTGGTCAGGCTGGCAATGGACCTGGTATGTCAGGTGATATGGGTGAAATGCCTGACGATTCTGAACGTCAAAATGGTGGCGGAATGGGTGGTGGTAACAGCAATTTTGGTGGCTCTAAGCCTGCCAGTATTGTAAGACTCCTGTCCGATAATGGTCTGACTGATCAGATCAGCTGGTTCTTGCCTTTAGCACTTCTGGGACTTTGCGCTGCTCTGTGGAATGAACGCAAAAAGAACATTTTAGGCCTGACCGTGATTGGTGAAGAGAAACAAAAATATTCCCTTAAAATGTTTATCAGTGATTTCGATGAAAATAAAAAGCATAGTCTGATAATCTGGACTCTGTGGCTAGTTCCGGTCTTTGTCTATTTCAGTTTTACAACTGGCCTCTTTCATCCCTATTACCTGATTATGCTGGCCCCGCCGATTGCGGCTCTGACAGGAATTGGCCTTTCGGCCATGTGGGATATGTTTCAGCGGGAGGGCAAAGAAAACCTGGCCCTGCCAATTGCCTTAACAGTTACCGGATTGGTGCAGATGCTGTTCCTTTACTATGCTGTGGATACTTCTCAGATTGCCCTTTACCTGATGATTGCCACTGGGGTATTCAGTATCGGTTTCTCAGCAGTGCTTCTGGTGATAACCCTTAATAAAAATCGGGAAGCGCTTGTGGCAGCTCATCGGAAATGGATTATTGCCATAGCACTAACTGCTTTTGCCGGGGTGGCGTTGACACCGCTATTTTATGCCGGGACAACGATTTTTTATAAGGAATCAGGTACTTTCCCATCGGCGGGTTTAAGTCTTATGACTTCTAGTGATTCCGGTTCATGGGCTGCTGGATCCGATGTTGAGGATGAAAGCCTTGATAAACTGGTGACATATCTTAAAGAAAACACTACGGATGAAACCTATTTGCTGGCAACTTCTTCGGCATCGGGGACGGCATCATCAATTATTATCAACTATGGAGAATCAGTGATGGCTTTGGGTGGATTCTCTGGTTCGGACAGTATTCTTACGGTAGATGAATTTGCTCAGATGGTTGAAGATGGAGAAATTAGTTTTGCGCTGATTGACGGGCAAGGTGGCGGAGGTCAAATGGGTAACGATATTATGAGCTGGATTCAGGAGAATGGAACCGCGGTGGATCAAAGTCTCTGGTCTGATAGTTCAGCATTGGATTCGATCGTGACAACGGATCAGTTACCAGACTCAGAAACGCAAACCAATGACGCATCAGAAGAAGATGTGACGCATTCGGAGACAGCAGAGTTTGATGTCAGCCAGGCTGATATGAGTCAAGACGCTTATATGGGTGGTGGCATGAATAGCTCAGGTACACTTTATGATTTGAGACAGAATTAGAAAATCGAAACCGCTTCGGCGGTTTTATTTTTTTAAAATTAGACTTGACAAGCTAGCGATTACTAGCTAAAATAAACACAAGCTAGTGAATGCTAGCTTGTGTTTATAATTATAAGTCAAGCATGTATTGCTTTATATGGAGGAAAAAATGTCAACCTTTAATTTGGAAGCCTATTTAAGCGAGGGAGTCAGAGAAATTGTTCAAGGGATCTTAAAAACAACATTGAAAAATCCTCAGGCCAGCCTTTTTATGATGAAATTTGCTAAAATTAGTCAGAATGCCGAGAAGTTGCGTCAGAAAGCGGAATTATGCGGTGAACACATCCCCCCATTTTTAATTGCCAGTATTACTGAAGACTGTAATCTTCACTGTAGCGGATGTTATGCCAGAGCTAATCAGCAATGTCATGATAAAGCAAACGAGAAAAAGAAATTATCGGTGGATCAGTGGCAGAACATTTTTAATCAGGCGGCTGATCTGGGTATCAGCTTTGTCCTTTTGGCTGGGGGAGAACCTTTTGTACGCAAGGATATTCTGACGGTGGCGGCCAAAGAAAAAAGAATCCTGTTTCCGGTTTTTACCAACGGAACAATGATAGATCAGCAATATCTTGATTTTCTAGCAGTCAATCCTAATTTGGTTCCCCTTATCAGTATGGAAGGAAATATGGTTACAACCGATCAGAGAAGGGGGAGCGGTGTTTATCGGAAGATTGAAGAAGCAATGAAATCGCTGAAAAATCGGGGTAATATATTTGGCGTCTCGGTTACGGTTACATCTAAAAACCTTGAAGAAGTGTTTTCAGATGCATTTATTAACGAAATTAAAGAACGAGGTTGTAAAGCAGTGATCTATGTGGAGTATGTGCCAGTGGATGGAAGTAGTAAAAACCTGGCATTTGATGATGACAGTAGGACAATCTTTGAGAGAAAACTCAATAAAATACGAGAGCATGAAAAAGAGATGATTTTCATTGCTTTTCCTGGGGATGAAAAAGAATCAGGTGGTTGTCTGGCTGCAGGCCGGGGATTTTTCCATATTAATCCCTATGGAGAGGCGGAACCCTGCCCTTTTTCACCATACTCCGATACTACGCTGATGAATACTTCTTTAAAAGAAGCATTGCGATCACCACTGTTTTTAAAATTGCAAAACGCTGGTAATTTATTAGTAGAGCATACTGGAGGCTGCGTTCTTTTCGAGCAGGAAGCAGAAGTGAAAGCGCTTCTTGAAAGGACGGTTTAATGACAACAAAAGAAAAAATTGTCGATGAAGCGTTAACGCTTTTTTCGATTAACGGTTTTAAAGCAACAACGGTAAAAGCAATTGCCGATGCAGTGGGAATCAAGGATAGTTCCTTATATAAGCACTTTTCCAGCAAGAAAGAGATTTTTGATACCATTGTCGAAAGAATGCGCGAGAAGATGGCAGAAATGTCAGTTGAAATCGGTCTGCCTGATGAAAATGATTTTTTAAAGGCCGCTTCAAAATACGCAAATATGTCACTAGAGGAACTTCAGGCTTTTAGTCGAATGATTTTTCTCTTTTATTTAAAAGATGACTTAATTTCTCGTTTCTGGCGCTTAGCAAATATGGAGCAGTACTCTGACCCGGAAATTTATGAGATTTATCGAAATATTTTTATGGAAGAAAGTATTGCTTATCAGGCTAAATTATTTAATGAAATGATTCGACAGGGATCGTTTTCTGCGCATGACCCTAAGGCGATGGCGATGAATTTTTATGCTCCAATATTTTTTTTGCTTAGTAAATATAATGGCCGATCTGCCGAGGAAAAAGAAGCTCTTGATATATTGGATCGTCAGGTTGAAGAATTCTATCATTTATACCGCAATAAATATAATGCAAGCTGATTTGCAAAAGAAAAAACTAAGATTAGAATTTGAGTATTAATGTCGAAGATGCAATTACTATTTAGCGAAACCCTGGCAGCAAATCTTTGCTGGCCAGGGTTTTTGTCATTATTTACTAAGTAACTGTCAAAATTTTCATTGATACTAATTTTAAATGAGATAGTCCCATAGCAATAAGTTCTTTGTCAAGTCAAATAATCAATATGAATTGTCTGGAGATCAGAAGCTGATAGTTGTTCCGTTGCATGGTAAAAATAAATAAACAGGTTTATTTATTTTTATTGTAAATTGAGCTGAAGTATCGTCCTTCAGTGGTTGAAAACGATTAAAAGTTCTGAATTAGGGTAAAACTTGAGAATATAGTAGCTGCATTCGTCATTAAGATTTTAAGCAATTAATGTAGAGAGGTAAAGTTAAGATGAGAAGCAAAAAAAATCAGATGATAAACGTTATAATTTGCGTTTGTTTAATGCTTTCATCGTCAGTTGTATTAGCTCAAGAAATTGATCATCAGGAGACCACGAAGATTGGCAATGCCGATTTGAATTTGATTACGGCCAACAGTGTTCAGTCCGGTGATTACTGGTATGAAGATATCAGTGGCGGAATAAAAATCACAGCCTACATCGGCAGCGGCAAAAATATCGATATTCCGACCAGTCTTGATGGTATAACGGTGTTGGAAATTGGCAACGACGCCTTTAATGGTAACAGCATATTGACGGGTGTAAATGTACCGAGGACGGTAACAAATCTGGGAATGCGATCCTTTTATAATTGTCCCAATCTTAAATCAGTGTTTCTGGGAAATGGGCTGACTACAATTGGAAATGGGTCGTTTTGGGGAGCACAGGCTTTAAAAAGCATCATTATTCCATCGAGTGTGACAACGATTGGTTATGCCGCTTTCAGCAACTGTATAGGGCTGACAAAAATTACAATTCTTGGCAATTCGGTGAATATCGGTGCCCAGGTTTTTGGAACAATTCCGAATTTAACCATTTATGGCTCTACGGGTTCGACAGCTGAAAGCTATGCCTATGCCAATTCACGGCCTTTTGTGGCTTTGCCGCCTTCCTATGTCGATGTTTATTATTCAACACATGTGCAGAATGTGGGCTGGCAAACAGCTCGTGAAAACGGCGAAATCAGTGGCACATTTGGTCAGGGTCTCAGACTTGAGGGGATTAAAATACTAATTGACAACAGCGAGGTCAATGCGGTGATTCAGTATCAGACCCATATTCAAAATATTGGATGGCAGGCAATGGTCAGCGATGGAGCTTTAAGTGGGACAACGGGGCAATCTTTACGCCTGGAAGGAATACGCATTGAATTGGATGGTCTGGACGGAAATCTATATGATGTTTACTACCGGGTACATGCCCAGAATTTCGGCTGGCTGGACTGGGCTAAAAACGGAGCCGATGCGGGAACTGAAGGCATGGGTTTAAGGCTGGAAGGCATTCAGATTATTGTTGTTGCCAAAAATTCAGCGGCTCCTGGGGCGACGGATTTTCCCTTTCAAAGCAGTCTGAATTAGCAGTAAGACGATGTGAGTGGGATGCTTTAAAATTATTTGGCTGTATTACTAAGCAATTTTAATGTTTATAGTTAAAAAAATAGTGGCTCATGTCTGAAATCTGGAAAGTAATCTTGCTAAAAGATTGCGGAGTAGGATATTATTAAATTACTCAACTTTCCCAGCTGAAAAATACAGCTGAGACGGTATCAAACCAAGCTCCGCCGCTTCTAAAAAACAGAAGTTGACAAAAAAATGCACCTGACATCTGATATAATGAAATTGCAAAACAACAAAAATCAGACAGGAAAGGTGCATACCATTATGATAAACCAAAACAGCCCATCTGAAAAGGTAGAAATTGAAATTTTGAAAGCATTTAAAGAATTACGGTTACCGGCTCTTCTGCGAGAGTCAGGAATTCGAAAAGCTCAGGGAGTCCGAGTCATTGAAGTCTTTGAATTTCTTTTGCTACTGGTCTTTCAAGGTAAAAATCTGTATCGTTATCTGGATTCCAAACACCGTGAAGAAGCCGTTTCGAAAAATACTTACTATCGTTTTTTGAATACGGCAACTTACAACTGGCGTCGCTTTCTGTCATCCCTATCGGCAAGAGTCATTGCCGCCTTTACCCGATTGACACAGGCAGAGCGGGTAAAAGTTCTGATCCTTGATGATTCAGTAATCAGCCGAAATCGGAGCAAACAGGTTGAACTGCTGGCTAAACTCTATGATCACGCCGAACACCGGTATATTAAAGGCTTTACCATGCTGGCACTGGGCTGGTCTGACGGCTTCAGTTTTGTTCCGGTTGATTTTGCGATGATGTCCTCGGCAAATCCGAACAATCGGTTCAAGGGGGTAACAGAATCGATTGATAAACGCACTAGCGGCTATAAACGCCGAAAAGAAGCCGTCAGAAAGAAAAACGATGTTGCTGTTGAGATGATCAGTCGGGCACTCAAACAGGGTATTCAGGCCAACTATGTCCTGATAGATACATGGTTTACTCATGAACCAATGATCCAAAGTATCCTGAATGAAGGCCTTGATGTGATTGGGATGGTCAAGCAGTTAAAACAGCACTACTGTTATCAGAACGATTTTTATACACTACCTCAACTGCGAAAGCTTTTGCCTAAACATTCAGGTGGAAATCAGTTCGGATCAATCAGTGTTCAAACTAAAAATGGTATTCCGGTTAAACTCGTTTTTGTCAGAAACCGTAATAAAAAGAGTGACTGGCTGACCATTCTCAGTACTGATCTGTCATTATCGGATGAAGAAATTATCCGCATTTACGGCAACCGCTGGAGTATTGAAGTCTTCTTCAAATCCTCCAAGGCTCTGATGAAACTGGGAACGGAATTTCAGGGACGAAGTTATGACATGATGATCAGCCACACCACCATTGTTTTCATCCGCTATATATTACTTGAATGGATGCGCCGAAACGAGCAGGATGATAAGACTTTGTGTGAATTATTTTTCCGTCTTTGTGACGATATTCAAGATATCACATTGACAGCGGCGCTTCAAAGCCTGATGGGCTTATTTGTTGAGCACATAAAAACAGCTGGTTCTAAGAAATCGGCTCTATTAAAAAATCAACTTATGCATTGGATCAATGCTCAGGCCTCTTTTGTTCAGGCTTTGTTTGTTCAATTTGGCTGGGAAAGTTGAGTAAATTAATTTAATGATAATGTCTTTGTTACCGATAATATATAATATTGAGTGAAAAGAGGTGATGTCTGTGAAAATAATTCAGGCACAATTAAAGAAGATTCTTAATGGTATTGCTGAGGCCGAGACAATTGAAAAAATTAAAATAAATGAAACGAAACTGATGATGGTTATTTTTGGACCCATGCTTATGATAGCCGCTTTAACGAGTGTGATCGTAGGTATCTATTGGGCTGAAAAGATGAGTTTAGCAATGACTGTCACAGGCACACTTTTTTTCACAGGGGTTTTTATTATTATCCTTTTACATCAAAAATTGCCGCGACAGCTAATGATGAATCTGATTAGTGCAGCTTTGTTTGCAAGTCTCGTCGTGGTATATCTAGTTTATTTTCAAAAGATTACATTTTTATTTTGGATGATTATTTTAATCATGGTTATTTTTTCGAATACGATGATTCAGAGAACACTGTTTTACTATATGATTTTTGCCAGTCTGTTTTTTTTCGTCATTAGCCTGACTTTTTATCCAGAATTGGTCATTCATGTCGACTCTATTTCTTATCTGAGTTTTTGCGTTGCTTTTTTGTGTATTATCGTAGCCAGCATTGTCAGCAATCAAATTTATCGGCAAATTATCCAGAAAAAGGCTATGATTTATGCGAAAACACTTGATCAGAAGGATACACTGAATCTGATGTATGAAGATGTCATCGCGCATCAACAACAGCTGAAGGTGCAGAATGAACGGTTGCTTCAATACAATACGGAAATTGAAGCGAATCAGGAACGACTCGAGTTTTTGGCTTATACCGACACACTAACAGGGGTACCCAACCGTAAAATGATACTTGAGCAAATCGAATTGTTGATTGATTTGAGTCAGGAAAATGGTAATCACTTTTCGCTGGTTTTTATTGATCTTGACAATTTCAAAAAAATTAATGATTCATTGGGTCATGGCGCGGGTGATGACTTGCTGATCAAGGTAGCAACCAGACTGAAAGCTGCAATGGATGAACGCGATCTTTTGGGGCGACTAGGAGGGGATGAACTGGCCATTTTGATTCGTCGCCAGATTTCGGATGAAAAGGTACTGGGGTATACCCAAAAGCTCCTGGGTCTGCTGGGAAATCCTTTTAAACTTGGAGATAAATCTGTAATTATGACGGCCAGTTTCGGTATTGCTGTCTGGCCGGGAGACGCCTTGACCTGTAACGATCTTTTAAAAGCTGCCGATACTGCTATGTATAAAGCTAAGGAGCTGGGAAAAAATTCCATTCAGTTTTATCAGAAGGAAATGAAAAATGAAGTGCTCTACAAAATAGATTTGGAAAACCAGATGATTAGCGCTTTCGAAAAGAATGACTTTTTTGTCGTCTACCAGCCGATTGTCAGTGTTGAGGATCAAAAAAATGTCAGTTTCGAAGCCTTGCTTCGTTGGCAGGTTCCGGAACGAGGGTTGATATCTCCAGCTGAATTTATTCCAATGGCTGAAGAAATTGGTTTGATTGGTGATTTGGGCGAATGGGTGTTGCGACAGGCATGCAAAAAAATCAAGTCTGTAAAAACCGAACTGGGTATAGATATACGAATTGGCGTTAATATTTCGCCTGTTCAGATAAAACGAGGGGACTTCTTAGAAAGAGTTCGACAGGTTCTTGAAGAAGAAAAAGTAAATGCTCGACAGCTGACTCTGGAAATTACCGAATCGGTTTTTATGGGAAATATTGAACGAGCTGCGATGATTATTCAGGAGCTCAAAAAATTAGGTCTGATGATTTCCCTTGATGATTTTGGAACAGGATATTCATCGCTTAGTTATTTAATGCGGCTTCCAATTGATGTATTGAAAATTGATCGTTCTTTTATCAAATCTCTGGAGAAGGGGGAAAAAAACAAACGGATTGTCGGAAGTATTATCGAAATGGTTCATAATCTTGATATTCATGTAGTGGCAGAAGGTGTTGAAGAAGTTCCACAGTTTGAATTTTTAAATAAGCGGAAGTGCGATTGGATTCAGGGGTATTTGTTTAGCAAACCTCTGGGCGATGTCGAAATGACGAATTACTTAAAAGCACAGATGGAAAAAAACAGCTAGATATTTGACAGCAGTTTGGTCTTTGTCGGAATAGCTATTGACAAAATGCCGCTGGCATAATATTATTTATGTATAGTCTAACGAAAATTTAACGAAATTGATAAAGCGATGGGGCTTCTGTATACGCCAATTTATACGTATGTATATGGAAGCTTTTTTGGGCGTTCGAAGATGATTTGGGGGAAGAGTGATTGATTAAACTTGAGAATGTAAATAAGTATTTTGGAGAGCATCATGTCCTTAAGGATATTAATTTAGAGGTTAAGGAAGGTGAAAAGCTGGTTATTATTGGGCCATCGGGTTCAGGTAAAAGTACAACGGTTCGTTGTATGAATTTTTTGGAAGAGCCGACTTCCGGTAAAGTCTTTGTGGACGGTGAAGAACTGACCCAGAAGAATAAAATTGACCTGATCAGAAGAACTTCGGCGATGGTATTTCAGAGTTTTAACCTATATCCGCATAAAACAGTGTTGGAAAATCTAACGCTTGCACCGATTAAGCTCCAGAAGGTTCCCAAAGAGGAAGCGATTAAAAAGGCGCGCAAATATCTGGCGATTGTTGGCTTAAGTGAAAAGGAAAACGTCTATCCAACAACTTTATCCGGAGGGCAACAGCAGCGTGTTGCGATTGCGCGGGCGCTTGCGACGGAACAAAAGATTATTCTTTTTGACGAACCAACCTCAGCACTTGATCCGGAAACGGTTCAGGAGGTTTTGGATGTCATGATTAAACTGTCAAAAGAAAATATTACCATGGTGGTGGTGACTCACGAAATGGGTTTTGCCCGAATGGTAGCTGACCGGGTCATCTTCATGGATGATGGCAGGATTGTTGAAGAAGGGAAACCTGAACATTTCTTTGAAAATCCGACCGAGGAAAGAACAAAGCTTTTCCTCAGTAAAATCCTGCGTTAATTTCCAAAATAAAATTGTGTAGTGGCAAAACAGTCGTTTGTTCAAGTGTTGATTTGCCCTGCGATTGACTTTTGGTGATTATAAAATTCTTAGGAGGAAAATGATTATGAAAAAGGTATTACTTTCTGCTCTGTTAGTTTTTAGCCTGGTATTTACTTTGGCTGGTTGTTCGTCATCATCTACTGATTCAAGTGATGATACAGCAACTGCTGATGATGGCAGCCTACAAGCTGTTGTAGATGCAGGTGTGTTGCGAGTTGGTGTAAAAGAAGATGTTCCGAATTTTGGACTTCGAAACACAGAAACAGGTGAAATCGAAGGATTTGAAGTGGACATTGCAAAGATGCTGGCTAAAGAAATTCTGGGTGATGAAAACGCCGTTGAATTAACACCAGTAACCGCAAAAACACGTGGACCATTACTGGATAATGGCGAACTGGATTTAGTAATTGCAACTTTCACCATTACGGAAGAACGAAAACTAACCTATAATTTTTCAACAGCATATTACGAAGATGCGGTTGGCTTACTGGTTAAAAAAGACGCTGGCTACACAGGTCTTGCTGATATGGACGGTGCTGTAATTGGAGTTGCTCAGAGTGCTACGTCTAAAGATGCTGTTCAAGCTGCGGCGGATGAACTGGGCGTAAGCGTTACTTTCTCAGAATATGCGACTTATCCGGAAATCAAGGCAGCCCTTGACTCAGGTCGAGTCGATGCCTTCTGTGTAGATGGATCAATCCTGGGTGGATATGTTGATGATTCAACCATGATTCTACCAGACCGATTCTCTCCACAGGAATATGGGGTTGCTTCAAACCTCAATAACGTTGCTCTTGCTGAAGCTGTTGATGGATACATTAACGGATGGCTGGAAGACGGCACAATTGAAGAACTGATTACGAAATGGGGACTTAATTATTAATGAAAAGCTCTAATCCTTTTGCCTTATGGCGCTGGGAGAAGATGTTTGGACAATGGCAAATGTTTGGCGAAGGGTTTCTGCGTACCATTGAGGTCGCAGCCCTCGCCATTATCCTTGCTCTGGTTCTGGGAGTTGTGTTTGGTGTAATCTCTACATCAAATAACAAGATCCTGAGGGGAATCGCAAGGGTTTATGTCGAATTTTTCCAAAACACACCTCTGGTCATACAGGTTTTCTTTATGTATAATGGTCTGGCGATTGCCGGCCTGCGTCTTAGCGTCTTTACCATTGGCGTTTTGGGGGTAGGCATTTATCATGGCGCCTATGTATCCGAGGTGGTTAAAGCTGGTATTCATTCAATTCCGGTGGGACAGGTTGAAGCGGCTAAATCTCAGGGTTTTACCTATGTTCAGTATATGCGCTATATTATTCTGCCACAAACGATTAAAATTATTTTACCACCGCTGACCAATCAGGCGGTAAATCTGATTAAAAACACGTCAGTGTTAGCAATGATTTCTGGTTTTGATTTGATGTATATGGCAGATTCCTGGGCATCCTCAAGCCTTGATTACGGTCCGTCTTACATTTTTGCCGGCCTTTTGTATTTCTTGCTCTGTTTCCCGCTGGCAACCTGGGCACGAAAATACGAAGAACGGCTCAAGAAAAACGATTCAACCCACTTACCTTTTGACGCGGCAGAGGAGGCAATTACATGTTAGAATTATTTCAAAATGTCTTTACGCCTTCAAACGTCCAGTTCTTAGCTCAGGGTATGGGATTAACCCTGTTGCTGTCAGTGATCATTATCATTACTTCGGTTATTTTTGGAACAATATTGGGACTACTGCGAAGCTATGAGAAACGTTTTTTTGGAAAAGTAGCAAGTTTCTACATTGAAATGTTTCGAAATACGCCATTGTTACTGTGGATACTGGTTTGTTGTTTTATGATTCCTTTGGGCACAGTGGTTATGCGAGGGGCGTTGGCCTTAATTCTCTATACCTCAGCAGTTATTGCTGAAATTGTCCGTGGTGGTCTTAATTCCATTCCGGATGGTCAGTTTGAGGCAGCCAAGTCTCAGGGCTTTACATTGATTCAGACCCTGGCTTATATTGTTCTGCCGCAGTGTTTTAAAAATATTATTCCTTCTTTACTTTCGCAGGTAATTACGACGGTTAAAGATACATCTTTTTTGCAGGTAGTAGCAATACCCGAGTATACAAGAAGCGGCTTTGTTGTAATGGGGCGATATACCCAAACAGCTGAAGTCTTTCTGATATTTGCAACTTTGGCCGTTGGTTATTTTGTGATTTGTTTTAGTCTTTCGATGGTGGTTCGTACGTATCAGAAACGAACCAGTATTGCCAGATAGAAGTCCAAGTTTAAACCATGTGAAAAAATCGCGTGGCATGTATTTTTCAAAATGCATGCCACGCGATTTTTGTGTCACCAGCGATATATCAGGTATGAAAATCAGCTTCTCTTTTTTTGGCAATGCGGACAATAATAGCTGCCTCTGCCGTTAATCATTTTTTTTATGATTGTACCCTGACAAGCCGGACAGTTTTTTTGCTGATGGACCTGCAAATTGACCTGAAACAGTCCGCTTATTCCATTGCTATCAAAGGAATGGATAGTCGTACCACCCTGTTTGATAGCTTCGCTAAGAATTTGAGATGATATGTCAACTAGTTCAGCGATCCGTTTGCGGCTGATGCGGTTACCCGGAGTGGTTGGATTTATTTTCGTCCGAAAGCAAATTTCATTGGCATAAATATTGCCGATGCCAGCTAGAATAGTTTGATCCAGCAGTAATGTTTTTATCGGTAGACGGCTTTTATGAATGCTCTGATAGATTTGCTCAACATCAGCATTCCATGGTTCGGGGCCCAACTTGGATAATGGCAGGTCAAGGCGGTAGCTATCCTTGCTGGCAAGTTTAAGTCGACCGAATTTGCGGGTATCCTGATAACGCATTTCCGAGTGATCGCTAAAAATAAAATTGACATGTTCATGTTTATTAAGCGGTTTGAAAGCATCGGTTAGATTGTACTTGCCTTCCATGCGTAAATGGGAGATGAAAGCATCTTTATCCAGGATAAAGATCAGGTATTTTCCAACTCGATCGATATCGCGGATGGTTTGTCCTTTTAAAGTCTCGATAAATTGATGACTGTCTCCTTCAACTATTTTGTCATAGTGTACCTGAATATCGAATATCTTTTTTCCGATAATAAAATTCTTTAAAGTTCGTCGGACGGTTTCCACTTCGGGTAGTTCTGGCATGGTAAACTCCTTTAAGTAAGTATTTTTTTATTATGACAGAAATAATTGAAATTTGAAAGCTATTGAGAAAAATTTAGGGAATAAGATCGTTGGAAACCTTAAATTTTTCGGAATATGGTAATAAAACAGGTTGAATGGACAGGGACGGATTTAAATTGTTATGATATAATATAGCGCAATCAAAAAAATAGAGGGATATTTATGGATGAGCTAAAAAGTTATATCGAAAAAATCATTGCGATTGGCATTCTGAAGGTGGTAATCAGCAAACCCACTTCAAAAGAGGAAAGGTACAATAAGCTGATTGTTGAAAAACAGAATGATTTATATCAGATTGCGGCTTATACTGATAAACAGGTCTTTCATGAAAATGTGAATGAAAATGAGTTAGCGCATCGGATTTATGAAATAAGTAGCGCTCATTTTCGCCAGATAAATGCCTGGTCAGAAACAGATGAACTGATACTGACGATCACAAAAAAGGGAAAGTGTTCATTTAAAATACGGAAGCTGAAGTCAACGGAAGCGCCTTCAGTTATCGTCGGCCATAACCGGAAAAAGCAATATCTGATCGAAGAAGGAATGGTTGTTGCGCCCCTCGTCGATATGGGGATCTTTACAAAAGAAGGTAAAGTGGTCAAATCGATGTATGATAAGTTCAAACAGATCAATCGATTTTTGGAAATACTGGATGACGAAATTTCAAGTTTGAAAATGGAACACGTTCAGGTCATTGATTTTGGTTGTGGTAAGTCTTATTTGACTTTCATTGTCTACTATTATCTGACTGAGATCAGAAAAATAAAAGCGGACATAATTGGCTTGGATTTAAAAGCAGATGTGATTAAGAATTGTTCAATAGCTGCAAAAAAATACGGATATCAAAATCTTAGATTTGAACTGGGGGATATCAATGGTTTTAAGGCAGCCTCTCCAGTAGATATTGTGATTACTTTGCATGCCTGCGACACGGCCACCGATTATGCTCTTTATAATGCCATTAAGTGGCAGGCTAAAATGATTTTTTCAGTTCCCTGCTGCCAGCATGAATTGAACAGCCAGATCGAGGCTGAAAATCTTACACTAATGACCCGATATGGTATTATAAAAGAACGTTTTTCTGCCCTGGCCACCGATGCAGTCAGAGCCAATCTGCTCGAGTACAGTGGGTATAAAACGCAACTGCTTGAATTCGTTGATCTTTCTCACACACCCAAAAACATTCTAATCCGTGCCGTTCGCCGACAGACGACACCGTCGGAGCTCAAAGAGAAAGTATTAGTGGAAGTAAATAAGCTGATAGAGGAATTTAAATTTAACCCAACATTGTATCAGCTGCTGGTTGCAAAGGAAAAATAAAAAAATGGCATCTTCAAAACAAGGATACCGTTTTTTATACTATTCAACAATAAATGCGTCAAAACCGCATTCCGATTCGCAGGCGCCGCAATCGATGCATTAAGCTTCATCGACAGCGTAATAAGTTGTTCCAGCCGGATTACTGATGGCCGAAACGGGACAGGCGCTTTTGCAAGCACCACAAAACTCACATTTATTAGGTTCAATTTTATGCATATTTACATCAAAGAGGTGGCTTTGTGTCAATTTACAATCTGATCAGCATTTATTTTTTGATTATGATTTATGCAGCCGTTTATTGGGCTGTTCACATACGAGCATTGAATGAATCGGGCTACGCCCTAGTTATTCAGATGTTAAGTTGTGCATTTTTTGTTTATATCATGGGCTATACGTTGCAGCTCAATTCCGTTACGGAAGCTCAAATGCTTTTCTGGAATAGCTTTCAGTATCTGGGGATTCCCTATGTTTCAGCTTTATGGCTGCTGTCGGGGCTTTTATATACCAATCGAATATCGAACTATAAAATCGCATGGAGTCTGTTCATTTTTGTGATTCCAATTATAACCATGGTTTTGCGTTTGACCAATGACTGGCATCATTTTTATTTTGCAGCGATTACTTTTGTTGATGAAAATGGAAAGTTATTGCTTGAACGCACGTACGGACCTTGGATGCTTGTGCAGACTGTTCATTCACTTTCAATGATTGCAATTACCTTGTTTTTGTATCTGAAAGAGTTTCTCGATCATGAAAACAACCGAAAAAAGCTCATATTGATAAGTCTGGCATCCATTGTGGCGGCAATGGGACTAATATTTTCGTTTAAAAACCCACTGGGTATTGCGATCGATTATATGGCAGTTTTTTTACCGTTTAGTTGTTTTTTGGTGGTGGTAGCCATTTGGCGTTATGATTTTCTTGAAACAAAGGCTAAGGCCCGAAACGAAGCCTTTGAATCAGGACGGGACGCACTGGTTCTGGTTAGCATACAGAATAAAATTATTGATTACAATCTAAAAGCCCGGCATTTGTTTGAAATGCAGAAAATTGACCTTAATGAAGGGAGGATGGAGACAATCTTAAAAGACGCTCCGCTCTTCTTAGAGAGTTTTCAGTCTGATGGCGATATGACAATTAAAGTTTTGATAGAAGACAGAGAGCGGATTTTTGAAATTAGCACTCAAAAAATTGAAAGCATGCGCTCCTCACGCGGCGCACTAAAGATTATCTGTGATGTGACAGAGGCTTATGATTTGAATAAAAGTTTGCAGTATCAGGCAATGATGGATGCTCTTAGTGGCTTGTATAACCGTCGTGCATTTATGCAAAAGGGTGAAGAAATTAGAATGCTCGCCCAGGAAAGCGGTCAGTCAATGCATCTTTTGATGATGGATCTTGATCATTTTAAAAATGTTAATGATCAACACGGCCATCAGATGGGAGATCAGGTGATTGAAACGATAGGTTATGCCTTGAAAGTCCACTTTCATTCTAAGGCTCTGATTGCCCGACTGGGAGGCGAGGAATTCGCGGTGCTGCTTACAGGATTTGATGATGATAAAGTCGCTCAAAAAGCGGAATCTTTTTTAGAAAATTTTGCTGCCCAGCCGTTTTCTGCCAAGGAGACGATATTTCATGTTACCGTCAGCATTGGAATCGCTAAAAAAACTGATTTAAATCAGACTTTCGATATGCTAATCCATATGGCGGATCAGGCATTATATCGAGCCAAGGATAAAGGGCGAAACCAGGTTGTTGCCTATAGTTTTGATCAGTTTTAACATTCGATGCATTTGCCGGAACGAGGCAGTTGCCAGCAGTGTATCCGTTTCTGGTTGAGCACTTTAAGCTCATCCAGAGATTTTTTTTTGGAGGACTATAAACTTATGAATTTTATCATTTTTCGTGACAATCCGTTTGCCAGCACTTAGATCCTGCACAATATCATCATGTTCGGATATTTGAAAATTTTAAGGGTATCAAATAAATTATAGATAAAAGTGAAAACATGACTAAAAAGATTCAGTATTAAGAAGCCATGATTGTTTTTAGCAATGCTGAGTCATGCGTAAATTCAATAGTCTGGATGAAACATTTTGCATGGAGGTTGTTGTCGCCGGGTACGGTTTTTTGATGCGGCTTTTTAAAACTTTTTGATAGCTACGATTGTTTTGTTAAGAATTATTCTGTTGTTTATCATTAATTCCGCATTACGAAAACGTGGCTGCAGCATTTTAACCATGTTATAATAAACAGGTAACAGAATTAATACTGGCTGGTTAGGGTCAGAAGAAAGGATGACAGAATGCTGCGTGTAAAAAATGTTTCAATGACATATCAAAAAGGGAAAAAGGAAGCTCTGAAGGATGTTAGTTTGACCATAAATGAAGGTGAATTTACAGCTTTGTTGGGACAAAACGGGGCGGGCAAAAGTACCTTGATCAATATTTTGGCAGGTAACGTAAAAAAGACTGCCGGGACGGTCGAAATTGGTGGTTTTGATCTGGATAGAAATGAACTGGAGACAAAGAAAATCATTGGCATTGTTCCACAGGATACAGGCTATGATTTTGTGTTTACTATCGACGAGGCCTTGAAAAAGCAGTCTGGCTATTTCGGGATTCAAAATAATCGGGATACGATCGATGAGCTTTTAGAGGCCTTGTATTTAACTGAAAAACGAAGTGCCCGATTAAGAGATCTTTCAGGAGGGATGCGCAGGCGCTTTCTGATTGCCAAAGCGCTGGTGCATCGACCCAAAATTCTGATTTTGGACGAACCCACAGCTGGGGTAGATATCGAAATGCGGCACACACTTTATGAATTTTTAGTGAAACTCCATGAATCGGGAACGACGATTGTATTAACAACTCATTATTTAGAAGAAGCCGAAAAACTCTGCAATCGGATCGTGATTATTGATGGGGGTAAATTGATTGCAGATGAACCAAAAACCGATCTGATGGAGACATTTTCACAAGAAGCAATAATTGAAGTGCATTTTGAACAGTCGCTTACCCGCTCAGATTTTGAATTTTTAGGGGCATATGACCCGGAAATCACTGAAGATAACAGATTGCTTCTTAGAGCTCCTAAAAAAGAATTGTCAAAAGTTTTTAAAATGTTATCGGAAAAAGAGATGGCTTTTACCAATCTGGTGGTAGAAAAACCTAAACTGGAAGAAATCTACTTACGTTTAATCAAACAATAGGAGTTTAGAATGAATAAATTATTTTATAATCGAATTGGATTTTTGGCCCTTTTAAATCGCGAGATTCATCGGTTCATGAAGGTGCCGGTGCAGACCGTACTGGCACCACTGATTTCAAACATTTTGTATATGATGATTTTTGGTGGAATGCTTTCGACCAGAGAGGTGGGGATCAACGGAATCAATTACTTGCATTTTCTGGTTCCTGGACTGGCGACCATGGGCGCGATTTTAGCGGCTTTTCAAAATCCGGCGTTTTCCATCATTTCTCAAAAATTTCAGAATACCATTCAGGACTTGAATTCCTACCCAATTTCCAATACCGAAAAAATTCTGGCTTATATTTTGGGCGGGGTATTTAGAGGTGTTTTGGTTGGTCTGTTAACCTATGCCGCAACCATTTTTTTTGTTGGATATGAAGTTGCTTATCCGCTCTTTTTTGTTCTGGCATTGATGGCAACTTCTTTTGTCTTTGCATCGGTAGGGTTAATTGCCGGCCTGGCATTTGAAAATTTCGAAAAGATGAACTTTATCTTATCAATTGTAATTACGCCGCTGACCTACTTGGGAGGGGTATTTTTTGAAGTATCAAAGCTGCCCGGACTGCTTTCAGCGATAAAGTATATTAATCCCATTTTCCCACTGGTTAATGTCTCGCGGTTTGCGTATGTAGGCGTTTGTGAAGGGAACATTACAATCCACTTGATTTTGACGTTGGTTTTAGTGCTCGTGACATTTTTGATGGCAGCGTATTTTTTTAAAAAAGGTTTGGGGATTAAAACGGTATAGAATGTTGAATATCGGGTAAAATCAGAGGAGAAATATTTGGTTTAGATTTAAATGCCAATTCTATTTGTTTTTGCAATGATCGTATTTAGCAGAGTAAAATAATAAGTCTATAATGGTTTGACTTACTTAATGATTTCTTTTGAATACTGTCAGGCTGCAGATATTCGCTTATAGATTGATTAAAAAAGAGTATCGGACAAATAACGCTTCGATTGATCAATTTAGGAGAAAATCATGAAAAATTCCTTTGATAAAAGTCGCATTATCTTTCTGTTGGGTTTAGGATTGTCACTGGTATGGCTTGTTTTATTAGCATACTTTAACGCGCTGTATGAAACACGTTATCAGGACTTTCTTAATCAGCAACACGTGAAATTCAATGTTGAAATTGATTCGATTCTAAGGTCGTATGATTCGTTTTCAAACTATATTTTCAATACAATGATTGATCAAAATGAAGTATATGAAATTATGGAGTCGGCAGCCAGCGGCGATGATGATCAAAAAGCGGTTTTGCGGGAGCAACTATATCAGGCTCTAAATAGTGATTATCAGATCATTGCAGCGCATGGGTTTGAGCAAATGCAGTTTCATTTGCCTGATGGGACCAGTTTTTTGCGTTTTCATGCGCCGGATCAGTATGGTGATGATTTGAAAGCGGTTAGAGAATCAATTGGGATGGTAATGGAAACCAAAGAACCCGTGTCGGGTTTTGAAGTCGGATCGGTTTATACCGGTTATCGTTTTATTTATCCTTTATTGGAGGGAGAGAATTATCTAGGGAGTGTTGAATCTTCGATCTCAATGGTTTCCGTAATTGAAGGTTTGTATGGACTTGAACCAATGCAGGTCTATGGGTTTCTTTTAAATCGGGATGTAATGGAATCGACTGTAAAATTAGAAAATCAGAATCATTATCAGCCTAGTTTAATTAGTGATGATTATGTTACCGACATTGATGTGTTTAAGATTACAAAATCCCTTTCAGGAATGCAGGATCTTTATTCGGATGAAAATTTTCTGCAGATGATGACAGCAAAAGTAGTGTCGGAAATGAAAACGAAGGACTCTTTTATCGTACCGGTCAATTATCAGGGGAAATATTACATTGTACAATTTGAACAAGTAAAGGATATATCTGGAGATCCTGTAGGATATATATTTATAGGCGGTGAAAACTGGCAACTTTATGATCTGGCAAAATCAAAGGAGTTAAGTTTCATTCTGACAACCGTGATATATTTTATTTTATTGCTGACCATTTATTATATCAAACAGCGAAATGATACAATTTCAAAACTGGCTATGTATGATCAGTTGACGGGACTTTATAACCGCTATGTTTTTTTTGAATTTTCGAAAAAAGTGCTTGAGGTTTCGCGACGACTTCAAAACCCTGTTTGTTTGGCAATTATGGATATTGACTATTTCAAACGCGTTAACGATGAATTTGGACACTATACGGGTGATGTTGTTTTAAAGAGGATTGCTCAGATTGTCACTCAATCAAGCCGTCGAGCAGACATCTTAGCCAGATTTGGTGGTGAGGAGCTGATTCTATTAATGGCTGATAGTGGGCTTTTAGAATCGAGGGAAGTTGCCGAGCGGATTCGCCATGCCATTGAGTCTTATAAGTTTGAATTAGCGGGAAAAGTGACGATAAGTATTGGACTGATTGAAATGAAGGAAGATGAATTTTTGGATGATGCCATTATTCGTGCTGATCAGGCTCTTTATGAAGCCAAAGCCAATGGCCGCAATCAAACCGTTACAAAGTGATCGAAAACCGTATGATATTATAGATTTAACAGGCATATTCTTGCAAAATGGTATTTATTCGGTTATGATGACCCTTGCAGATGATTAAAAAAATCTTTAAGACATTTAGATAATTTAAATACCTGATGACGGAGGGTTATAATGCGATTAAATAAAGAAGAAATATCCTGGATTTTGGTCGATTGCGGTAATTCCGCATATTCGATGGCAGTGACAACAGCACTGTTACCAATTGTATTTGGCATGTTTAGTAATGTCGAAAGTGCGATGGATCTGGGTTACTTTAATTCCGTTGCCAGTATTTTAATCGCAGCCCTAAGTCCGATTCTAGGTACCATTGCTGATTACCGGGGCTATAAAAAACGTTTTTTTATTTTCTTCACCATTTTGGGGGTACTGTCAACTGCGGCACTGGCTTTTATCCAACCAACCAGCGGACTCTGGCAACTGCTCATTTTATGTTATATCCTATCAGCTATCGGTTTTTCCGGTTCCAATATTTTTTATGACGCTTTTCTGGTCGATGTGACGGCTAATGAAAGGATGGATCAAGTATCATCCCGGGGCTTTGCCTTTGGTTATATTGCCAGCGTGATTCCCTTTGGTGTCAGTCTGGCGATTATCTTTGTATTAGGGATGGATCAGGTCATCGGTTATCAGATCGGTTTTATCATTACGGCTTTATGGTGGGGGATTTTAACTTTACCAATGCTTAAAAATGTTAAGCAGATTCATTGCATTGAGCCCGAACCGAAGCCCCTTAAAAACAGCTTTTTAAGACTTCTGGAAACCTTTAAAAATATTCATCAGCATAAGGTTGTTTTTGTTTTTCTGGCCGCCTATTTTTTCTATATTGATGGTGTTGACACGATCATCAAAATGGTCGTGCCTTATTCAACTTCCATTTTGGGAGATGAAGCATTAAGTACCTTTGTATTGCTGGCGATTTTATTGGTCATTCAGTTAATTGCGTTTCCCTGTGCCATCCTTTATGGAAATCTGGCAAAACGCTATTCTGCACGAAAAATGCTGGTTGTTGGGATGATTACCTATATTATTGCCTGTATCGCAGCAATGTTTATTCAGTCAGTTTGGCATATATTTATACTTGGAGCAATGATTGGTTCGGCGCAAGGAGGGATTCAATCATTGAGCCGTTCTTATTATGCCAAAATTATTCCAAAGGAAAAATCCAACGAATTTTTTGGTTTCTATAATATTTTTGGCAAATTTTCAGCAATTATTGGTCCTGCTATAATGTCTTTAACGACAACGATTAGTGGCAATGCCCGCTATTCGATGCTGGGAATCATTCCTTTATTTATTGTTGGTTTAGTGATTTTTAACTGGTTACCGACTCAGACGGCTTCCGGAAATGAAACAATCGGTTAAAAACTGCCTTGAAACAGGTATGAAATAAATTAGTGGACATAATATAATGGCTTTTGTAGGGAGGTAGCTATGACAAAAAAAGCAGAACATTTAATCGTAATTTCCTACGATGCTTTTTCCGAGGATAACTGGGAACGAGCTAAAAGGCTTCCAAATCTAAAAAGACTGATCGTAGACGGGGTTTCAAGCAGCCACCTAAAAAGTGTCTATCCAACTTTAACATATGTGGTGCATACTACCATGGTGACCGGTTCTTATCCAGACCGACATGGGATTTATCATAATAATCCCTGTCAGCCCTTTGTAGCTGAGAATGATCAGGCCTGGTTCTGGTATAAAAGTGAAATCAAACGACCGACTATCTACGATCTGGTCAGAGAAAAGGGGCTAAAATCAGCCGCGATTCTCTGGCCGGTTACTGGAAAAACTGCAATAAACTATAATTTGCCGGAAATCCGGGCGATTGGTCGGGAAAATCAGTTGTTGAAAATTCTGCGTAACGGCAGTCCTCTTTATTGCATTGAGATGGAGAAGAAATTCGGTTCGCTCAGACAGGGAATTGAAGAACCTTATCTGGATGATTTTTCGACGGCATGCGCGGTGGACACGATTAGACGTAAAAAGCCAAACCTGCTTTTGGCACACTTAATTGATTTAGATGATGCTAAGCACCGGTTCGGAACCAAAAGCCAGGAGGTGGATGAGGCGATCCTGAGGATGGATAAACGGATTGGTCAAATCATTAAAGCGACAGAGATGGCGGGCATTTTTGATCAGACGGCATTTGTAGTTATAGGCGATCATGGTCAGTTGGATGTGGACCAAAAGGTGCGATTAAATGCCTTGTTTAAAGAGCAGGGCTTGATCAGTCAAGAAAAGGGTAAGCTATCATGGCTGGCATATGCCCAGAGCTGCGGTGGCGCAGCTTATATTTATATTAGAAACCAGAACCCGGAAATTTCTCAGATGGTTAAAAAACTCATTGAAAAGGCAATTGAAGAAAAACGCTATGGGATTGAGAATTTGTACGATAAAACAGCAATGGGGGATTTTCACACAGCTGCGCCAGGGGCTGAGTTTATGGTTGAAGCAAAAGTAGGAACGTCTTTTTCTGATTCGCCGGAAGAGCCGGTAATCAATGCTATGGGCATAGAAAAGTATGCAACCCATGGCTATGATCCGAATAAAGCGGGCTATCGCTGTAATTTTGTAGCCGCAGGACCGGCAATTAAAAACAATTTTGAACTTGACGAAATCCAGATTGTGGATATGGCCCCGACCATGGCACAAATGCTGGGACTGTCTTTTTATGAATGCGATGGTCGGGTGATAAAAGAAATGTTTGAAGACTAAACCGCTCTTTCAGCGGAAAGGGGCTGAGTTTCATTTGTAAAAAAATTCAGAATTTTTGAAACTGAATTTTGATTAATCGGATATTGATCAAAGAGCTGACCATCTTTCAAATGCATGACATGACTACAAGCCGATAGAATCAACTCGGGATCATGGGTGATGACGAATTGCGTCTTGCCAAGTTCTGATAAATGCTGTAAATTTTGTGCAACTTGCTGCATATGGACTAAATCGAGACCGCTGGTGGGTTCGTCAAATAAAATAATGGGGTGTTGAGAAGCAACTGCACAGGCAATGGCCACTCTTTGCTTTTGGCCGCCCGATAAAGACATGGGATGTAAGTCTTTAAAAGCGCTGAGATTAAGACTTTCGAGAATGCGCTGAGCCTCATTGTTATCAGGAGTCTCCATCGAAATAAGCAGTTCATCAAGAACTGATTCTGTAAAAAGTTGATGATTAACATCCTGCATGACCATAAAGCAGTTTTTCAACCGTTGTTTAGGAGGGAGCGAACGGTCACCTATTTCAAGAAGACCAGGGCATTTTTTTAGCAAGCCGCATAGACAACGGGCAAATGTCGTTTTACCGGAGCCGTTATGGCCAATAACAGCCACGATTGATTTTTGCGGCAGTTTTGCATGCTTTATGTCGAGGGATAACTGACAATATGAATAGGCGTAGTTAAAATTTTTGATTACTAAGGGGGGAGAAGTGTCTTTTATTTTTGGTGTCACACAAGCATTTGGATTAAGCTGATTAAGATTTATAATTCGCAGACCCAGCTGTGCAAGTTCCGGATTGCGCAGTTTCGAAAAAATGGAGCGGCTAAAGACTTTTTTGATACTGCCATTGTCCATAAGGACAATTCGGTCAGCCAGTTCAGAAAGATAATGGAGACGATGTTCAGCAATGACAATCGTTTTACCTTGGCTTTTCCAAAGAGCCAGTAAAGCAGCAAGTTCCCTAATCGATGCGGTGTCGAGATTGGAAGAGGGTTCGTCAAGAACAATGACTTCAGGCTCCAGTGCCGCGACAGATCCGCAGGCGATTTTTTGTTTCTGACCGCCAGAAAGTGCAAAGATACTGCGGTCAAGTAAATGATGCAGGTTTAGGTCATGGGTGACTTGCAAAAGTCTGCGTCTGATTTCGGCTTGGGCAAGACCCATGTTTTCGCAGCCAAAAACCAGTTCACTGCTTGTGTCCACATTGAAAAATTGACTGCGGGGGTTTTGAAAAACAGATCCGACGGTTTCAGCACTCTCATAAAGAGCTGTACTAGAAGGATCATTCCCATTGACAAGAATCTGACCGCTTAAATTACCGGTGTAGAAATGGGGTATTAAACCGTTTACCAATCGCGTCAGGGTTGTTTTTCCGCAGCCCGATTCGCCACATAGTAAAATAAGTTCACCATCTTGGATGGTCAGGTTTATATTTTGCAGACAATTTTTTTCAGTACCGTTTTCATAATGAAAACAGACATTTTCAAATGAAATCATAAAAACTCCTTTATCCTAGAAATATCCATAACAAAAGTAATGTTAACGAGAAAATAATCAGGATCCAATCAATCAATCCAAGTCCGACACGACAGACATTTGTGCGCCTCGTGGGCTTTCCGAGTCCCCTTGTTAGTGCCGCAGCAGAAAGCTCTTCGCCTATTTTTACAGTACACATCAGCATGGGGACGATTCGGTATTCGATCACTGTGCTGGCATTTTTACCACCCAATCTGATTCCACGCATGCGCATAGCATCGCTGATTGCTGAATTTTCTTCAGCGACGGTGGGAAAAAAGCGGAGCATTACTGAGAATGGAATAATAATTTGTCTGGGCAGATGCATTCCTTCCATGGCGGCAACAAATTCGCTGATTTTTGTTGTCGACACAACATAGTAGCCCATTACTAAGGGTGGCACAAAGCGTGATAGCAGTCCTGATGCAATTACCAGCAAAAGATTAATAAGTCCAGCGGTTTGACTGACCAGAAAGATTTCGCAGCTCATGGCCAGTGAAACAAAAATCAAATAGTAAAGCGCGGCTTTCAATTTACTTTCAATGATCAAAAGACCTAATGGCAGTAATGCTAGTGTGGGGCGAAGAAAAGCGGATAATCCGCTGTAGCCGCCCCCCATCAGAACGATGTTAACGATCAGAAGCATGGTTATTTTGGTTCGGGGATCGAGCCAGAATTTGCTTTTTTTTGTTACACCAAAAGAATGGAGATCCATCAGGCGATTCCTGCCCGCTGGAAATGCTTTTTAAGTACTGATTTACCAAGTAAAGCGCCAGCTAAACCGCCAAGAGCAGCGAAGGCGATAATAACAAAAAATACCCAAAGAGGAGTGATTGCCATGAGCGTGTCTGCGTAAACATCACCATAACCCGCTCGCAAGGTGGCAAAATAGGAGTCCCGCATGAAGAAAAATGGGACAAACTGACCGATAATCCATAAACTGAATACCATTGAAGCGGTTTTGATTTTTTGCCAGTCTGTATATTGACCGGATTTTAAAATCAGGTCTGCGAGTAAGGGAAAGAGAATGCCAAAGGGCAGACCAACCCAGGGGTGGCCGAGCAAGATCATCAAGATACTTAAGACTAAACCCATAATCGTAATCATGCCAAATTTATGGACTTTGGTTAAAAAAAGCATCAGCGGGATACCGGCCATAAAAGGGCAGAGAAAGGGCATGACTAACATCATTACGGGAATATAACCAACCATTCCGGTGGCGAAAAAAACAACAAAATAAATTGCAGTGAAAATCCCGATATTAATTAAATCTTTGGCTTGTAACTTATTGTTCATAAGAACCTCCTGTATTTAGTTAGACAATGCTAACATAGCTTTTACCATCATAACAACAAGAACTATTATTTTCCACTCTGATTAGATAAAAAGACTCCAAAAAGCCAGCGAGTTTTTTAGAAGCAGGGAAAACTTGATTATTGCATGAACAGATGTTATATTAAGTTAACAAAATGCTGGTTTTTGATTTTTTAACGGGAGGATTACATGAGCTATTTATTGGACGATATTGAACAACACGGGACAGAAATAAAAGCTGTGGTGAAAAACAAAAATGGAGCTGTTTTTGAGGTTGTCGGAAAAGAAGGTCGGGGAAGGATAACTTGTTATCCCGTTTTTCCGGGGATTGAACTGATGTTTAATGATTTTTCTATGGGAGAATGCTTTGAATCGATATCTGACTACAAGAACGTTATGGAGATAAATCATTGTAGTCAGGGCAGATTTGAAACCGAACTTAATGATGGGTCTTTCATCTATCTTAAAGCAGGGGATTTATCGGTTAATATGCTGGGCATTCGGACGAAAGGAGCATATTTTCCTTTGGATCGCTACAAGGGTGTATCGGTGGTGATTGATTTGAACACTGCCAGTTGCTTGAGCAATTTGTTGATGGCGGATATGGATGTTGACCTGTTTTCCTTGCGGGACAAACTTTGCCATGAAGTTCCCTGTTTTATTTTACGTTCGATTCCGGAGATTGATCACATTTTTGCTGAACTGTACACGGTCCCGGAAGTAATCCGCGAGGGATATTTTAAACTGAAAGTGCTGGAACTATTATTATTTTTAAAAATGATTGAACCGCATCAATCGCGTCAGCAACTGCAATATTTTAATCGCGAACAGGTAAACCGTGTTAAGCAAATCAAAAAATTTTTACTTGTAAACATTGACCAGACATTTACTTTGACAGAATTATCGGAACAATTCAACATTTCTATGACAACTATGAAAAATTGTTTTAAAGGAGTCTACGGAACGACAATCTGTTCTTTTGTAAGAGCTTATCGGATGCAAATAGCGGCTCAAATGCTCTTGACTGGTAAAGAGAGTATTACTGAAATAGCTGGTTGCGTCGGTTACAACAATGCCAGTAAATTTGCAGCTGTTTTTAAGAAAGAAATGGGAGTGACACCCATGCATTATCGAAAAAATTGTCTGATCGGAGCAAAAAGAAATTCATTGGAGTAGCAAATTGGGTGTGAGCTGGATAAGATTATATTAGTTAGAAATATCTAACTAATATAATCTTATGGGAGGATTTGCTTATGCAAAATGAGAAAAAGCTATTTATATTAAAACGTTTTAGAACTTACATGGGGAAACGGTGGGGATTACTGCCAATAGCCCTGTTCTTATCAGGATTATCGGCAATACTTAACATTCTGCCTTTTGTATTGGTCTGGTTTATCGCGCGAGGCTTACTCGATCAAACCATTAGCATGGAGGCAAAGCAAATCAGTTGGTATGCCTGGTTGGCCTTTATGTTCGCGGTTACGGGAGTAATAGTGTATTTTTTATCCTTGATGAGCTCACATCTCGCAGCTTTTAGAGTTGAGGTCGGCATACAAAAACAGGGTATGGAAAAAATTGTTTCCAAACCATTGGGTTTTTATGACCAGAATAGCAGCGGTAAAATACGTAAAATTGTGAATGATGGCGCAGCGACAGTACACACTTTTCTGGCACATCAGCTGCCGGATATAGCAGGTAGCGTGGTTTCACCAATTATTCTACTGGTATTGATATTTGTGATGGACTGGCGAATGGGACTGGCTTCAATAATCCCGATTATGCTGGGATTTTCGACCATGGCTTTTATGATGGGAAAACAGGGAAGAACTTTCCAAAAACGCTATTTGGATGCGCTTGAAGAAATGAGTTCTGAATCGGTTGAGTACATCCGTGGCATTCCCGTAGTTAAAACATTTGGTCAAAGTGTCTTTTCCTTTAAACGCTTTTACAACAGCATCATCAATTATAAGGAAATGGTTTATGCTTATACTCTGCTATGGAAAAGGCCAATGTCATTTTATACGGTGATTATGCAATCGTCAGTCTTTTTTTTAATTCCAACGGCTCTTTTTTTGATTGGTCGAGGCGAGAACCTGGCCGTGGTGCTGGCGGATTATATTTTTTATTTGATGATTTCACCAATTTTCACAGGTCTTTTAATGAAATCGATGTATTTTAGACAAAATATGGTAATTGCTGAGCAGGCAATTGACCGATTGGATCACTTGCTTGATTATCCCAATCTCAGCGTTGAAGATGAATGCACAAGTTTTAGTCAGTATAGTCTTGAGTTCAAAAATGTAAGCTTTAGCTATCCCGGGTCAAAGCAAAATGCAGTTAATGATATCAGCTTTAAGATTGAAGCTGGTGAAACGGTCGCTTTGGTTGGGGCTTCGGGCGGTGGAAAAACTACGATTGCCAGATTGGCTTCACGTTTTTGGGATGCTGATACTGGTGAAATACTGATGGGTGGAATTAATATAAAAAAAATCCCGCAAAAGGAATTAATGGATAAAATTGCCCTTGTTTTTCAGAACACGAAGTTGTTCAAGTCGACACTGCGTGAGAATATTGTTTTTGGAAAAAAATACGTAAAAGATCAGGAAATCGAGCGAGCGATTGATTTATCCCAATCAAGAGAAATCATTGACCATCTTCCAAATGGGCTTGAGACTGAAATTGGGACTAAAGGGACATATCTTTCCGGCGGAGAGCAACAGCGGATTACGATTGCCAGAGCTTTTTTAAAGGATGCACCGATTGTTGTAATGGACGAAGCAACTGCTTTTGCTGATCCTGAAAATGAGCACCTGATTCAGGCGGCACTAAGTGCACTCAGTCATGGGAAAACGACCTTATTGATTGCACATCGTTTGACAACTGTGGTAAAGGCTGATCGTATTCTGGTAGTTGATCAGGGGCAGATTAGCGAAGTGGGAACCCATCAGGAGTTGCTGAATAAGGGTGGCAGCTATAAAAAAATGTGGAATGAGTATCAGCAATCTGTGGCGTGGAAAATTGGATCAGTTGAAGAAAAAAGTGGAGGTCATGATGCTCAATACATATTTTCAAAATAAATATGCCCTTTCTGAAAAAGGGGCAAAGGACCTAAAAATTGCTGTTATTTGGACAATCTTACTGGAGTTTTCATTTATGGTGCCGGTTGTTATGGGTTTTGCTTTTCTTGATGAGAAAATAAGCCTCTTATCTCAGTTTGAATCAAGGAGTATCTTATATTATCTTGTGATGGCGGCGCTTGCTTTTGTTTTTATGTTTTTAGTGGCGAATTTTCAATATCATTCCTGCTATACAAAGATCTATGAAGAAAGTGCTAAAAGACGGATTAATCTGGCAGAAACATTAAAAAAACTGCCCTTGGCTTTTTTTGGAAAAAAAGATCTGGCTGATTTGAGTTCAACGATCATGGAAGACGCGACTCAAATAGAAACACTGTTTTCACATGCAGTGCCACAACTTTATGCCTCGATTATAACAATCGGTCTAATGGCGGTCATGTTGTTTTTTTATCAATGGCAAATGTCGATTGCTCTTTTCTGGGTTGTTCCGGTGGCAGGACTGGTGTTCTATCTTTCACGACGGTACCAGACGAGTGTTCATAATAAGCACTATCAGGATAAACGTGAAATTTCAGATAAAATTCAGGAGGGCTTAGATTTAGCTCAGGAAATCAAGTCCTATAATCGAGAGCAGGACTTTATTGGAGAACTGAATAGTATGCTTGATCAGCTTGAAAAAGCGATGATCAAAGGGGAGCTTTTAATTGGTGCAGTTATAAATCTCTCTTATATTCTTTTGAAGCTGGCACTGCCAAGTGTTATGATTTACGGAATATACCTTTTAACTCAGGGAAAGATTGAAGTGTTTACATATTTTGTGTTTATAATAATTTCTGCACGGATCTTTAATCCGATTACAGAAGTCATGAATAATATTGCTTTGCTTTTATATCTGAATGTCAGAATAAAAAGAATGAAAGAAATGGATCAAATGCCCAGACAGGGAGGAATCACGACATTTAATCCCAAAAACTTTGACCTTGTGTTTAAACAGGTGGATTTTTCTTATCAGAGTGAGGTGAAAACCCTTAGCCAAGTCAATTTTACTGCTAGACAGGGTGAAGTGACTGCTCTGGTTGGACCATCAGGGGGAGGAAAAAGCACCATTGCAAAACTGGCTGCCCGCTTTTGGGATATTGATGGGGGGAAGGTCATGCTTGGAGGTGTCGATATTTCTAAGATCGATCCGGAGGTCTTGCTTGGCCATTACGCCATTGTATTTCAGGATGTAACGCTCTTCAACAGCAGTATCATGGAAAATATCCGCTTAGGTAAAAAAGATGCCAGTGACAGCCAGGTAATAGCAGCGGCACGGTTGGCACAATGCGATGAATTTGTTGAAAAGTTAGCAGGAGGTTATGATAGTCTGATCGGGGAAAACGGCGAGAAGTTGTCAGGCGGTGAACGGCAGAGGATTTCAATTGCGCGAGCGATTTTAAAAGATGCCCCGATTATTTTGCTTGATGAAGCAACCGCTTTATGTATTTAAAGACGAAAGAAAGGTAGGGTCATATGAACATCACTCAATACTTTGCGTAGCCTGCTTTAGAATTAGTTTTTAATCTAAGACTCAACCGACGTATTTACTGTTGACCAATGTAAGATCGTTGTGATTGTTTTCGATAAACTCAACAATACGACGGTGCTGGTCAGCGAAGTTAAAATCAATGGTCAGGTTGCCATCCTCGTGCACATGAACAACCTTAATCAGGTCAACGATGATACCGCGGTCAAGACTCTTAATGTTCTTGTACTTCAAGAATGTAGTCAGATAAGGGTCGTCAGAGCTTACACCGTTTGACATATCTTCAATGGCTGTTTCCAACTCTGCAATAGAATTCCTTAACTCCTGTACTTTATTCTCAAAGTCCTTTTTCATTCTGTGGTATTCTTCTTTAGTTATATCACCCGCTTTCCAATCAAGATAAAGTCCATCTTTAATACTCGTAGCTTTTCCGAGTTCCTGTCTGCGTAATTTCAACAGGGTATTTACTCTGTTTGATATGGTATGCACGACAGGGGCCTTATTTATGTCCTCAATAGTCTGTGCCAGTGTATCCACAAGGGCAATCTGATTTTGGATTGCTTTCAAGACAACATGCTCCAGGTCAGTGTGTCTCAGGGAATGTCTCGTACAAAGGGTATGGGATTTCATCACATAGGTTTTGCAGGCATAATATATGTACCCATGACTTGCTCTTCTTGTCATTCCTTTTCCACAATCTGCACAGCGCAGAAAACCGGAGAAAGGGTAAACACTTTTTTGTTTGGGAGCCGTTCGTGTATCACGCGCCATAAGGCTTTGCGCTAAATCAAAAGTGACTTGTTCCACAATCGGCTCATGGGTATTCTCTACAATGTACCAATCCTCTTTGTTGATAGGAACTATCGTATGGACTTTATAGGATTTTACCTTATGCCTTCCCTGTACCATATGCCCCAGATACGATTCGTTATGAAGTATCTGATCAACAGTGCGAGTGGACCATAAACCCTCCCCGTTCTTTGCATGAGGATTTTGGTATTTCATCCCGTTCATCTGTTTGTAGGCAGAAGGACTGGGTACGCCCATAGCGATAAGTTTCTTTGAAATAGCTGATTTGCTCATTCCCTCATAAACAAACCACTGAAAAATGTCTTTGACTACAGGGGCGGTCTCGGGATTTACAATGAAACAATGTCTGTCCTCCGGGTCTTTTAGGTATCCATAAGGAGCGAAAGCCCCAATGAATTGGCCTTTTTCCCGTTTCTTGTTCAGAGTTCCCCGGACTTTGATTGATGTTTCCCTGCAATGATTTTCGTTGTACATGCTTTGGATAGTAACTCCAAATTCATATATCTCCTCTGGACGCTTATAACTGTCGAGTTTTGGAAGCTCCAAAGACACAAATCGCACGTCCAACTCAACAAAAAGCTGCTGCAAATAGCGTTTGCATTCCCAATCATTACGGGAAAGGCGGGATAAGTCTTTTACAATAACACAGTTCACTTTTTTACTCTGAATGTCATATAACATTCGCTGAAAATCATCCCGGTCACTGTCGGTGCCTGTAAAACCATCATCAATATAGATGTCTACAAGCGTCATTTCTTCTTCGGTCATCATTTCGTTCAGGTAATCCGTAAGCCGTTCTCTTTGATTCGCAACACTATAGCTCTCATCATTGCCATCATCTTTGGAAAGCCGAATATATAAGGCTACTTTCCAGATTTTCAGAACAGTTTTCAGATCATCAAGAGCTTTTCTAATTCGTGGCATTATACCTCCGATCCTCAATAATCACAATATGATTATATCACAACAAAATCGTTATGTGTATGGGTATCCTATGACATAGGAGAAATTTATCAACCGTTTTTCAAGCCTATGAAATAGTTTCTTAGCCTGCTTGATAGTTCCGAACCATTTGACTCAAATCGTAATCGGACAGTAGTGTCTCCACAGCGAAAACAATAGGGATTTTTCACCTGTTCCAGATAGTTAATCATCCGTTCAACTCCTGATAGAGATGTATCCACTGAAACAGTGTTAATATCCACAAGTTTATTTTTATCTGTATTTGCTATGTCTATCTGGCTCAGTTCAGCCAGTTCCTGCAAATTTAACATCTGCGCACTCTCCCTTCAATGTAAGTTGTTTTGCCTGACTTTTCAGAAATAGTTCTTCCTCCCGGCCCATTTCCTGTGCTCTAACTTTGGACCACGTATTTGCAGGTCGCGCTGTGCGCCGTTTCATCTGTGGGCGTGCTCGGCTACATGCTGCGTCATGGCCCACTATCCACAAATCCTGTATAACTTCCGGCAGGAAGTTATGAAATTTTCAAGGTACAAAAAGATCAGGCGCAAGAGGAAAGCTTATCACTTTGCCTTTACACCTGATAAACATAAGATGGTAAGTTTTATTTCTGCAAGGTCAGATAAATTTTGAAGATTATTTTCTCTATGCAACGCAGAAATGTCATCTGGAGCTCATGATACAAGTTTTGCAGAACTGTATTGATATAAAAAACGTCGTGGTTCTCAATGGAACCACGACGTTTTGGCATTTTTGTTTTTTCCCTATTTCTATTCGACTTTTCCATAATTCTGTTAAATTAGTTAATATCATTCACTATCCCCCTAATGGAGAATCTGTAAATGGTAGGAATATAACGTTATTTTGAGGTTTTTAAATATCAACACAAGTGGAGAAATCAATAGAGGACAAGCGATATAAGAAAGCGTGTAGGGTCGAAATAAAGCGTAGTATTCTTTAACGCTGGCAAAAGGATCGAGTACAATGCTTGCGTAGTTTCTCCTTCTCTCAATGAAATTTACAAACTCGGGCTGATAATTTGCCAGTTGCACAACACATTTAAGTGGTGCTATATTAATTTATATACCTAGTACGGTATCAGAGCAGGTGCTGTAATAATTCGCAAATGTGTGGAGTCATAACGGAACTGCCCCATTATCAGCAGTAGAAGCCGCCAGGCCCGTGAGAAATTTTTACTGTAAATCATTATAATAAAGGAAATGATAAAAATTAGAAATATGGTGCTGTTTTACTGGTGTATTGCAGCTGCATATGTGCTAATTATCAGGTGAATAAAGTATGGATCTCAAAGAAAGAGCACGAAAGCTCAAGACAGACATTCCTGCAGTGTTTATCGCAATGAAGAAGAAAGAGACTCCAATCGCGGCAAAGATAATAGCTGGGATTACAGTCGCTTATGCTTTATCTCCCATTGATCTGATTCCGGATTTTATTCCGATATTGGGTTATCTGGATGATATTATTCTGTTGCCTGCACTGGCGGCACTAACGATACGTATAATTCCGCCGGAGGTGTTCGCCGAATGTCGAAAAGAAGCAGAGGGCCTTTGGATAAACGGAAAGCCCAAAAAATGGTATTACGCTTTACCCATTGTTTTGTTGTGGCTAATAATCCTGTGTTTAATTGTCAAGGCAATATTGTTTTAGGCTGTTTCAGCCGGACATCAACTCAATATTCATGATATCCGAATACTTTCTTAATACTAGACGGTATTTATATTTAATAATACATTATATAGTGTTCGTAACTTGACTAACACAATATATTGTGTTAGAATTACCTTGTAATTGATTTTTGTGCGTTTCCCTTTCTAGGGTTATCGGGTTTTCCCGAGTTGCACACGCCGTTAAGTTTGTATGTTGTCAGCACTATTACTGTGCCTTTTGGCCGGTATATTGCTGGCTTTTTATATTTTCAGGGAAAATATCCCCTCATAGCGAGAATGATCAAGGTTTACAGTTCATCTGTAAACGCCAGTTTTGGCACCTTGTCATTCTCGCTTTTTTGTTGCCCAAACGCCGATTTACGGCTTTGAGGATATATCAGAAAGGCGGTAATGCAAATGAATGTCAGAAAGAAATGGAAACCGGGCGGCCGGCAGCGTGGTCAAACTCTTTCCGCGCAAGGGCCGGAAAAGCGAAAAAAGGATTGCGGCGATGAGCAGTACGAGAGGCCGGAGATTGTTCCGCCCCTTGTTCCCCGCAAGGCCCGAAAGGAGGGATAGCATGCCAGTGCTGCAAGCACCGGCGTATCGGCCCCTTGTCCTTGTGGACACGGCCAATCTGCCGGAAAAAGAATGGCTGGAATATCGCCGACAAGGAATTGGCGGCAGCGACGCCGCTGCAGTTCTCGGCATATCTCCGTTCCGAACGGCCCGAGATTTATATTATGACAAGCTGAACATCGTTTCACCGGAAGATGATATGGCAAACTGGGTCGCAAAGAAAATGGGGCATCTGCTGGAGGACCTGGTCGCAGAGATTTTTCGTGTCAAGACCGGGTTTCGGATCTATCAGGCCAAAAAAATGTTCATGCATCCGGAGTACCGATTTATGTTGGCGGACATCGATTTTTTCATTGAGCTTCCAGACGGTACCACGGCCATTCTCGAAATTAAGACGACCAACTACAACGCTAAGGACAAATGGTGGTACCGCGGTGAAGAAATTGTTCCCGCATACTACGAATCACAAGGGCGCCATTACATGTGCGTCATGAACGTCGACCAGGTGTACTTCTGCTGCCTGTATGGGAACAACGAGGATGAAGTTATCATCCGTCATATTTCCCGCGACCTGATGTATGAATCGGAACTGATTGCGCTGGAAGAAAATTTCTGGATGAATCATGTGCTGGCACAGGTGCCACCGCCCTATACCGAGGACGGGGATCTGATTGAGGAAAGCCTGCGCCGCCATCTTGGAGCGGCAGATGAGGAAGCGCCTGCAGTCGTTCTGAACATGGGACTGACCGCCAATTTGATGCGCTATCTGGAACTGCAAAAAGAAAAGCAGATAACAGACGCTCAGGCAAAGGAGCTTGACAGCCGAATGAAGCGGCTGCGCGCTTTTATTCTTGAGGAAATGGGCAGAAGTTGTACCGCTGTTTGCGAAAGTGGTGGGACGAACTACACGGTGACCTACAATCCGGTACGAAAGTCGGAAATCAGAAAGGAGGATTTGGCCCGCTTGCGCCTGCAATTACCGGAAGTCTATGAACAGTTCGTAACGGTTTCTGAGAGCCGTCGATTTTATGTGAAGAAAAACAGACCGGAAGCGGCCTGATTCTTTCTTCGGGAAAGGAGTATCTATGAAACAAACTAAGGTACACGCACACAGTATCGGTATTTTCGGTGTAATCACCGCTGTTCTGGCAGCGTTAAAGTTGGCCGGACTCGTGCATTTCAGCTGGCTGCTTGTGATTGCACCACTTCTGCTGGGCATTGTGATTCAAATCGTTATTTTTCTGCTTGCTCTGCTGTGGATCAAGTGGCACAACGGGAGGAAATACAAACGATGAGCTATATCGGTATCTATGATAAAACCATTTTTTTTAATCCGGTAAGCAAATACTGCGTACTCGTCATCAAGACGGACGATAAGAACATTCCGCCCAATGCACGCAGTACCTACCGGCATATGGATCATCTGATTCGGTTTACGGCTGTGGGCTACGATCTGCCCCGTACCGACGCGGTGAAGCTGGAGCTGGACGGAGAATGGAAAACGGATGATAAGCATGGCTGCCAACTTCAAGTGGAGCAATGGAAGGAGATCATACCGCCAACAAGGCACGGGGTGTACGGTTACTTATCTTCCGGCTTGCTGAAAGGCATCGGGGAAAAGACTGCTGCCGCCATTGTGGATCGCTTTGGAGTAGAAGCCCTGGATATTCTGGAAAACAGGCCGGAGCGTCTGCTTGAAATCAAGGGTATTACGGAAGATAAGTTGAAGGACATCAAAGCGTCCTATGCCGAAAGCCGGATGCAACGAGATATCATGACGCTTTTATCTCCATTTCAGCTGACGCCAAAAGCTGCGATGAAGATTTATGAATACTTCGGTCCTGCCAGTCTGGATATTCTGAAAGAAAGCCCTTTCGCGTTATGCCAGATCCCCGGGTTCGGATTTAAAAAGGTTGACGCGATTGTCCGCAAGACAGACTGCCCATTAAACGATCCCATGCGAATCCGCGGGGCGATCTTCTATGCGCTGGACGACAGCAAAAGCAAGGAGGGGCATCTGTATCTGGAGCATGAAGTACTGGAAAAAAGCGCGTTTACGATGCTCAATGAAAAGATTCCGCTTCCCCAGATGCGTGTGCGCCATCAGGAAATTGAGGACGAACTGAAAAATATGTTTCTCTGCGGCGATGTGATATCGGAGCGGGAAAACATCTACCTGCCGCGTACCTATGAACTGGAGGACGAAACGGCAAGGCGAATCAGCCGGATTCTGCTGGAGGAACCGCCAAAAATCAGTATTACTCGGACACTGGAGGAAATCAAACGGCAACTTGGTATTATTCTCTCCAAAAAGCAGGAAGAAGCCGTTGAGATGGTATTCCTGCACAACCTGAGCATCATCACAGGCTCTCCCGGTACCGGAAAAACCACCGTGCTAAAAACGGTGCTTGAGGTCTATCGTAAGCTATACGATACCGGGAAAATCCTGCTGGCTGCTCCCACCGGCCGCGCCAGCCGCCGTATGGCTGAGAGCACGGGGTTTTCCCAGGCTCAGACGCTGCACAGCGCATTGGGGCTTCTGGGGGAGGATGCCGAAAACAGCTTTCAAAAGCGCAAAGAACTGCTTGACGCCGATTTGCTCATTGTCGATGAGTTTTCCATGTCCGACATGTGGCTCACCAAGCAGCTGTTCTCCAAAATTAAACCGGGAGCAAAAATTCTGCTGGTAGGCGACGCGGATCAGTTGCCTAGCGTTGGCGCCGGAAACGTATTCCGGGAGCTGATCGGCTGCGGACTGATTCCCGTGACTGTGCTGGATGAGATTTTCCGCCAGACCAAGGACAGCCTGATTGCCCACAACGCCAAATTTATCAATGAGGCAAAAACCAGCCTGTATTACGGCAATGATTTTGTATTTATAAAATGCAAGACCCAGCCAGAAGCCGCCGCCGCGATTCAGAGGATTTATTTCGATGAGATTGCGAAAAGCAGCGTTGAGCAGGTGCAGATCCTTTCCCCTTTCCGCTCTGATGGCGAGGCTTCGGCGGAAAAGCTGAATGAAGTCATCCGTGAGCGGGTCAACCCGGCAGCGGAGGACGTAGCTGAGCTGAAAGTCGGACTTCGCCTGTTTAGAGTCAACGACCGAGTGATGCAGACGAAGAACAAAGGTGAGATATCCAACGGGGATGTTGGCTTTATCCGAGAAATCCGCAGGGATGCTTCCGGGAATGATCGTGTACTGATTGCATTTACCGACGACCGCGCCGTGGAGTACGGTGCCGAGGACATGGGTACTATCGAGCTGGCTTACGCCATGACGGTTCACAAAGCCATGGGGTCAGAGTACGAAGCGGTGATTATCCCGATTTTGTCGGCGCATACCATCCTGCTCTACCGCAATCTGGTCTATACCGCGATTACCCGCGCCAAGCGCCGGGTGTTCCTGGTGGGCCAAAAGGATGTGCTGTTTATGGCGATTCACCGCACGAAAATCGATAAGCGAAATACGCTGCTGGGTCAGCGGATTGTCCTGTATCATAAGGCGCTTGTCAAAAAGCAACAGGGCGGGCAGGTCGCCTGATCCGAAAAATTTATTGTTGAAGATGAGATGCGTGTGCAGAAAAAAGCACCGGCGTCTCTTGTTTTTTATGAAAGGAGATTTTTTAATCATGAATGAAAGCAAAAATGGAAATCTGATGTATGACGCAGTTCCGCCAGTGGCGGCGCTCAACAAGGTGCCTGGTTTTGATCCCCGCAAATTTCTGAGGAAGGTCGTTTCCGAAACTACGAAGGAAGAGATTTTTAAGCTGGATCTCAAATACAAGAAGCTCTGGTTCCGGCTGGCATATCCCACAGGTCGTATCAGAATGAGTGCCCTGCGCATTACCGACCAGCTTGCCATTATTGAAGCGCGGGTCTATTTCGACAAGAGCGATTCTAAGCCGGTGGCAAGCTTTACTTCCAGCCGCAGCATCAAGGACACACCGGGCGGCCTTTATGTACAGGCCGCGCAGTATGAGGCACAGGATGTGGCGCTCACCGATGCGGGTTTCGGCCTGCAGTTCTGTGACGTCAGCCACGCGTCCGGAGAGGAACGCTTTGGAACGGAAATACCGTCGCAGGCGGTACGGGATACGGCACCGAAGAAGCCTTTTACTCAAACGCCGCCTGTGGCACAGCTTGAATCATTCACTACGGAGGAATCCCCTGCTCCAAAACATGAGGAAATGTCGGAAAGGCCGATACCGCCGACCCCGGCAACTGCGGAGCCGCCGCAGTCCCGTCCAGTGGAAACGGCCGAGTTTCAGGCGGAACGCGAACCGGCTGAAAAAACGCCTGCCGAAGCGACTGCACCTTTCGATGAGGAAACGGCTGTTCCTGCCGCGCCTGCCCGCCCTGCGCATTTCGCTGATGAAATGCCAGAGGACCGGAGCCTTGCCGGGGAACTGCCTGCGGATGAACCCCGCAGAGCAATTGTGACGGATTTTCCTGCGGAGACTGTTCAGACAGAACCGCCTGCGGCAGAAATGGAAGAGTTGGCGGCGGAACCGGCTGCCACTCCCCGCTACACGCCGGATATGCCGATGGAGGAAATCCTTTCGTTGATGACGATGGAAGAAGCACAGAGCCTGATTGTGGATGTGGGTACCTGCAATGGCTGGACGATGGCGCAGGTTGCCGACCGCAGAGCCGCGAGCCTGAAATGGTATGTCTTCGGCTACAAGGGCGACAACAATATTCTGAGAGCGGCCGCGCAGATGATGCTCAACTTCACCACAGAACAGAAAGCCAGCTAACAGGTCCCCCTCAAAGAAAAGGGGCGGCATAAAGAGAGGGGGTGTTGCCTATGGCTTCCTGCCCGCAGGATTTTCCGTTCGGCATTCTGGATGTTGTGGAATTGCTCCGCCTGAAAATCAGGCGGCGTCAGGCAAACAGCATCTATGTGGACTGCCCGATTTGCGGAGATAAACGCGGCAAGATGAATGTGAACTATGTAAAGAATGTCTGGCGCTGCAATTACTGCGACGAGGGCGGCGGGATGCTGGCACTGTACGCGAAGGTGTATGGTATCAATACCTCGGAAGCCTATCGGGAAATCTGCGAGGCATTGCAAACAGGAAGCTTGGCACCGGCCTATGAAGTAAAGAAACCGGCGCCAGCGGAGGAAATGCAGGAGGTCTCCCAGTCAGAGCGCGCCGGTATTCAGGAAATCCACCAGACGCTTTCCCTGCTGTTTGGTATGCTGTCCCTATCGGAGACGCATCGGGAGCACCTTCGCGTTGAACGTGGCCTTACCGACTCGCAGATTGACGAGCTTGGCTATAAAAGCACGCCGCCTCCGTGCCTGTGCCGTTCCTACACGGAGCGGCTGCTTGCGCAGGGCTGCACTGTACAAGGTGTACCGGGGTTTTATCTGAACGATGACGGAAAGTGGACAGTGAAGTTCTACAAACGTACAGCAGGAATCATCATCCCCGCGCACGGAATTGACGGTCTGATCCGCGGTGCTCAGATTCGGCTGGATGTGCCCATCAGGGACAAGGACGATCCGCCGGACAAGGAAGGAACAAAATATCTCTGGCTGTCCTCTTCCAATAAAAACATGGGAGTTACTTCCGGCAGTCCAGTCCATTTCGTTGGCAACCCGTTTTCACGGGTGGTTTATGTGACGGAGGGATGCCTGAAAGCTGATGTCAGCCACTATCTGATGAACCGCTCCTTTGCCGCAACGGCGGGAGCCAATAATGTCGGTCAGCTTGGGCCGCTCTTTGCGCTTCTGGCGCAAAACGGCACGGAAATGATCGTGGAAGCGGAAGATATGGACAAATTCAGAAACGACAAGGTGACCCGCGGAGCGTCAAAAGTTTACCTGATGGCGCGACAGTACGGTATGGAGTGCAGACCATTGACTTGGAACCCGAACTACAAAGGAGTTGACGACTGGCAGCTTGCGCTCCATCGTAAAAATTTATCAAAAAAGGAGGATAGATATATGAATTTCAAGCAGCAGTACCTCTGCGGGCTGTGCGGCTTTGACCACATCGAGGATTGTACAGAGGCATGGCACAAGGTTCCGGAAAACGGGATCGGACTGGTGGAATTTCTGGGGCTGACCGAACAGGAATATGAAAACTGGCTGAAGGACGGAAGCGGTGAAACGCTGCTGCGGCTGCTGGAAGCACAGCGCCGGCATCAGCATTTCCGCATTTATCAGCTGGAGTTCACAGACAACATGGAACCGAAGCCCTTCGCGTTTCTCGGTATCGAGGCACTGCACAAAGCGGGCTATCAACAGCCGCCTGCCGCGCAGTATCGGTTGGTGTGTGATTCCGAGCTGGTTTGCCCGACAGCGCAGACGGACGAAGACGTGCTAAGCCGGATTTTGAGCTGCTACAACGACACGCTCCCGGAAGGATACTCTGGGCGCAGCGTCTCTCCATCTGATGTGGTTGAGTTATACAACGAAGAAAAACGCAGCTATTTTTACCGTGACCTGAATTCGTTTGTTCCGGTGAGGTTTTCACCGTTTCTGGCACTTCCCATGCTGGAAAACACAGCGAAGGTTGCCCAAAATAGAGAGCACTGAACATTAATTTGTAAGATTTAAACTGATGAAAGAATGGCACGATGCAAGTTGTTTTGCATCGTGCCATTCTCATTTTGAAAGGAGAACGTTATGGGTGTTTTTTCAGAAATGAGCATGGAAATGAATCAATGGGATCTTGAAACACCAATGCCAGACAGAGAGATACAGCCGTTTGATCTGGAACCTCCCGCCGAAGATACAGCGGCGGCCGAACAGGAGGTTTTTGATGACGAAGCGGCACAGCAGGCGGAGGCTGACAATGCGCCCGCTACTCTGGCCCACCTGATGGGGCAATCAGGGCCGGATGAAGAAAAAGCGGAGGAAGACACCGAGTGCCCGGAGGAAGAATCCGGCGAAGAGGTTCAAAAGAACGCCGAGCAGGAATCCGCCGAGGAAGATCAAAAACGTGCGGAGCATGAAGCTGCCGAGACTAAGAGGAAAGCTGAGTGGGATGCCAAACAGCAGGCGAAAAAGGATGCGGAGCAGGCTGCTCTCCAGAAACTTGCCGGTATGAACGACGATGAAATTATGATGGCCTCCATGCAGCGCGTTGGAGACGATTCGGAACGCCTGACACGCCGCAACATGAAGGTCTGCATCACGGAACACATCCAGACACTGTGCTTGAACGACACCGCTTTTGCACGGATGGCAATGCATCCTCGCAAAAGCATGATTCACTGCTTCTATTACATCAACCGCAAGGCGCGTGAGTATATCGAGCAGGAAATGAAAGATAACGACATCAAGCCGGAAAATGGTGTTTATGGCGGCGACGTACCGGATGCTCTCTGCTATCAGTGGGCCGAAGATTATTTCCGCGACCCCGACGCCGAGGAAGACCAAGAAGAGGAAGAAAAGTTTGTTCCAAAGCCCTATGTGGGAAAATCCACTTTCCGGGGCAAATCCAAAAAAGCTGCAGAAAAGAAAAAGGCCGAAAAGAAGCCAGAAAAAAAGGAAGTTGATGACGGGCAGTTGTCCTTTTCGAGCCAGATGTCCCTGCTTGATCTGGGGGAAGAACAAAAAGCCAGCTAAAACTGAAAGGAGCACAGATGAATGATTGCGTACAAAGGCTTTAACCCTGGCCTAATTTGCCGTGGCTATCAGTTTGTCATGGGTCTGAATACGACCCAGGAAGCAAACTGTCGGGCTAATGGCTTTCATTGCGCGGAAGATCCGCTGGATTGTCTGAGTTACTATTCCAACCTGGACGGGGCGGAATATTACATCGTGGACGCCCACGGCGATATCGACGAAGATGAAATTGATTCCAAAATTGCCTGCACGGAAATCGCCATTATCAAAAGACTGACGAAGGAAGAATTGTTCCTTCACGGATTGGCTTACATGGTGGATCATCCTCTTCGAGAATGGAGCGACCACGTTACAAAAGACAACGCCACAGCCAGCAGAGGTTTTGCGATCGTGCGAGGTGTTGATCCTGTAGCCTCTGGTAAGCTAGGCGATATTCTGGCTTTTGCCAAAGAGGAACCTGGCGGCAAAAGAATTACACAGGTGGCTTTGACCCGGGTGGACGGCGAAAAGGTACTGCCCGACATCTGGTATGGCGTGGACTTGACAGAGAGGAAGGTGATGGTGGTTTGAATAAGCAGATTCTTATAAATATGAAGCCGCTGAAAGCTACGTCGCAAATGATGAAAATAGTCGCTGAGGATGTACCAAAAAAGGAAAAGACTTGGCAAGGACGCGAGTATGAGGTATTCAAGTACGGCATGTATATACGCTGTGTAGTACAGGATGAAATTCTCAGGGTCGCGCTCTTTTTTCCAAAATACATGCGCCTTGGCGGAAGAATGCCCGCTTATGAACTGTTCTGCTCCAAAAGAGACCGGCAGTTTATCACTTATGATCATGTGAACGGCAAATGGCGGACTGCAAAGCTGGACCTGTTAGACTGGCCGCATTCGTGCTATCACTCATACGAAAAATGGATCAACAAAGCTGGAGAGGCTGCCATCAGAAACTATCTGGGCGGCAAACGCGGCGGCTACGAGGGCGTGTTGGACTTCCAGCGAGAGGTTCGGAACGAGCAACTGGAACAGCGTCACATAAAAGAAACCTCCCCTTGGGACAAGGATCTTGCACAAACGCCAGCTTTGCCCAGAGACTGGGAGCATTGGGTCGATAAAGTCGGCGTTCAGCAGAATTATCTTTTCTATCATTACAAAAAGGGCGGCGCCCAAAAGGGGTATTGTTCCTTCTGTGGAAAAGAGGTGTCCATCAAGGGGCATCCTCGCCACAATAAGGAGTGCCAGTGCGCGCGGTGCCGTCACAAGGTTACATTTAAGGCAATTGGCCGGGCAGGTTTCTTTTCGACAAAAGACAATTGCGTATATCTAATTCAGCGGTGCAGCGACGGTTTTATCGTTCGGGAGTTCATTGCGGAACGGATATACCGCAAAGACGAGTACCAGACCCCAAGGATTTCCTGCCGGGAGATACGTCGTGTCATTTACGATCAGCATCTGGAGCCGCGGGCATATTTCTGGGGCCTTTACAAACAGCGTGCAATGCGCTGGATATCCTGCTCTCCCTGTAATCCCTCCTGGAGAGGAAGTGAAGATGGACGGATATATGGAAAGACCCTGCCCCACCTTGCAAGAAAAGAACTCAGACAGACGGGGTTGGTTCAATGGATTTACGGCAAGGTGATGTCCGATCCCGAAAAATATCTTGCTGTGCTGAAAAAAGTACCGCAGTTAGAACAGATATGGAAAGCAGACCTGTTCCAGCTGACGGAAGAATGCATGAAAGATTATAATTCCGTCAATCAACGGATTCGGATTCCGGAAGCACATGGCCTTATAAAAGCTTTAGGGATTGATTCACAGGGATTCAGGCGGCTGCGCGAAAACAACGGCGGTTGCTGTTTCCTCGCATGGCTGCAATATGAAAAGAATACCAGAAAGAGCATCCCCGATGAAGTAATCTCTTGGTTATGCTCGGAAAGCATTTCTGTAAAAGACTTAGATTTTATCAGAGATAAAATGAGCATCGTCCAGATTTACAACTACATTCGGAAACAGATGCCCCGTTTCCACAAAAACAGCAGCGAAGTGTTAAACACATGGGAAGATTATCTCTCCATGGCAAAACGCCTGCACATGGACACGAATGATGAGATTATCTTTCGGGTACGAAAACTGCGCCAGCGTCATGACGAACTTGTGAGGCGGTGCCAAGAGAAAGACCTTGAACTTCAAATTGAGGAGATTTCACAACAATACCCCCATGTGAATAGCATCTGCCAAGCGCTGAAAGTGTTGTCCGTCAAATTAAAAGCACCACCATCAGTCACTTTATTTTGAGCAGAATAGCTTAGCCGAGATTATATGAAGCACAGTATTAAAACCCGATTCA
>JASGLP010000049.1 GCA_030156895.1 Eubacteriaceae bacterium | reverse complement strand
GAACTCTTTACAGCCGCAGGTGTTGGAACCATGATTCGAGAATCAATTGTCTAGGAGGAAAAATGAACGAGCAAGGAAATAAAGTTATTATGGAAACTTATAAGCGTTTCCCGATTGAGTTTGTCAGTGGCGAAGGTTGTATTTTAACTGATAGCCAAGGCAAAAAGTATCTGGATTTTGTAGCAGGAATTGCGGTCAATTCGCTGGGACATTGTCATCCGGGTTTTACAGAAGCCGTTAAAAAGCAGCTGGATACTTTAGTTCATGTCTCAAATCTCTATTGGACCAAACAGGGCATTTCACTGGCACAAGCGCTGGTAAAATACAGTGGTTTGGATCAGGTGTTTTTTTGTAACAGTGGTGCAGAGGCTTGTGAAGCCGCATTAAAGCTTTGCCGAGTCTACGCAAAACTGTATAAAAGTCCTGACGCAGTGGAAATCATTGCCATGGATCAATCCTTTCATGGCCGAACATATGCCGCAATTACTGCTACCGGCCAGAAGAAATACCAGAAAAATCTGGAACCACTGATGCCAGCAATCTCGCATGTGCCCTTTAACGATATTGAAGCACTGAAAAAACAGATTACGCCCGATACATGTGGGATCATTCTGGAAGCAATTCAAGGTGAAGGCGGTATAAATCCGGCTGATCCGGCATATTTGAAGGAAGTCCGAGAAATTTGTGACCGTGAAAATATCGTCCTGATTTTTGATGAAGTGCAAACCGGCATCGGTCGAACGGGTGCGCTTTTTGCCTATCAGAAATATGGCATTACTCCGGATGTTGTGACCATGGCTAAGGGTCTTGGTGGTGGTCTTCCGATCGGTGGGATTATTGCCAAAGAAAAATTCGCCAAAGCTTTTACACCGGGAAGCCATGCCTCAACCTTTGGTGGCAATCCCCTTGTTTGTGCAGCCGGTAATTATGTGATAGAAACGCTAATGTCTGATGGCTTTTTAGCTGATGTGCAGAAGAAAGGCGACTACCTGAAGGCGAAATTGACGGCACTAAAAGAAAAACATACATGCATTAAAGATGTTCGCGGTATGGGTTTGATGATCGGGGTGGAAGTCGATAAGGCACCCGGCGAAATAGTGGCCAAAGCGATGGAAAATGGCCTTTTATTAGTCGGTGCCGGTGATTCTGCCATCCGATTTGTCCCCCCTTTAGTGGTAACAGAAGCAGAAATCGATCAGGCTGTTGAGATTTTTGAAAAAGCGCTGTAAGAGTAATTTTAAAACGGATGAAAAAGGTTTTTTAAAGCAGTAAGTACCGACAATTGGAGATCCAGCTGTTCTGCCTCGGGGCGAACAGTTTCTGAAAAATGCTGATATATAGCTGATTTGGTAATAGCAACTGTACGAATCCGCGTGCAGACAGCGGATTCCAATTGGTCGGTACGGAGCTTGTTTGTACATTGAAAAGCGCTGTAAAAGCGCTTTTTTCATGCAGGTTTAAGGATTCTTAAATATAATAAAAAGCTAAGGAATAAAATGGAAGTCAATTTGGAAGGAGTTATTTTATGCGGATACTATTTGTAGAAGATGAAAAAAAGATAACCGATGCACTTCAGGAACTTTGCAGAATACAAAATATTGATTGTGATATTGCCAATGATGGTGAAGAAGGCCTTTTATTTGCCTTAAATCCTATTTACGATGTAATCGTGCTGGATATTATGCTGCCCTTAAAAAGCGGAACAGAAATTCTTCAGCAAATTCGGGATCAGGGAATCTCTACCCCGGTTTTGATGCTGACGGCAAAGGGGACCATTGATGATAAGGTGAAAGGCCTGGATATGGGAGCTGATGACTATCTGGTTAAGCCGTTTTCGGCTAAAGAACTGTTTGCCAGAATTCGGGCTTTGGGTCGTCGACCCGATCATGGTATAAAAGGTGAAACGATTGTTTTCGAAGACGTTAGCTTTAACACCAAAAAGAATGTCCTTCAGACAGAAGAGCAGGAATTTAAGTTGTCCGTAAAGGAAGCGAAAATTCTAGAAATGCTTTTAAAACGCCCTAATCAGGTCTTTACCAGAGAACAGATACTGGATCGGGTGTGGGGCTTTGACAAAGAAGTAAACGAAAATAATATTGAAATATATGTCCATAATCTGCGAAAAAAAATTGCCAATACACAGGTAAAAATTGATACAATCCGAGGAGTGGGGTATACACTTGGTAAGAAATAACACAGGTGAATCCAATGTTTGCTGAAATCAAACGAAAAATCACGGTCTTCAATACACTGATTCTCATCATTTTTATGTGCATGTTTATTTTTCTCCTGGCTTTTTTGGTGAAATGGAGTTTAAATCTTTCGGGTGAAATGTATCTGACTGATGTCGCTAAAGAGATCATCAATGCCGAAGGTGGCAGTGTCACCGAATCGGTGGAATCGATGGATTCAGTCCATGAAAAATTTGGCTATCAGTATATATTGTGGAATTCCAGCAACACAGTTAAAAATATGAAGCTTGAGGATCGCAATCTGATTACCAAAGGTTACGAAATTCTCTTGGAGAACACGGATTTTCCCAGGTTTAATACCTTTATGACTGATAATCTGGAATATCGCGGCTACACGATCAAGTACTCCAATAATGCCGGTGATTATACTCTGCAGGTGTTTCAGCAGGTCAGTACCGAACGTTCCATTGTTGCTTATGTGATTTCATTTCTTTTGTTAATTGGAGCGGGATCGGTGGCGGTTCTGATTCCAATCTCTTATTTCCTGGCTGGGAAGTCTTTGCAGCCGATTAAGGAAACCTTTGAGGATCAAAAGAAATTTATCGCCAATGCATCCCATGAACTACGGACACCCCTGACTGTTATTCAGACTAATATTGAAGTCCTTAAGCTTAAGGAAGATGATACGATCTGTAATAATACCAAATGGCTGGACAATATCGCCAGCGAGAGCGAAACCATGGCACAGCTTATTTCGGAACTGTTACTGCTTGCGCAGGCTGAAAATCACAGTCTCGAAATGGATGTTGACAACTTTGATTTATCAGCCATGTGTCATCAGTTGGTGGATTTAATGGAAACCCTTGCCCATGATAAAATGATTAGTTTAATTGATTCGGTGGAGGATGAAATCTATTTTAAAGGCGATGAGCAGCGTCTCAAACAGTCGGTGCGAATCCTTTTGGATAATGCCATCAAGTATACCAAAGAAGAAGGACGAGTTGAGCTTTGTCTGACACAAGGCAAAAGACATGTGATCATTGCAGTAAAAGATACCGGAATCGGTCTGACAGAAGAAGAAAAAGCAAAGGTCTTCAGCCGCTTCTATCGTGTTGATGATGCTCGTAATCGCGCTAGCGGAGGGGTCGGACTGGGACTTAATATTGCCGACTTTATTGTTAAGAGTCACGGTGGAAAAATAAAAATTGAATCAACACCTAATGTGGGCAGTACTTTTTCGATTGTTTTGCCGCGGAGCAATATCAAACCTGAAAGCAAGAAAAATGGCCATAAAAATGAAGTTGTCCCGACGGATGATTTCACAATTGAATAAACAAAAAAGTTTAAAACTAACGAGGAAGTCGGTTTTAAACTTTTTTTGGTTGAAAAATATTCGACATTTATTCAAATAACAGCTATGATGAGGGGAGCAACTTTACAGAAATGAGGAAAAAATGAACATTGTACTTTATCAGCCGGAGATTCCCCAAAATACCGGGAATATTGCCAGAACCTGCGCTTTGACGAAAACCAACCTGCATCTGATCAAACCCCTTGGCTTTTCACTTTCAGAAAAATATTTAAAAAGAGCAGGGCTTGACTATTGGGATCTGGTGCCTTTAACAGTCCATGATGATTTTGCTGCCTTTGAAAAATATCTGAATGGCAGAAATCTCTATATAGCCACAACCAAGGCTAGTAAGTTTTATCATGAAATAGCATTTGATCAAGAGGCCTTTATTATGTTCGGTAAAGAAACGGCGGGAGTGCCGGTTCAACTGCATGAACGTTTTGCGCAGGGGCGCTTTCGGATACCCATGCGCAATCATGAAAAGGCTAGGTCTCTCAATCTTTCCAACTCCGTCAATATCGTTTTATACGAGGCCTTGCGTCAACATGGATTTGTTGATTTAATTTAAACAAAATAAATGAAAATACCATGAAAAAGAATGAAAATGTTGTGATATTGTTTTCACTCTGTGATATAATGTGGAGTAATCAGAATGTAATTGTTTTGCAAAAATCGTTTAGGCGTAATAGCCGCAATGGTTTTCGAAAAATGACCTAACAAAGGATGGATCTTTGTTAATTGGACTAAAAGCAAAACAGTGTTTGATAGTTATAATAAAGAAAGGAAACAGATTTGAGAGTTATTCACACCGATACAATCATTCAGGCTGTTTCAGAAATGTGCATTGAAGCAAATTGTTATTTAGGCGCAGATATGGAATCGGCACTAAAAAATGCAAGGGAACGTGAGATCTCGGAAAATGGGATTGAAATCCTCGAGACGATGCAAAAAAATCTAATGGTCGCGGCTGAAAAAAAAATCCCCATTTGCCAGGATACTGGCATGGTGGTGATCTTTCTAAATATTGGACAGCAAGTGCAAATTGAAGGGGGCGGTCTTTCGGAAGCCCTGCAAAAAGGCGTGGAAAAAGGCTATCAGCAAGGTTTTTTAAGAAAATCGGTAGTCAGTGACCCCTTGCTGAGAAGTAATACCGGTACGAATACACCAGCAATTATTCATTATAATATTACTGAGGGTGAAAGCTTTAAAATTAAGCTCTTGCCCAAGGGTTTTGGCAGTGAAAACACCAGTGCCCTCAAAATGTTAAAACCGGCTGAAGGTCTGGCGGGGGTTAAAAAATTTATTCTGGAAACAATTGAAAATGGCAGTCCCAATGCCTGTGCACCGGTTGTAGTTGGTGTGGGCATTGGCGGAACCATGGAGAAAGCGGCATTAATGGCTAAGGAAGCACTTTCCCGGCCTCTTGGCAGCCATCATCCGGCTGATCATATCCAGTCCTTGGAAGCATATTTGCTGGAGGCCGCTAATCAGCTGGGGATCGGCCCCATGGGTCTGGGTGGCGTTAATACCGTGCTGGGAATTAACATCGAAACCTTTCCGACTCATATCGCCGGACTGCCAGTTGCCGTTAATATGGGCTGTTACGTGAATCGGCACGTGGAGAGAGAGTTGTAATGGGAACGATACAGATTAATACACCTTTGACTAAAGCGGACCGGTCGGCTTTAAAAGCCGGAGATCATGTGCGCATATCCGGTGTAATCTACACCGCCAGAGATGCAGCGCACAAAAGAATGACCGAAAACCTGGCCAAAGGGATTGAACTACCGGTTGAATTAAAGGATCAGCTGATTTATTATGTGGGTCCCTGCCCGGCTAAACCGGGTGAGATAATCGGTTCCGCCGGTCCCACCACCAGCGGACGCATGGATTTATATACTCCTGAGCTCTTAAATCATGGATTGGGGGCAATGATGGGTAAGGGAAATCGCAGTGAAATGGTGATTAATGCCATGATCAGCCACCAGGCCGTTTACTTTGGCTGTGTCGGCGGGGCTGGCGCCCTGTTTCAGAGTCTGATCAAATCGTCCGAGTTGATCGCCTACGAAGATTTGGGAACCGAAGCAATTCGCAAATTGCTTGTTGAAGATTTTCCCGCTATCGTGGTTATTGATGCCCAGGGCAATAATTTATATGAAACTGAACGCAAAAAATTTAAAAGGTAGATTTATTTAAATGAGGAGAATAAAAATGGATAAAGCACAAATGGTTATTCCGTCATCGCTTAGAGAAGGCGGTACTGACCCGATTTTTAGAATTGCCGGCGAAGCTGCTAAAAAAACGCAGGAGCTGGGAGCAGAAGCGGTTATTAATTCCACCCTTGGAGCCTTAATGGATGATGAGGGCAAGCTTGTCACCATGAAATCAGTTTTTGATACTTTGAAAAACCTGCCCAACGACTTGATTGCCGGTTATTCCGGTCTGGCAGGACAGCCGGATTTTCTTAATGATGTGGTGAAAGCCTGTTTTAAAGATTATCAACCGGAAGTGGGCTTTATAAAAGCAGTTGCTACACCTGGGGGAACCGGGGCGGTTAGACACGCCTTTTGCAATTATACAGAACCTGGTGATCAGATTCTGATTACCGACTGGTACTGGGCGGCCTATCATACGATTGCCGACGAAAACAGACGTTCGATTGTAAATTTTCCTTTGTACAATGAAAAAGGGACTTTCAATCTGGATGCTTACAAGGAAAGCATGAAAGCACTTCTGAAAAAACAGGGTCGGGTGCTTTCAGTACTTAATACCCCAGCGCATAATCCCACCGGTTATTCAATTACAGATGGTGAATGGGATGAAATTATCGCTTTTGTAAGTGAAGAAGCCAATAATGATCCTGAATGTAAAATCATTCTACTGGTTGACCTGGCATATATTGACTTTGCCGGTGAAGGGGATGAAGCCAGGGCTTTTATGAAAAAACTGACGGGTATGCCGCATAATGTTTTAACCCTCTATGCCTTTAGTTGCTCGAAAGGGTATACAATGTATGGGCTAAGAAACGGTGCCATCATTTGTGTCGCGCCAACTGAGTCAATTGCCGAGGAATTTGCCAATGCTTGCACCTACTCAAATCGGGGCAGCTGGTCTAACGGAACCAGAGGTGCTATGGAGACAATTTCAAAAATTTATTCGGACTCAGAACTTTACAATCAGATGATTGCCGAGCAAACCTTTTATAAAGGGATTCTGAGACGCCGAGCTCAGGCATTTTGTGAGGAAGCTCAAAAGTGCGGTCTGGAAATAGTCACCTACTCAGATGGCTTTTTTATCAGCATACCCTGTGAGTATTCCCGGGAAATTTCTGATCGTCTGATGGAAAAAAATGTTTTTATTGTTGGTCTGGCCAAAGGCCTTCGCTTCGCTCCCTGCGCAGTTTCAGAAGAAAAATGCCGACGAGCGCCGGCCCTGATTCTTGAGGCCATGAATGAAGTTCTCAGTGAAAAAGCATAAGTGATAAATATTAAGAAAAAGAAGAGGTAATCAGATGAAAGTGAAAATTGTGGATGTCGCACGTGAAGCCAATGTTTCAGTTGCCACAGTTTCCCGGGTGGTCAATAATATTCCCCTTGTTAATGAAGAAACCCGCGAACGGGTTCTGGAAGCCATCAAGAAAACGGGATACAAACCCAACGCCATCGCCAGAAGTTTAAAAATTCAAAAGACCCATACCATGGGAATTATGATCCCGGATATCACCAATCCCTACTATACAGAAATTGTCCGTGGGGCGGAAGATGTCTGTGGCATCTATAATTACAATATTATTTTAAGTAATACCGACTTTGACGCGGAAAAGGAAAAGAAATCTTTAAACGTCCTGGTTGAAAAACAATGTGATGGGATTATTTATGTTGGTAAAGACTTAAGCAAAGAAATGCAGGAAGAATTAATTTCTGCCCCCAGCGAAGTGGTTCTTGGTTGTGTGCCGGATGATAGCGGGGAAATGAGCGGTGTACTGATTAACAATGAAAAAGCGGCCTATGAGCTGGCGATGGAGATCATTGAAAAAGGTCATACAGAGTTCATGCTGTTTTTTGACGAACTGGAAGAGGGCTATATTTATCAGGAACGAAAGAAGGGATTTTTGCGGGCTTTTGCAGAAAAAAACATTGAATTTTCCGATGATCGGGTTCTGGAAGAAAAACTCAGCCTGTCCGGCGGTTATAACATGATGGAAAAGGCTATCAATTCGGGTATTGAGTTTACCTGTGTCTTCTGTTTCAATGATCAGACCGCTTTAGGTGCAATTCGCTGTGCTGAAGAGATGGGCAAAAAAATTCCCGAGAATTTAAGTATCTGTGGCTTTAACAACTTCTGGATTGCCGAATGGACACGTCCGCAAATCACAACGGTTGCCCAGCCCATGTACGATATTGGGGCGATTGCCATGCGTATGCTAATCAAACTTTGTGAAAAAGATGGTGACCGAAATGTCAGCAATGTCTATGTGCCTCATGAAGTAATGATCAGAGATTCTGTAAAAGATTTAAACGGAGGTAAGCATGAAATACATTGACTGGAAGGAAACCGACCCGGAGATCAATCTGGCTTTTGAAGAATATGTTTTTAATAATATGAATCAGGACGAATCTTATTTTCTCTTGTGGCAGAATGATAATGCCATTATCGTCGGCAAGCATCAGAATACCATTGAAGAAATCAATCAGGAATTTGTCAAAGAAAATAATATTAAAGTTGTTAGAAGGCTGACCGGTGGCGGTGCAGTTTACCATGATATGGGAAACCTCAACTTTACTTTTATTGTGAATGACGATAATAAAGAAGCTTTTGATTTCAAAAGCTTTACCAAACCGGTGGTTGATGCCCTCAATTCCCTTGGCGTCAAGGCAGAATTTAACAGTCGCAATGATATTGCTATCGACGGCAAGAAATTTTCGGGTAATTCTCAGTATGCCAAACGCAATCGAATTCTGCATCATGGGACACTACTGTTTAATTCCAAGCTGTCAACCATCCAGGGAGCCTTAAAGGTTAAAGCTGATAAAATTGAATCCAAAGGCGTGAAATCAGTGAAAGCTCGGGTGACCAATATTTCTGACTACATGGATCCTGGTTATAGCCTTGAAGATTTCAAAAAAGCCCTGATTGAACAGATGTTTTCCAACGAGGATCTCGAAGAAATAAAATTATCAGATGAAGCGTTTGACGCGGTTAAAAAACTTCGGGATGAAAAATACGGCACCTGGGAATGGAATTATGGCCGTTCTCCTCAGTATAATTTAAGAAAAGAACGCAAATATGATTTTGGTCTTGTCACAATTCTGATGCAGGTTGACAAGGGCCTGATCAAGGACATTAACTTTTTCGGCGATTATTTCGGTAATGGGGATATCCAGGAACTGGAAGCAGTCTTAACCGGAGTTGCGCCTGAAAAACAGGCGCTGATGGGGGCATTAAAAGACATTGATCCGGGAGCTTATATAAATGGTCTGGATCGAGAGACGCTGCTTGATATGATTCTGATGTAATTGTATCAAAGAAAGGAATGACATTGGAATCTAACAATATTACAAGGCTGGAATTTGAGGGTAAAGAGCTTATTCTCATTGGTACGGCTCATGTTTCACAAAATAGTGCCATTGAAGTCCGTCAGGTCATTGAGGCTGAAAAACCCGATACGGTCTGTATTGAGCTGGATCAGCAGCGATATGATTCCATTTCTCAAAAAGAAAAATGGTCCAATACTGATATTGTCAAAGTCATCAAAAGCGGCCGTGCCGGCTTCATGTTTATTAACATCCTGCTGTCAAATTATCAGCGTAAACTGGCGGACCAATTTGGCATTCAATCTGGCCAGGAAATGATTACTGGGATTGAATGCGCAAAAGAACTGGATGCTAATCTGGTTTTAGCAGACCGTAATATACAGATTACTTTTAATCGGATCTGGCGGGGATCGGGATTTTTTGAAAAAATCAAACTGATTTTCTCTATTGCCATGAGTGTTGTTGATAATGAGGAAATCACGGAAGAAGAACTGGAAGAACTTAAATCGGCGGACATGCTCAGTGCGGCCTTGGCGGAAATGGGTTCGGCTTTTAAAGGCGTGAAAAAGTATCTGGTGGATGAGCGTGACCAGTATCTGGCCTATAAGATCAAAAATGCCCCCGGACAGAAAATTGTCGCGGTTCTGGGGGCGGCCCATGTCCCGGGTATAAGAGAGGAGATTTATAAAGATCAGAATCTTAAGGAGCTGGAGACCATTCCTAAAAAATCTTCGGCTTCCAAGGTGGTCGGCTGGCTGATTCCGGCGGCAATCCTCCTAATTATTCTGGCGACTTTTTTTGTTAATCCGCAGTCAGGACTTGAGCAGGCTAAAAACTGGATCATCTGGAATGGTCTCTTGTCGGCACTGGGAACATTAATTGCCGGCGGGCACATTTTGTCGGTGCTGACAGCTTTGGTGATGGCTCCCATCACCTCGCTGAATCCCTTGCTGGCAGCGGGCTGGTTTGCAGGAATTGTTGAAGCCCACTTCAGAAAGCCCAAGGTTGAAGATTTTGAATCCTTGAGCCAGGATCTGACATCTTTTAAAGGTTTATGGAAAAATAAGGTCACAAAAGTTCTGATGGTGGTGGTTTTTGCCAATTTGGGTAGTGTTATTGGAACCTGGGTCAGCGGCCTCAATATCCTGGGGATATTTATGGATGTTTTCTCTTAATTTGACAGAATATCAGTTTTGCCAGAGCGGTTTGCAGGTGGCAGCGGTGGTCGCGACTCAAAAAAACTTGTGAATCAGGCAGAATTAATATATAATAAATTTCATTAGGATGATGAAAAGGAGAAGAAAATGAAGAAAAAATTGTTAGCTTTATTTGTTGTTTTGACCATGACTTTTGCTGTGGTTCTGACGGGTTGTTCTTCAAGTTCAACTGATGATTCAGCAGCTGCTGAAGATCCCCTGGCTGATGGCGTTTTGACCATCGGTGTGGATGATACCTACCTGCCCATGGAATTTCGTAACGATCAGAACGAGCTGGTTGGATTTGATATCGATTTTGCCAATGCCCTGGCTGAAGAGCTTGGTGTTACAGTCGAATTTCAAACTGTTGCCTGGGATGGTATTTTCAATGGCTTAAACGCCAAACAATATGATGTAATCATCTCAAGTACCAGTATTACACCGGATCGACTGGAAAACTTTGCCATGACTGATCCATATGTTGCCAATGGGATTGTTTTAGTTTCGCGAACTGATGCAGAGCCTGTGACCGAATTTGCTCAGCTGGAAGGAAAGAGCCTGGGCGCTCAGATTGAAACAACAGCCGATATTGCTGCTGAAAAGCTTAAAGCTGATGGCGGCGTCAATGTTGATATCAAAAAATTTGATGGCATGCTTGATGCCTTTGCCGCTCTTGAAGGAAAACAGATCGACAACATCATTACAGATATTGGGGTTGCAATGCATTATGTAGCAGATAAACCTGATACTTTTGTAGTTAGCTCAGATGTTTTGACTAATGAGCCGATTGGGATTACTTGCCGTGCAGAAGATACCGCCTTGGTAGAAACCCTTAACACAGCTATTAAATCACTGCAGGATAGTGGTAAAATGACTGAAATTTCAAATGTCTGGTTTGGCAAAGATATGACAACAGACATTAATACGGAACTGATTGTTATTGAGTAGTAAAATTTTGATAGGACTTGTACTGACGTACAAGTCCTGTCCATGTTTAAATCTTTGATGAAGGGAAAAATACTAACGTGTTAAATGAAACCCAATTATGGGCGATTTTTGATGGAACCGTTGTAACAATTGAAATTGCACTGGTAGCGATTGTTTTTGGGGTTCTTTTTGGTGTCATCGTGGCATTGGGAAGAATTTCCAAGAATCGGATTGCCAATGCACTGTCATGGTTTTACATCTGGTTTTTTCGAGGAACGCCACTCTTATTGCAATTATTCATGATTTTTTATGCCATCCCGATTATTTATCTGGATGCGACCGGTAATACACTTTTGATTGACCCCATGCTCTGTGCTTTTATTGCCTTTTCACTTAATTCGACAGCCTATCTGGCGGAAATCATCAGAGCGGCCATCGAATCAATTGACAATGGCCAAATGGAGGCGGCAAAAGCATTGGGAATGAGTTATCGCCAGGCCATGATGAAGATCATTATTCCCCAGACCTATAAACGAATGGTGGCGCCGGTGGGTAATGAGCTGATTCTCTTGTTAAAAGATACGTCACTGGTTTCGACGATTGCGCTTTTCGATTTACTTAGAACCACCAAAACAATGGCTTCTTCGACTGGGAGCTGGATTTACTATATTTATGCGGCAGTAATCTATCTCTTCCTGACAACCGTTATTCAGGTTGTTTTTGATAAGATGGAGAAGAAACTGGGAGTCTATGAAAGATAGGTTATGATATGAGTATGGTAAAATTAGTTAATATAAGAAAGTCTTTTGGTGATCTGGAAGTCTTAAAAGGTGTCAATTTAGAGATTGAAGCGGGGGAAGTGGTTTGTATCCTGGGCGCCAGCGGGTCTGGTAAGTCTACCATGCTACGTTGTCTTAATCACTTGGAAAGGATTTCAAGCGGCGAAATCTACATTGAAGGTGAGCTAACCGATAAACGGGAAAACAATAAGGATATGATGCGGATTGATCCCCATAAAGTTCAGCAGATGTGTGCGGAACTGGGAATGGTCTTTCAGAACTTCAATTTGTTTCCCCACTTGACAGTGCTGGAAAATATTACTATTTCACCCCTTATCGTCAAAAAAGTCGATAAAAAAGAAATTGAGAAGAAAGCCTTTGATTTGCTGGAAATGGTTGGGCTATCAGACAAGGCCAAGGAATATCCGTCTCGTCTGTCTGGTGGACAGCAGCAGCGTGTAGCAATTGCCAGAGCCTTGGCTATGGAACCAAAGATTATGATGTTTGATGAACCGACTTCAGCACTGGATCCTGAACTGGTTGGCGAGGTATTGGCAACAATGCGAAAACTTGCCGAAGAAGGAATGACCATGATGGTTGTTACCCATGAAATCGGATTTGCCCGTGAAGTGGCAGACCGGGTCATTTTTATGGACGGCGGGGTCATTTGTGAACAGGGAACACCGGAAGAAGTGATTCTAAATCCTAAAGAGGACCGAACAAAAAGTTTTTTAAACAAAATACTGTAGTGAAAATGAAGCCTTGTGCAGAAAAAGAGCCAAAAGAAAATGGTAGCATTTCCTTTTGGCTCTTTTTCTGTACAGGATTAGCAGTCTTAAATTTTTATTTTTTTATTTACTTAAAGTACAGGGCATGTTACAATCAGCACATGCAAAGTTTTGGAGGGAACAAAATGATACAGGCAAATTATCATATTCATTCGAATTTTTGTGACGGTAAGAATACCCTTGAAGAAATGGTGCAGGCAGCAATTAAAGCAGGGCTTACAAGCATTGGCTTGACTGGTCATATGCCACTGCCCTTTGAAAATGACTGGACCATTCAAACAGGTGATTTAGACCGATACTTTGCAGAAGTCAAACGGTTAATCGATTTATATCAGGATCAGATCGAGATTTATAAGAGTCTTGAGGTCGATTATTTTATGGATCGTCACAGCATCAGTGAACAGGCAAAAGGCTTTTTAAATGAACTTGACTATGTGATCATGTCGATTCATACCATTAAATCGCTAGATGTCGATCCAATTTATTACATAGATGAAAGCCGGGAAAATTTTGCTGAGGCCATTAGCCGTTTCTACTCAGGAAACAGTCAGGACTTCATTAAGGAGTATTATCAGGCGATTGGCCATATGGTTACGGCTTATCAGCCGGAAATACTGGGACACTTAGATTTAATTAAAAAATTCAACCAGGATCACTTCTTTTTTGATGATCAGGAAAGCTGGTACAAAGAATTAGTTACAGCTTGTCTGGATCGTATCGCCGCCACAAAAACAATGATTGAAATCAATACTGGCGCAGATATGCGGGTACCTGGTGTAGGACGCTATCCCTCTGACTGGATTATTCCAGAAATGAAAAAAAGAGAGATCCCCATCACGATTGGTGGCGATACTCACTATGATACCGGGATTGCTTTTTTATTTGATGCAGCAGAAAACTATCTTTTGGAGTGCGGTTATACTGAATACTGGATGCTCAAAAATGGCCGATGGGAAACTCAACCCCTTGGAGTGTAGTATGGATATTCACCGAAATAAACTTCTGTACATTCTCATCGTGCTTGTTTTTTTGGGCGTTTTTTGGGCTTGGTATCTGAATCAGGATTCCCAGGAGAGTGAAATTATAGTATCTGAGAGCGCGGAGTCATCGGAGTCTCTTGAAGAACCCGCGGCGCAGATTATGGTACATGTTACCGGCGCGGTTAATGCCCCGGGGCTTATCAGTCTGCCGTCAGGCGCAAGGTTGATGGATGCCGTATCAGCGGCAGGCGGTTTTTCTGAAACAGCTGATCAGTCAGCCCTTAATCTGGCTCGGAAAATTAAAGATGAGGAACAGATTGTGATACCAGTGATTGGGGATGCAAGCAGTCAATCGGGAGTCAGTACAGACGGTCGGGTTAATATTAATACGGCTGATTTAGAAGAACTCAAAAGCCTGCCCGGTATTGGCGATGTCATTGCCCAGAACATTATTGACTATCGGGAAGAAAACGGCAGCTTTACTCAGTTGGAGGATTTAAAGAATGTGACCCGTATTGGTGATAAAATATATGAGTCGATTTCTGAATCAATTACACTATGAAAATCTTTACATTTAATTTAATTGATAAATAATTATTAAGTGTTAAAAATAATTAATATTAATGTTTACAAACGAAATATATGTGTTATACTTAATATCAATTTAGAGCTTAGGAGTAGAATATGCAACTCACACCAAGACAACAGGAAATAGTTGATATTGTTAAAGAGCGACAGCCGATTAAAAGCAATGAAATATCGGAGCTGTTGAATATAAATCGTGCTACATTACGGCCTGACTTAAAAGTTTTAACCATGCTTGGTATTTTAGAGGCTAAGAGAAAAGTTGGTTATTATTATACGGGACGATCCCTGCTGCATATGCTGGGATCTTATATAAAAACAATTAGTGTGATGGATATTTCATCTGAACCAACGATTGTTGAAGAGAATACTTCAATCTACGATGGCATCATTACCATGTTTACAAAAAATGCTGGAACGCTATACGTGGTTGATGGGAAATATCTTTCCGGGATTGTATCCCGAAAGGATTTTATAAAAGCCATGATTGGACGTGAAGAAGTTAATACGCTACCGATTCCACTGATCATGACAAGAATGCCCAACATCATCTATCTGGAGCCGGAGGAATCAGTTTATGATGCGGCATTTAAAACCATGTATTATGAAGTGGAATCTTTGCCGATTGTTACAAAGGAAAAGGATGAACACGGCAAAGAACGGCTGGTTCTGATTGGCAAAGTATCGCGGACCAACATTTCCCGATATGTTGTCAATATGGGGAAAAGTGCTGAGTGATCTATGAAATCTATAATTATATATGTTGTATCGGATAAGCCAAACGATATCGGCGAAATGCTGGTTCGAGCCGGTATTAGTGTTTTTGAAAAATCGATTCGCGAGGTTCGGCTCCATCCATTTGTTGATGATAAAATTGGGATTGATTCAATGCTCGAGCGAGCAGCCAGTAAAAACGGCTTGATCGTTTATCATTTCTTCTCCGAAGAGCTGAGAAATTACTTTGAACAGGAAGCTAAAAAGACACAAATTCCAATTTATGATGCCAGGGGTTCACTGGTTGAGACGCTTCGTGGAATTACTGGTGAAAAACCGGTTGCCAATAGTATTTCAGATATATTACTGGATCCGGAGTATGCCAAAAAAGTTGAAGCCATCGAATTTGCTATTCGCTGTGATGATGGAAAAAATACACATGAGCTGCCAACAGCAGACATCATTTTGATTGGTGTTTCCAGAACATCGAAAACACCTATTTCTATCTATCTGGCCAACCGCCAGTATAGAGTTGCAAACATCCCTTTAATGCCGGAGATAGAACCGCCCAAAGAATTATTTGAAATTCCGCGGGAAAAAATATTTGGGTTAATCCTGGATCCTGACCGCCTGGTCAACATTCGTTCCGAACGCATCAGATCAATGGGTATCGAAGGCCAATCATTTTATGGTAGTCGAGAACGGGTGATAACTGAGTTACAAAAAGCGCAGGAGCTTTTTGATAATATTGGATGTACGGTCATTGATGTAACATCCAAAGCAATTGAGGAAATTGCGGCGATAATACTTGCTAATGTAACGAGGAGGGAAGTCTAAATGACTAAAAAATGGGTTTATCTGTTCAAGGAAGGTAATGCTTCAATGAAGGCATTACTGGGAGGAAAAGGTGCAAATCTTGCGGAAATGTCAAAAATTGGGTTGCCAGTTCCACAAGGGTTTACAGTAACAACGGAAGCATGTTCCGAGTATTATAATCAGAATAAAAAATTGTCTCATGAGATTTTAGAACAGATTGATGTCAGTTTAAAAATCATTGAGAGTCAAACAGGCAAACAGTTGGGTTTAAGAGATAATCCTTTGCTGGTTTCAGTTCGGTCCGGCGCAAAAATTTCAATGCCAGGAATGATGGATACTGTACTAAATCTTGGTCTCAATGATGATACGGTGTTAGGCATTGCCGAAAATACCGGTAATAAACGATTCGCCTTTGATTCATACAGACGATTCATTCAGATGTTTGGTGATGTGGTTCAGGAAATCGATAAGAATAAATTTGAAGATGTTCTTGATCGTATGAAAGAAGAAAATGGCTATCAGGATGATACGCAACTAACTGCTGACGATTTGAAAAATGTGGTTGCGGAGTATAAAGAGATCGTTAAAGCGGAAACCGGAAAAGATTTCCCACAAGATCCGCAAAAGCAGTTGATAATGGCTGTGGAAGCTGTCTTCAGATCCTGGAACAATAACCGTGCCATCACTTATCGGAATCTGAATGATATACCCCATGATATTGGAACAGCCGTTAATGTTCAGTCCATGGTTTATGGCAACATGGGCGATGACAGTGGGACGGGTGTGGCTTTTACCAGAAACCCGGCGACTGGTGAGAAAAAACTCTTTGGTGAGTTTTTGATTAATGCCCAGGGCGAAGATGTGGTTGCTGGTATTAGAACACCGAAACATATTGACGAACTGGAAGAAATTATGCCGGCTGTTTATAAACAGTTTTTAGAAACCGCCGAACGGCTGGAAAATCATTACAAAGATATGCAGGATATTGAGTTTACGATTGAAAAAGATAGACTCTACATGTTACAGACCAGAACCGGCAAACGGACCGCCGCCGCCGCTCTTAGAGCTGCTGTGGAAATGGTTGACGAAGGTTTGATTTCCAAAGAAGAAGCCATTTTAAGACTGGATCCAGTCTCCTTAGACCAGCTATTACATCCGACTTTTGAGGCCCAAGCCTTAGGAAAAGCAGCTGTATTGGCAACTGGCCTACCGGCTTCTCCTGGAGCCGCTACCGGTCGGGTCTACTTCACAGCTGAAGCGGTCTGCAGCGCCGTTGCCAATGGCGAAGAAACCATTCTTGTCAGAAAAGAAACATCACCTGAAGATATAGAAGGTATGTATGCAGCTAACGGCATCATGACAGCTCGTGGTGGGATGACTTCCCATGCCGCTGTAGTTGCCCGCGGAATGGGTAAATGCTGTGTAGCCGGTTGTGAAAGTATTAAGGTGGAAGAACAGCTTAAACAATTTACTGTCGGTGGCCAGGTTTTTAAAGAAGGTGATTACATTTCTCTGGATGGCAGCACCGGAACGGTTTATCAGGGCAGTATTAAAACCGTGAGCCCAGAACTGTCAGGCCATTTTGGAACCATCATGGAATGGGCCGACAGTTTTAGAAAATTAAAGGTCAGAACCAATGCCGATACCCCAAGAGATGCAGCAGCAGCGGTAGCTTTTGGGGCAGAAGGAATTGGCCTTTGTCGTACAGAACATATGTTCTTTGATGAAGACCGTATCCCCAGTGTCCGACGCATGATTCTCTCCGAAACAAAAGAACAGCGTCAAGTTGCTCTGGCAGAAATTCTGCCAATGCAGAAAGAGGATTTCCTGGGTATTTACAAAGCCATGGCAGGTCGACCGGTTACCGTCAGACTTTTGGATCCGCCGCTGCATGAATTTTTACCAACAGAAGAAAAAGATACTAAAGCTTTAGCTCAGGATATGGGTATCAGCTACGAAGATATGGTGGTAGTCATTAATAGTCTTGAAGAATTTAACCCCATGTTGGGTCACCGAGGCTGTCGACTGGCCATTACTTTCCCGGAAATCGCTGAAATGCAGACCAGAGCGATTATGGAAGCGGCAATTGAAGTTAGAGCAGAGGGCGCTTTTGATGTTGTACCGGAAATTATGATTCCATTGGTTGGGATCAAAGAAGAACTTATGTATCTGGAAAAAGTCGTCCGAAAAGTGGCGGAAGAAGTTAAGGCCGAAAAAAATTCTGATATCAAATACCTGGTGGGAACCATGATGGAAATCCCCAGAGCGACCTTAATCGCTGATCAGATCGCAGAAAAAGCTGAATTCTTCTCATTCGGAACCAATGACTTAACCCAGATGACTTACGGTTTCTCCCGTGATGATGCTGGCAAATTCATTGCTGACTATAAGGAAAAGGGCATTATGCCAAGCGATCCTTTCCAGAGTATTGACGTGGAAGGGGTTGGCAAACTGGTTGAAACCGGTGTGACCCTGGGTCGGAAAACCAAAGCGGATTTAAAAATTGGCGTCTGCGGCGAGCATGGCGGCGATCCTAAATCCATCGCATTCTTCCATCAGGCAGGACTTGATTATGTTTCCTGCTCACCTTTTAGAGTGCCAATTGCCAGACTGGCAGCAGCTCAGGCGGCATTGACGAAATAAAATTTTATATTAAATCAGCCGGAATGGGTATTAAATGATCCGTTCTGACCGCAAATTTAAAAGCCTGATCATGGTTTGTATGATCAGGCTTTTAAAAATTTTGTTACTTATTGGCATTTTTGTGGGGAGGGGTTACGTTTGATGAAGCCATCGAGATCCTCTTCCTTGTTGTAGACTTTGATCACCATGGCATCCACATCAAAATCGAATTCGAAAGGAGTTTCGGATTTCAAAACTTCAATAGCACCAAGAATCTGATCGCTGTCGCCCATTTCATTGACTGAGATACTTGCAAGACCCTTGTCGTTAAATCCCGCTGCATCAATTTTTTCACGAATCATTTCAACTATTCTCATCTTTTCCATAAAAACACCTCTTTCTTAAAATTGTTATTATAATTATACCCTCTTAATTTAATAAATTCATCAATTTTAAAATAAAGTAAGATTAAATTTCAATTATATTTTAAAAACTGTAAATATTAAGAAGGAGTTTGGGAAGAAAGATAGAATATAAACTTACGAGGGTAAATAAAGACAAAGATAGGAAATTAAATGGCAAATTTTTATTCAGACGAGGTGATTCAAGCAGTCATCGAGGCCAATGATATTGTTGATATAATATCAGGCTATCTGACTTTAAAACGAACCGGGAATTCTTATAAAGGAAAGTGCCCTTTTCATAATGAGAAGACCCCTTCATTTTCGGTTTCGCAGGAGAAACAGCTTTACCATTGTTTTGGCTGTGGGGCTGGGGGAAATGCGGTTACTTTTATTATGGAAATGGAAAAATTGCCATTTTTGGATGCTCTGAAACTTTTAGCGGATCGGGCAAATATTCGCCTGCCGGAAAAAACGGAAGCAACGGATGATCAGTATGAGCATAAAAAACGCCTTTATGAGTTACACCGGATGACCGGCAATTTTTTTTATAAGCGTTTAAAATCTGACCGTCAGGCCCAAGCATATCTTTTGGGACGGGGAATATCGGCGGAAACGATCAAAAAATTTGGTTTGGGCTACGCACTGGATTCGTGGAATGATCTTGGTCAATATCTTGAATCCCAAGGATTTACGCAAAAGGAAATGCTTGACTCGGGTCTTCAAATGCAGTCGGAAAGCGGCCGAATCTATGACCGGTTTCGGGGACGGGTTATGTTTCCAATTATTAATCCCCGCGGTCAGATTGTTGGCTTTGGTGGCAGAATTCTTAACAGTGATGGTAAAGGCCCTAAATATTTAAATTCACCAGAGACGGTGATTTTTTCTAAAAGCTATGAGCTTTATAACTTAAATGATGCCAAAAAAAATCTGACTGATGGTCGGATTTATCTGGTTGAAGGCTATATGGATGTGGTATCTCTTTATGAGAAGGGGATAAAAAATGCAGTTGCGGCTCTGGGAACAGCTTTTACTCCATATCACGGGAAAATTCTTAGCCGTTATGTTAAAGAAGTGGTGCTTTTGTTTGACGGTGATCAGGCTGGCCAGGCCGCCACAGAAAAAGCTTTGAACATCTTGAAAAATACAGATATTAGTGTTACAATAATAGTTCTTGCCAATGATGAAGATCCCGACTCTTTTATTCAAAAAAATGGGTTGGAAGCTTTTGAAAATTTAAGGAAAAGTGCTTTAACCCCTGTGGAATATGAGTTGAAGCTTTTAAAACGACAATTTGATTTAACGACGACCGATGGAAAAATCGCTTATGGAACAGCTGCAATTAAAATTTTAAAAGATTGTCAAACAGCTGTCGAAGTAGAATATTACAGTCAACAGGTCGCAGATGAAACTGGCATTAATAAAAAAGTGATCCATTCAGAAATTGTGCGAGCACGTTCGGGAAAAGAAAGTGGACAGATTTTAAAGGAAATAAAACAAAGCCAAGCCAACGAGCAGATTCCTAAAGCCTATCAGGTGGCACAGGAACTGGCGGTCAGGTATTGTCTTGAAAATCGTCAGGCAATCGATGAGCTTTTGCCGGAAGCGCTGACAATCCATGAATATGCGCAATTTATCGAGTTACTGAAAGAAAAACCCCAGGCCAAAGCCACTGAAATTCTTACGACTTTTAATGAGTCAGCAGCGGTTAAAGCCTTGTCTGGTCTGATTATGACAGAGGA
>JASGLP010000007.1 GCA_030156895.1 Eubacteriaceae bacterium | reverse complement strand
GCTGTGAAGCAGGCACCAAAAGCGATCTGTTCCTGAGTTCTTCGCCTGCGGTAAATCCTTCAGAGCATTGCTTTTGTGCGCCGTCAAGGGTGGCGTGAGTTGCCACAATCCTGAAATCTAACGTTTCTATGGTTCTATTTGAGCCTGTTTTTTCAGCTCTAGTTTTTCATAGCTCACTTGACACTATCATCGTCGTTCAGTATTGACAAAATCTCCAGATTACAAGCTTCCAGATTGCCTTTTATCGCCAGTGACAGCTGCGTAAAAATTTAAATTAATTAAATCGCGCTTATCTAGCTTTGAGCTTTTGTCTTAACTATATTTAAAAATAACGAATGTATTTTATCATGTTTAATTTTTTTTCACAAGACGAAAACGCAGTAAATTTTAGTTCCCAAATTGAATAATTCCCATTTTATTTGAACAAATGTTTCAAAATAAAATGGAAATTATTTAATCAAATAGTCAACTTATGAGAAAAAGCTGTGTTTTATTCGTGAAATGAATCAAAAATCAAAACAGTTATCTCTTAAAATGAGATCCTGACGATGGATTCTTATCGTTGAATCAATTAAAAAAACCTCTATTTCACAATCATTAAAGCTGCTTAGAATTAGTTCCGGTTTGACAGTTTTTTGGTCATGGTAAAGTACATTGATTTCCAACAAAGCCTTTTTATCTGTTATTTGACCAAGTGCGATACTTTCAATATAGGGTTTTATATCCTGAATGACCTTTTTCCCACGCTTATTGCGTTTTTCCATCTCAATATGATCCTGATTTAGAAAGTGGGCAATCAATGTCTTTAGTTGGCTTTTGTCTAGATCTGAAATTAGCTTCACCTGCACCTGGTAACAGCTTTTTTCCAGGATTGCCGATAGCGACTTTTGTTGATCATCACAAATACAAGCACGAACTACTTCTAGACCGGCTGGAAGCACTGCATTCAGATTTTTGATAAAATCTGACAGTTCAATATCAGAGCCTATGACCACCTCACCATACTCGCAAGCGCTGGTTAAACCAACCGACATAGCCAGCGCAAATGACATTTTGGGGTGGGGGTTAAAGCCCTGTGAATATAAAACGTCTAATCCTGCTCTTCTAAATGCCCGGGCAAATAAACGCTGCTGATCCAGATGAGATAGAAAACGCAAACGTTCATCCCTTTTAAATTGATACTGTATTCTAGGCATGACATTTCCATCCTTTTTTGAAATCAAGAATTCCGCAATCCGAGCATTCCTCACGGCAATATGGCGTTTTAAGAGCATTTTGAGCCTGTTGAAACTCACTAATCAAAAATTCCTTACTAACGCCAGTGTCTATAAAATCCCAGGGTAATTTTTCATCAAAATTTCGCGGGCGAATGGCATAAAAGTCAGGGTCAATACCCGCCTCTTCAAAAGCCGCCATCCATTTATCATAATTGAAATGTTCATGCCATCCATCAAACTTGCAGCCTTTTTCATGTGCCAGTTTTAGAACTTTTCCAAGGCGACGATCTCCTCTGGCAAAAACAGCCTCAAGAAAACTAACTTGACTATCGTGCCAATTATAAGAAATTTTACGATCTTTTATCGTATTTTTCAGATGCTTTTGTTTTTCTCTAAATTCATCCTGGGTATTTTGCCCAACCCATTGAAAGGGTGTAAATGGTTTGGGAACAAAGCAAGAAGTACTTAAAACCAACTTTAATGCTTTATTTCGCATTGATTTCTCGATTCCATAATAGCGATCAACAACCTTTTGCCCTAATTGAGCGATCCCTTCGATATCTTCGATGGTCTCACCAGGCAGGCCAATCATAAAATACAACTTAATATGTCCCCACCCCTTTAAAAAGGCCGTTTCGACTGTATCAAGCAAGTTTTGTTCTGTCACACCTTTATTTATAACATCTCGCATTCTCTGAGTGCCGGCTTCAGGCGCTAGCGTGATGCCAGTCTTTCTGATCTTTTGAATTTCTTCAAGCATGGAAACACTTAAGGAATCAATTCTAAGAGACGGCAATGATATGCCAACTTTTTGGTCCTGATAGTCGGCAACCAGATCATGAATCAGATTCTCTATTTCACTATAATCGCCTGAACTTAATGATGAAAGTGATACTTCATCATAACCTGTGTTTTTGATAAGATTTTTGATTGTCGATTTGATTGTATCAGTCGATTTTTCCCGCGTTGGTCGATAAATCATACCCGCCTGACAAAAACGACAGCCCCGTCCACAACCTCTAAAAATCTCCATGGTGATTCTATCATGTACAGTCTCGGTGTAAGAAACAAGCATTTTTTCGGGATAATAAACATTATCAAGATCTTCAATAAAGCGCTTTTTAATCGTTGCAGGTAAGTTTTGGTCAATTGGGGAAAATTCTTTTATTGTGCCGCTTTCCGCCAAATATGTAACCTGATATAAGGCCGGCACATAAATCCCCGTCAGTTGAGCAGCGCTTGTTAAAAAATCTAGACGGTCTGCCTTTGAGTCTTTCCAGGTTTCGTATAAAGTCATCAGTTCAAGGATAACTTCCTCTCCTTCGCCAATAACAAAAAGGTCGATAAAGTCTGTCAGGGGTTCCGGATTATAAGCACAAGATCCCCCGGCGATTACAAAAGGGGCCTCAATTGTTCGATCTTCTGATAGCAGGGGAATCTGTCCCAGATCCAGAATATTTAAAATATTCGTATAACTCATTTCATATTGCAAGGTAAAACCCAGAAAATCAAATTGTTTCAAGGGCGTTTGTGACTCAAGACTAAATAAGGGCAGATGGTGTTCACGTAGCAATTCTTCCATATCTATTCCCGGTGAAAAAACGCGTTCACACCAAATGTCTTCTTGTTCATTAAGAAGTCCGTAAATGATTTTAAGCCCCAAATGTGACATTCCCACTTCATATAAGTCGGGAAAACAAAAGGCAAATCGGGTAAGATTTTCTTGACCCAATTTTGAGACGGCATTCACTTCGTTGCCCTGATAGGTAATCGGTTTTGTCACTCGTGGTAGTATTTCCTGATTTAAAAAAGTATCAATGTTTTTCATATATTCCTCATTTGTTTGTTTTAACCCTCATATCTTACATGATATAAGGGCAATTGTATAGTAAAAGTTCCGACAATTAAAAACTACCGGTTACAAAAATTCCGGTAGCTGCTTCTGATTTCTTTAAATGAATTAAAAGGCCTATCAATGTAAATAAGTCTTTTTAGAAAAACTGCAAGTTCCTCGGGTAAGCATAAATTATAAAAATCATCTTTTTCAGCATCATAGTATGCATCACAACTGTTAAACAAGCGCAACATGGTGTCTCCTAAAGCCCAATAATCCGGTTCAAATTCAGTTGTGAAACGATTGATTCGTCTTGCACTGCCAAAATCAACTAAGGACAATTGCCCGGGCTGCCAAATTATATTTGACAATTGGATATCGCGATGACGGATATTTTTTGTTTCAAGAAATACCAGCAAATCAATCAGATCACCGATTATATCCATAACCTGATCTTTTGTAAAGCTGATTCCCCTATCTTCCACATCACTTAAACAAAGACCCCTTTTTTTTTCCATCACAAGGCCAAAAATACCATCGCGTTCGATCGTTTCAATAAATGCTGGTATTCCCGGATGGCTTAACTGCTTAAGCAGTCGACCTTCATTTAGAGCCTTTTGCTTTCGTCGTTTTACTAAATTCTTTTCAAAAATTTTGAACAAATAATCTCGATTGTTTTTTTTCGTCGAGTAGCATTTTCCAAAGCGCCCAGTTCCAATGAAAATGGGTGATTCATAGCCATAGAGAGCCAATGTGCGTCTAATTTTTACTACCACTCGATTTCATCCACCGGTAGGGGTGTCGCATTCAGATAACTCTTCTCAACTTTACCATTTTTCATGAGTATGACCTTATCCGCCATTGGTGTAATTGCCGAATTATGGGTAATCAAAATCACTGTCATTTTTTCACGCCGACAGGTGTCCTGCAAGAGCTTTAAAATATTTTTACCAGTATTGTAATCTAAAGCACCAGTTGGCTCATCGCAAAGAAGCAGTTTAGGTCTTTTAGCCAATGCTCTGGCAATAGCAACTCGCTGCTGTTCTCCCCCCGATAGCTGAGCAGGAAAATTCGCCATTCGCTCAGTTAATCCTACATTGATTAAAGCTTCTTTGGCATCCATGGGATCTTTGCAAATCTGGGTAGCCAGCTCAACATTTTCAACAGCCGTCAAATTTGGAATAAGATTGTAGAACTGAAAAACAAATCCAGTATCGAAACGACGATATTCCGCTAATTCCCGACTGTTAAACTGAGCAACATCCTTATCGTCAACAATTACCTGACCTTCATCACAACTATCCATTCCACCCAAAATATTTAATACGGTAGTTTTTCCGGCACCGCTTGGTCCTACTACGATGGCAAATTCCCCTTTGTCGACATTAAAGCTAATGCCATTGGCGGCATTGATGGTCACTTCACCCATATGATATTGTTTGATAACGTCCTTAAATTCAACAAAATGACTCATTTTTACCTCTGCTTTTTAATTCAGTATAGCCGTTCAAAAGCAAACCGTCAAGCTGACCTCACGGATTTAAAGATTCTATAAATTTTCCAGTGCCGGGATGGTTTTTTCCTTAACAAAGAAAACCGAAATTAATCCTACTAGAAGAATTACAGCATGGAAAGTGAAAGCTGTCTGAAAACCACTAATCGCATAATCCTCTGGAATCCAAGCACCCCAAAGCTGGGCAATGATGCTGGCCCCTACTCCCCACATCATAAAATTCGCCATGCCCATGGCTGTTCCCACGAATTTTGCTGGCAATATTGTTCGCAACAGCGAAAAACCAGTAGATATGGTGTAAAATTCAGCAAATCCCATAACAATAAAAACTGTAAACACCGCTGTTTGACTTAAAACTGGTGCAAAGAAAGCCAACGTCGCAGTTCCAATCATTAACACCGTTCCCCCGATCATAACCGCCTTGCGAGGTGATGTTTTTTTAACCACCGTTCCAGCAAAGAGCGATCCGGTTGCTGATGCTATGGCACAAAATACCAGCACATTTGCTGTTGTATTAGCATCATAGCCAAGTCCCTGAATCATAAAAACACCGCCCCAGTTAGAAAAAATATTTTGAACGGTGGCCGTGGCCGCCATCATAAACAAAACCAGGAGCCAGTATTGGCTTTGGCCAACTAGTTTGCCCAATCCTTTAAAGGGATTTGCGCCTTGCTGAATTTTATCTTCTTTTTTGTCTCTAATTAAAATCCAGGCGGCAATTCCAATCACTAGTGAAATCAGTGCAAATATGTAGTAGGTATTTCGCCAGCCTACAGAAGCCATCAAAAGCGCTAATGGTGTGGCTGCAACAATTCCGCCCGCTCGACCAAAAGCCATCAAATAGCCATTCATAGCTGAAAATCTTTCGGGCACTTCCCATTCGGCGATTACTTTACAGGCCGCAACATAAACTGGTGCAATTCCTGCCGCAATCAAAGCACGACCAATTAAAATCATCGCATAATTGTTACCTGTGGCCAAGAATAGTGTCCCAACTGCCGCCCCAATATAAAGAACTGCAATCAGTTTACGACTCCCAAACTTATCGATTAAGATACCTGCCGGCAAGTTGGCAAAAGCATAACAATAAGTAAAAATCGCACCAAACCAGCCGATTTGGGTTGGTGTAAAACCCAATTCATCAATCAGCACTGGCGCCGACATGCTGCCGGCATAACGATGAAAGTTTACAAAATAATAAGCAATAAAAATAATAACATACATTGAAATCTTGCTTTGTTTCAACTTTTGATCCTCGTTTTTCAAATCTTCCTCCTTGTTTTCAACCTGATTTTTTATATTGTAACAGGATTATTGGGAATTAACAATCTTTTAAAAGTTTTTTCCTACTGGACACCCCATTACAAAAAGTTTACAATAGCTTTATTGAATTCTTGCATAAGGAGTACACCATGTATTTAAAACTGCTTGCTGGTCCAGTAATTGGTGGTATTATTGGACTGATTACCAACGGCATTGCTATAAGAATGCTATTTCGACCTATTAATCCTATTTTTCTTTTTGGTTTTCAAATCCCTTTCACTCCCGGTTTAATTCCCAAGGAAAAAGCTAGAATTGCCCGATCATTGGGCCAAGTGGTCTCAACACATATTCTCAACGAGGAAACATTAAAAAAAGGACTCAGCTCGCCTGAATTGGATGAAAAGATCCTTTTGTCACTTGACCATTTTATCGATAAGTATCAGAATTCGTCATTAACTGTTAAAGAAGCCATGTTTTCGCTTACTGGTGATGACAAAGGACTTGATGTGATTGAAAACGCTGAAGAAAAAATCGTCGACTACTCCTATTCTAAAATGAAAAAAATGGAACTGGGACCGATGATTTCTGGCCTGGCGATGGAATCAATTCTGCCAGATCTCAACAATTCCATGTTCTCAATGTTTATTTCTGATAGTTTAATTGATTCTATTCGCAATAAAATATCGTCAATTATCGATTCACTGGTGGCAGACCGAGGTGAAGAAGTCATTCAGACCATTGTTCATAAAGAGACAGATGAACTTCTGGCATTAAAGATTGGCGATATGATTGCCAGCCATCAAGAAAGACTTCCTGATCTGAAAGAGAAAATTCTGGCAGCCTACCATCAAATGATTGAAAAACACAGTCATTCAATCACCAAAGCGGTGGATCTGGGAAAACTCGTTGAAGATCAGATTAATGCTTTTGATGTATTAACATTTGAAAAATTACTGCTTGAAATCATGGACAAAGAATTAAAAGCAATTATTTTGCTCGGAGGATTGCTGGGGGCTATCATGGGCGTGATCATGAGCTTCATGTAGCTAAAATCATTCTTTAATTTAAAACTGTATTTTAAAAATATCAGATGGAAAATATTTTTCAAAGGAGAAACTAAATGAAAGAAAAAATTGATTTTTCAAATCTTGGTTTTAACTATATTAAGACCGACTACCGTTATATTTCTTATTGGCGTGACGGACAATGGGATGAGGGGACATTAACCGAAGACAACACCCTGCATATTGGTGAATCATCTCCTTGTCTACATTATGGTCAACAGTGCTTTGAAGGGCTTAAAGCTTATGCAACAAAAAATGGTGGCGTTTCCTTTTTTCGCATTCAGGAAAATGCCAAACGCCTGCAGTCTTCCTGTCAACGACTTCTAATGCCGGAAATCTCTATTGAGAAATTTATTGCAGCCTGTGAGTCAGTGGTCAAAGCAAATCTTGATTACTTACCCCCCTACGGTTCTGGCGGAACACTCTACATCCGACCCATGCTGATTGGAATTGGCAACAGCATTGCCGTTAAACCCGCGGATGAATACCTTTTTACTGTTTTTTGCATGCCTGTCGGCCCATATTTTAAAGATGGGCTTTCACCAGTTAATTTCATGGTATCCGATTTTGACCGTGCTGCTGCTAATGGAACTGGTCAACAGAAAGTAGGCGGTAATTACGCAGCCTCAATGATCGCCCATGAAATCGCCGTTAAAAAAGGCTTTGCCGACTGTATCTATCTGGATCCAACCACGCATACAAAGATTGAGGAAGTGGGTGCCGCCAATTTCTTTGGGATTACTAAGGATAATCGCTTTATCACCCCTGTGTCATCTTCAATCTTGCCAAGTATTACAAAATACTCGCTACTCTATCTGGCTGAGCATTACCTTTCAATGCAAGTCAGTGAAGAAGATGTCTATATAGATGAACTTGATAAATTTGTAGAAGCCGGCGCCTGCGGAACCGCAGCCGTGATTACTCCAATTGGCGGCATTCTCCATCATGATCATCTTCATGTTTTTCATAGTGAAACGGAGGTTGGTCCTGTCGTTAAAAAGCTCTACGATACTTTAACCGCCATTCAAACTGGGGATCTTGAAGCTCCAGAAGGATGGATCAGACCTATTTCTTAATCGCACAGACTTGGAATTATCGGTTTTACCCATTCTAGCCAAGTGATAAAGACAGGAAAAATGCGATTAAAAGGGTTCTTCACTTTACTCTTATCGTAAAATAGTATTTAATTTTTTTCCAAATTATAGTATAATAGCTGCATCAACAACCTAATAGGAGTCTTATGAACACACAACTTTATTTTTTGATCAAGCGACTCTGTGACCTTGAATTAGAGTTTTCGGATTTAACTGAAGAGGAAAAGGAAATTGTTGTTTCCGCTTCCGAAGAAAAACTTGGAACACTCTCTTCTTTATTCGAAGCACTCGAAGACTTTTGTATTGATACTTTTATAGATGATGATGAATAGGAGGTCTAACATGAAAATTGCTTCGTTTGTCACAGGCATCATTGGCACAGCTTTAGGCGCAGCTGCTTTAACATTAAGCATTATTGCGCTAAACAAGGCCAGCCGATAAAGGAGATTTAAACTTTCTGCATTTGGTAAAAAGAAAGCCTGCAATGCTTTCTTTTTACCAATTCAAAATGCAATTAAAATGATCATTCTATTTATTTTAAATCACCATTGTTTTAGGTAAAAAATTTTTAGACATATTGTAGAAAGGGCGATTATGATAAATAGAGGCGCCATAAAGAATATTTGTCTCTTTACACTTATATGGATTTTACTCAACGAGAAATTAAACGGTTTTGTTGTTTTGTCCGGAATCTTTTTTTCGGTCATATCACTTTATTTTACAGATAAGGTCCTTCTTGGTAAATCTTATTCGCAATTATTTCATATCCCTTTTACCACCATTCTCGCCTATCTTATCTATCTCATTTTCCAAATTTTCAAATCCGGTTTAACTGCAATCCCAAAAGTAATAAAAGGCGATTGTCGAGTTAAAATTGTCGATTATCATACACCGCTAAACAGTCAACTGGCCATTTCCCTCTTGGCAAATGCCATCACCTTGACCCCTGGCACGATTACCATTGAAAAAAAAGGAAATATTTTAAGCATTCTTTGTTTTGATGACGAAGAAATAACTGATGATCCTGAATTGACAACAACATTTTCAAAATACGAACAAATTCTGGGGAGCCTTAAATCATGAATTTTCTTGAACTTGTACTTTGCGGAATCGCTATTTATACTGTCTTCAGCATCATTCGGGTTTTACTTGGCCCCAGCATTTGGGATCGTTTACTTTGTTTAAATGTCGTTTCGGCTAAAATTATTATGGCCATTGTGCTTCTTTCTGTAATAAGCAATCAGGATTACCTCCTGGATATTGCTTTGATTTATGCCTTTTTAGGATTTCTCGGCACCGTTTTGATTGCACGATTCATCGAAAAGCGAGGTGACTAATGATTTTTCTCTGGCTAGGACGATTTTTTATTATATTTTCAATGATTTTCATGCTAATCGGTATTATTGGTTTATTCCGTTTTAAAGATTTTTATTTACGAATCCTGATATCTGCTAAAATTGAAACCGTTGGGTTACTGGCCATGCTTATAGGCCTAATAATTCTTTCCGGTGTCAGTTTTGCAAGTCTTAAAATTTTACTGATTGGACTTGTCCTGATGTTTACTAATCCATTGGCATCCCACGCGATTGCCCGTTCTGCTAGAGTGAATGGTTATCTGAGTCCTTGGGAGAAAATTGATGACTGAAAAGATTTTTTTAATCGGACTCATAATTTTAGCGATTTTTGCTGTTAATACCAGACATTTGCGACGAGCAATTATCTATCTTGGTATTTTTTCGCTGGTCAGTTCATTGGTATATCTGTTCTATGGTTCTCCAGATGTGGCAATTGCTGAAGCTGTCATCGGCTCCACCATCACCACAGTTCTTTTTCTTGTTTCCTTTAAAAAATCCCGTGTCTTTATCATCTATTATGCAAATGCGGATTTCAATTCATCTGATTCGCGCAAAACGATAAAAGCTCGCGGTCAAATCCTAAAAAGCATCGAAAAATTTTTAATTGATCATGAATTCGAACCTCAGCTAATTATGACTACAAAATCCTATGAACTGATTTTGGCATCAGAGGTATTTGATCTCTTAGTCTATCAGGATAATGCTCAGCTTTTGATTACCGGTCCGGATGAATATCATTTAGATGGGATCGAAACATTTTTAAAAGATAAATCTTTTAAGGATTTGGAAATTTGCTTTGGAAGGTGTGTAGAGTATGAAGAGTTTCGTTCGTAAACTATCTTTATTTGTATTATGTACAATTATTTCGATTTTTGTTATTTTCACTAGCAAGACCGGCAAATCAATCTCGGATGTATCACACTATTACCTGATTCATTTTAATCCTGATTCTGGTGCGCTTAATGCCGTTACTTCTATATATTTGAATTATCGTGTTTTTGATACCATGTTGGAAACCCTGATTCTGCTGATCTGTGTCATCGCAGTCATTCATTTTTCCTGGAGAAAGGATCATGATGAATAATTCACGTTCTGAAATCATTTCAACAATGACCGGTTTATTTTATCCTTACATCCTCTTATTAGGTTTTTATGTTATCCTAAATGGCCACATTTCGCCCGGCGGCGGTTTCCAAGGGGGTGCAGTTCTGGCTTCAGTTTTTATCAGCCGTTACCTGGTTGACCCTGAAAAATGCGTTCGCATAAAAATCCTGCAAACAGCCGAAAAGCTGCTTTTTCTTGCAATTATTCTATTTGCAGTTTTAATCGGGATTTCTAAAGTGATGATTTTTAATAGCTTAACACCGGTTGTTTATCTAATTATCATGAATTCTTTGATAGGTATAAAGGTTTGTTGCGGCCTGACTATCATCTTTTTTCGATATGTATTCTACGAGGGAGGCATATAATGGCGTTAATAAATGGCGAAAACACTGCCATTATACTTTTTTTTATTGGCGTTTATGGCATTATCGCCAGACGAAATATCATCAAATCAATCATATCGCTTGGCATTATGGAAGTGGCTATTATTCTATATTTTTTAGCTACTGCAACTCGGACGGGAGCTCTCGCACCAATTGGCGAGACTATTGATCTGACCTTGGTCGCTGATCCCCTACCCCAGGCCTTGATGATCACAAATATTGTTATCGGTATTGGTGTCACAGCTGTTGCCCTGACAATGTTTATTCATTTATATCATCAATTTGGAACAAGCAACTGGATTAAAGTAAAAAAGAAAAGGAACAAAAATGGTTAGTTTGTACTGGTTCATTCTCTTTCCTGTGATTGTCGGTATTGCAGGTCTGCTTTTGTCTGATAAAATTTCAAATATTCTTTCTTTATTTGGACAAACTCTAATTTTCGTTTACGCAATCATGCTTTTTTTTACTGTTCACCAGGACGGTCAAGTTTTTCAAATAATCGGCAACTGGCCCCAGTCCATTGGAATCGGTCTAAAAGCTGACACCACGAGCATTTTGTTTGTTTTGCTGACCTCTTTCCTGTTTTTAATCCTGATTCTGTTCTCGATGAACAGTTCTTATTCTGACAAACTTTTTAATTTTCTTTTTTTATCAGTTGAAGGCTTGATTTCTTGTGTCTTTTTAGCTAATGATCTTTTTACTATTTTTGTTTCACTGGAAGTCAGCACTATTATTGTCAGCATTCTCATCATGTATAAAAAAGACAAACGCTCAATTTATGACGGCATGATGTATTTGCTGATTAATATTTTTGCCATGTCTTTTTTCCTGCTTGGGCTAGGAATGCTTTACAAGCAAACGGGTTTTCTTGACATAGGCGACATTACAAAGCAGATTACATTAATTAATAACAAGAAAGATCTCATTTTACCTTATGCTTTTATGCTTACCGCAGTCAGTCTAAAATCTGCCTTAATGCCATTATTTAGCTGGCTGCCAAAAGCCCACGGCACACCTGGCGCACCCGCTGTGGTTTCTGCATTATTATCAGGGCTCTTTGTGAAATCCGGAATCTATTTATTTATCCGGCTTCAACTTATGTTTTCTGCCGCAATTGATACACAACTTTTATTTTTGATACTCGGTTTTGCAACTGCTATCGTCGGAATAATACTTTGCCTGCAACAAACTGATATTAAACTGATTCTGGCCTACTCGACTGTGGCACAGCTGGGGCTGATCATGATCGGGCTTAATTTCTCATCAAGCCAGGCTTTCTATGGCAGTTTGTATCATATTATCAACCATGCAATTTTTAAAGTTGGCCTCTTTTTAGCTGCCGGCTTAATCATTGAGGAGTATCAGACCCGCGACATCAATAAAATAAAAGGTCTGTTAAAACGTATGCCAGCTACCGGAATAGCCATTATTCTATTTTCTTTGGCGATTTCTGGCGCTCCCTTTTTTAATGCCAGTATTTCCAAATACTTCATTGCCAGCGGTGCACAATCAGACTTTACTAAATACGGATTGGAGATCATCAATTTTGGTACAATTTTCATCTTTGTTCAATTCTCAAGGATACTGATTGGGAAAACAGAGCCAGCAGTCATGTCTAAGCAAAAGCCAATAAAATTTTTGCTGCTACTTGTTCTGGCACTTTTTTGTCTGCTGGGCGGGATCTGGGGTGTCGATTTGATGAATTTACTTTGGGGGCAAAATTTCCAAATAACTATATCGTCATACTTGGAGAAAACCGTTTATTTTACCATCTCCGTCTCTCTAAGTTTTCTGATTCTTATTTTCATCAGACCCAAAGTTCAAATTCGATCGCTTAAAAAACTAAAGTCTTTAGATGTCAGTTTTAATACTGTTTGTTTATCAGTACTTTTATATTTTTCGTCCTTAACCGCCTATCTTTACTTTTTCTAAATTGGCAGAAAACCAATTTTTTTCAGCTGCTCTTTAAATTTGATTAAGTTGATTGGTTTACTGGCAAAAGCATTACAGCCAAAATCAAATGCTGATTGAATAATGTGCTGTTCGCCAAGAACAGTTGTCATGATTATTTTAGCCTGATTAAAATCTCTAACATTACTCTGTATTTCAAGATCCCTGATTGTTTTCAACACCTTAATACCATCAAGCTCAGGCATCATAATATCGAGACAGATCAGATCGTAAGTTTTTTTATCTTTAATCGCAAGCATATATGCCTCAATTGCTTCTGTTCCATCTACAACCTGATCACATTCACCATACTGCTTTAGTAATCTACTGAGAAATTTTCGACTAACCCTGTCATCTTCGGCGATTAGTATTTTTTTCATCGGCTTCTCCATTTTTAAATATTAATGAATTCATTATTTCCCAATTCTTTTTAATGTTTTCTAACATTGCAAGAGCATCAGTCGCCTTTTTTTTACGAATGGCCAATTCCAACTTAAATGTTAGGCTTCTTAATTCTTCTGCATTTATTCTTTCAAACATTTCTTTTAACTGATGGGCAATGATTTCTAAAAGTAAATAGTTCTCCTGATTATAGATTTTTTCTATCTCATTAATGGATTCACTTATTTCATGGGCAAGTTCTTGGTTGAATAATACTTCTTTCGACGAATGAACTTTTGAAGGCTCTACAATTTTTTCGTTTTTAAAATCTGATTTTAGATATCTCATCAGCAATTTGAATAATTGTTGCCTTTCTACCGGTTTAGACACATAATCATCCATACCACTATTTTTAAACAGGGTCCGATCGCCTTCAAGGGCAAATGCAGTAAGGGCTATGATCGGCGTTTGCGCATTGAGATTTCTGTTTTTATCCTTTTCTCTTATTTGCTTTGTCGCCTGGATGCCATCCATCACTGGCATTTGAACATCCATCAAAATCAGATCATATTTTTTCTGCTTTGCTTTCTCTACACCTTCCTTTCCATTTTGCGCCAAATCAACACAAATGCTAAAACTTTCAAGCATTTTTTCCATCACAATTTGATTAACCCGATCATCTTCCACTAAAAGAATAGACTGATTTTTCAAACACATTTCCAATCCTTCATGGGCTTTCGGTTTGTCTTTCTGAATTTTTTCTTTTAGCGGAACACTAATATGAAAGCGGCTCCCACTCCCGGGAACTGAATCAAAACGGATATTGCCATCCATCATGTTTAAGAGCTTTTGGGTTATTACTAGGCCTAGACCCGTGCCACCATACTGTCGCGTATATGAACCATCTATCTGGGTAAAACTCTTAAATAAAAGATCATAATTTTCTGCTTCAATTCCAATACCAGTGTCTTCGACAGTGATATTTAATATGATTTCCTTTCCCTTTTGAACTTCTTCCGTGACAAAAACTGTCACCTCACCTTTTTCCGTAAATTTAATCGCATTGGAAATTAAATTATTTAGCACTTGTTTGAGTCGCTTCGCATCACCATTGAGATTTGTCTTGAATACATTATTATAAAAAAGTTTGAGGGCCAGTTTTTTTTCAATTGCATGTCTTTTATGCGTTTTTATCGTGGTTTCCAATAATTGTATTAAATCAAAATCCTGCAATTCAAGCATCATCTGACCTGCTTCAATCTTTGAAAAATCTAAAACATCGTTGATGATACCGATCAGTGAATAAATACAGTCTTTTGCGGTGATCAGATTATCCTGCTGCTCATCAGATAAAGAATCAAGCATTGTCAGGTCAATCATCCCCATAATACCATTAAGCGGAGTCCTGATTTCATGGCTCATATTAGCAAGAAATTCACTTTTAGCGCGATTCGCAGCCTCCGATCGTTCCATGGCATGCTTGAGTTTGATTTCAGTTCTTTTTTTCGAATCAATATCTGTAACCAGCAAGGCAATAAAACCCGGTTCAGGACTATAAATTGATCCTTCAATCCAACGATTCATACCCTCAAGATAATACTCTACCAGACTTTCATTTTGGTTATCATTTAATATTCGTCTGAAATACTGAACTGAATTTGATTTGTCTGCTTCTGTCAAAAACTGCACTTGGGATAATCGCATTCCGATCAAACAATCTTTTTCCAGGCCAAATATTTTTTCCAAAGCTGGATTTAATTCGATAATCTCAGCATCCAATAAGTCATTGTGTTCATCATAAATTCCGCGAAAATAGATGAAACCACTAATCAGCGAGTCAAAAAGAAGTTGATACTTGCGCCGACTGTTAAGCAGATTTATTTCCGTCAATCGTGCATCATTCACGTCAAGAAATAAACCTACAATCCCGCAATACTCTCCCATTTCGTCATAATAAGGATGACCGATCCCCATGAAATAACGATCTGTATTCTGTTGCGATAACAATTGAATTTCCAATCTAAATGAGCATTCATTCTCAATCGCGTTAAATAGAGATTCTTGATAGTAATTAAAATCTTCTTCACTCATATTATTCTTTAAGGTCTTCTTCATATTTTATTCGGCTGGAAATATCTTCTAATGTTACAATATACTCCAAATCATCTTTAAATTCCAGTCTGAGAAGATTTAAATTAAGTATGACTTTTCTGATTCGTCCAAAGCGTTTGATTCTTAATTCTACTCTTTGATCGTTAATCGCTTCCTCTGAACTGACAATTTTCAAAAAAGCCTTTCTGGCAGTACAATTAATGCAATTCTCTGTTTCACCGCATCCATTAATTTCACTATTTACACAATTAATAACATTTCCAAACCGACTTCCCTGCTCAGACTTCTTGCTAAGATTAAATATTTTCATAAATGACTGGTTGACTTCAATGATGCCAGCAGTTTTGTCCAGACTGATCATTCCATTTGGTAAGATATCGAATATTTTTAATAGTTTGTTGCGTTGTCGATCTACTTGTTTTTCTTTTTCAACAATTCTAGTTATTTCACGAAAGACAATAATATAACCAACGAAATCATTCTTTTCAGATTTCAGAAAGGAACATCGTGCTGATATATGATGACGTCTATCTTGCTTGTCTAAGAAATAGGCACCTCTGGGCAAACTGAAAATCCGATTGACATCATATTCCGGAAATAAATCTACCACCTGGTCATCTGTATCAAATATAATCATTTCACTAAAAATATTTTGATTAATTAAATCTTCATGTGATTTATCAAGAATACGAACAGATTCCTGGTTGACAAAATCAATCTTCCCCTCACAATCCGCAGTTATAATAGCATCTCCCGCACTTTTAAGTGCCGATATCAGCCATTCACGATTTTTATTAAGAAGCTGGCTCTCCGTCTTTTTCATTTGCCCCCACTAACTGCTCCTGTAATCAGAGTCATTGTTTCTTTTACCGCATCCACCACACCATAGTAGGTTTCTTTACAATTTATGGACGGTTTTTTAATAAATAAACAAAACCACCACAGAAAATGAAATTTTATCTGTGGTGGTAAATATATTACTTATAATTTGTTATGAATTATTCTATCTATGCTCAATTTTTATTAGATTGTTCTTTCTTAAAGGCGATAAATTCATCGTATGTTGACAAGCGATCAGTTATACCTTCTTCATTTATTTCAATGATTCGATTCGCCACAGTTTGCATAAACTGATGATCATGACTGGCAAAAAGGATGATGCCTTTAAAATCAATCAGGCCATTATTGACTGCGGTGATCGACTCCAGGTCAAGATGATTGGTGGGCTGATCCATTACCAGCACATTTGAGCCGAACATCATCATCCGCGACAGCATACAACGAACTTTTTCGCCTCCCGATAAAACCTGCACTTCTTTATAAATATCATCCCCTGAAAATAACATTCTGCCTAAAAATCCTCTGATATAGGTTTCAGTTATTTCTTCAGTATACTGCTGCAGCCATTGGCAAATATTTAGGCTACAGCCATTAAAATATGCTGAATTGTCTTTGGGAAAGTATGATTGACTGGTGCTGACGCCCCATTTAAAAGACCCTTCATCTGGTTCTATCTCCTCCATGAGAATTTTGAATAAAGTTGTCATGGCTATTTCATTGTCAGCTACGAAAGCGATCTTATCACCCCTATTTACTCTAAAACTGACATTATTAAGTACTTTAACACCATCGATAGTCTTTGACAGCCCTTCGACAAAAAGGATTTCTTTTCCTGGTTCCCGATCAATATTAAAACCAACCCAGGGATATTTACGTGAAGAGGCCGGCATTTCCTCAACACTTAACTTATCGATTAATTTCTTTCTTGAAGTTGCCTGCTTAGATTTTGATTTATTTGCCGAGAAACGAGCAATAAAATTTTGCAACTCCTTAATCTTGTCTTCATTTTTTTTGTTCTGATCTTTAATCATCCGCTGTACCAACTGACTAGATTCGTACCAGAAGTCATAATTACCAACATAGACTTTTATTTTTCCAAAATCGATATCCACAATATGGGTACATACATCATTTAAGAAATAGCGGTCATGTGATACGACGATGACCGTACCTTCATAATCCATCAGAAATTCTTCCAGCCAGTCAACTGCCTGAATATCCAAATGGTTTGTCGGTTCATCCAGCAAAAGAATTTCAGGTTTGCCAAACAGGGCTTGCGCCAGTAATACTTTCACTTTGTCGTTACCATTTAAGCTACTCATTGGCAAGTCGATAATTTCTTTATCAAGTCCCAATCCCTGGAGCATCCGAGACGCGTCCGATTCGGCTTCCCAGCCCCCCATTTCTGCAAATTCGCCTTCCAATTCCCCAGCTCTGATGCCATCTTCATCGGAAAAATCCGCTTTCATATAAATCGCATCTTTTTCCTTCATCACTTCATATAAATGCTGGTTGCCCATAATAATGGCTTCAAGCACTGTATAATCATCATAAGCGTAGTGATCCTGCTTTAGCACAGACATTCGCAAATGCTGCGGGAAGCTTACGCTTCCAGTAGTGGGTTCCAATTCTCCCGATAATATTTTTAAAAAAGTTGATTTACCGGCGCCATTTGCCCCAATAACACCATAACAATTACCTGGCGTGAATTTTATATTGACATTAGAAAATAAATTCGTTCCACTAAAATTAAGACTTAAATCTGATACTGTGATCATTAAATTCCTCCGTTACTTAAACATAAAAGAAAGGCCTTTATCAGTATGGCTGGTAAAGAACCCTTTCTAAGTTAAATTATATCCTAAATAATCTTAAAAATCCAGACCTTTGGCATTAAAATTATATTGCATTTTATTATGCTACTTTTTTTAAGGTTTCTTTATGTTTAATTCTCTAAAATTAGGGCATAAACAACAAGAGGTGATGAAAATGAAAGTAGAATACAATAAGCTGGTCAGGGATAAAATTCCGCAAATTATCAAAGACAGTGGCCGCACCTGTGAGTATAAGGTTCTGGGTGATTCTGAAATCAAGGATGCTCTTAAAGAAAAACTTATTGAGAAAGCTCAGATTTTTTCAAACAAACCTTCAGAGGATGAATTGTCGGATATTTATGAACTCTTAAATGCTATCGTTGAAACTTATGATTACGAACCTTTACACATCGACTATCTGAAACTTCAAAACAAAGAAAACAAGGGAACATATTCAAACCGCGTTTATCTGATCTCGGTTGATGACGGACAATAATCATTTTTAAACCAGTTTTTCATGGCACAATTGACAACGATGTCAAATGCAGGCATGAAATAACTGGTTTTTTTTAATATGAAAAAGCATTTTCCAGATGATTGATTCGCTGCTGCCCATTCTCGAAATAAATCTCTATCACATCAAAGCGAAAACCAAACTGATCAAGTCTTTTCTCTTTAATGTACCATAATGCCGTTTTTAGGATCTTTTTTTGTTTGCTTACAGTAACAGCTTCCCGAGGGTAGCCGTAATCCAAATTGTTTCGGAATTTCACCTCAACAAAAATAATATACTGGCCCTTTTCCACGATCAAATCAATCTCGCCCGACTTTTTGAAATAATTTTTATCCCTGATCCTATAGCCTTGATTTTTGAGAAATACTTCTGCTATTAATTCTCCCTGGTTTCCCTTTTTTCGATTATAGGTCTTCATGCTTTTATCCCTTTAAAGAAAATTTTTGATAAACGATTGCCGATGATAGGGTGTTGGACCAAATTTTTTGATTGCATCAATATGTTGAGCAGTTCCGTACCCCATATTCTGTTCAAAGCCATACTCGGGATAGTCTTTATGGATTTCTGACATCATTTGATCTCTGAATACTTTTGCCACGATGCTGGCGCAGGCAATTGCGTATACTGAGGCATCACCTTTTATAATCCCCTTCTGAGGAATGTCCATATCAAGGGTTACAGCATCTAAGAGTAAGAGATCCGGCTTTAACTTCAAATTTTCAACAGCCTGACTCATTGCTTTCTTTGTGGCGTTCAAAATATTGATTCTGTCAATAACTTCTGGTGACATCATTCCAATTTGATAATCCAGACATTCTGCTAAAATTTGCTGATTTAAATCTTCACGCCTTTTTTTGCTCAAAAGCTTAGAATCATTAACAAACATAATTTCTGATTCGATGGGCATAATAATCGCGCAAGTCACCACCGGTCCGGCCAATGGTCCTCTACCAACTTCATCTATCCCAGCTATCCTTTTATGGCCTTCTTTATGGTGAAAAATTTCCTGCTCTTTTAGTTGCCGAATTCGTTTTAATTCTTTATCGTATTTTTCCTTTTTTTTAGAAAGGCTTGCCCCAATTTTTTTGACCGACTCCCTTGAATCGTCTAACAATACGCTACTAATCTTTAGATAATCGTCAATCGGTGCATTATCAATAATTTTCTTAATCTGACTGACAGTCTGATTTGTAAAATCCATATCCTCTCCTATTATGGTATGAAAAAAGCGAAGAAACAATTTTGTGTCTTCGCCAATTTTATACCGGTTGTTCTAATGTAATTCTGCCAATTTTTCCATTTTTAAAATCATTTAGAATCTGATTACAGGTTCGCTCATAGTCATACTCGCCACCTTTAAGCAAAAATCCCCGACTTTTCGAAATTGCATCAAAAACTTCATATAAAGGTTGTTGACTCAATGATATTTTATAAAGCACTTCAATCTGCTCTGGATAATATTTTACAAGATATTTAAGCAGATCTGCAGCCAGGTTCTGCTTTTCATAAATTGTGTCTTTAATTGAGCCCAGCCAGGCCAAGTGAATGCCAACCATTGGATCTTCAAATTTAGGCCACAAAATACCCGGTGTATCCAATAAGAGAATATTCTCATCGGTTTTTAGCCACTGTTGGCCTTTAGTAACCCCAGGCTTATTGCCAATCTGGGTTTTCTTTTTACCAATCAGACTATTGATGACTGTTGATTTACCAACATTAGGGATTCCACAAATCAGACACTTTACAATTGGCTTGTTTTTGGAATTTAGCGCATGAATCCTTTTTATCAGAAGGGTCTTCTGGTTACGATCAAAAGCATCATAGAGCATCACGGCATCAGCCATTTTCTGTTCTGTAAAGTAAGCCAGCCATTTTTCACTTGTCTCAGGATCAGCCAGATCTGATTTATTTAAAAGCAAAAGATGCTTTTTATTAGCCGTATACTGTAAAATATCCGGATTTTTGCTGGATTGCGGCAAGCGCGCATCAACAATTTCAATGACAAGGTCGATTAATTTCAGTTTTTCTCTGATTTCACGATTAGCCTTAGCCATATGGCCAGGATACCATTGAATCATTTCAATATTATTCTCTGTCATTCTACAAAACCTATCTTATTAAAGGGCCAGAGCCTGAAAAACACTTTTCCATCAATATCATCTTCATCAACAAAGCCTAATGATTGATAACGGCTGTCTGAGCTATTGGCACGGTTATCACCCATTACGAAATATTTGCCTTCGGGAACTGTTACTTCAGCAAAATCCTCGTAAGGATCGGTGTTAATATAATCTTCATCCAATGGTTCACCATTTAGATATACCACCATATCCTTGATTGCTATGGTATCACCACCCTTGGCAATCACTCTTTTGACATACTCAATACTGTCTGTATAACTTAAGATCACAATATCACCGTAATCCGGTTCTCCAATCAGGTAACCAATTTTGTTGACGATCAGACGATCCCCTTCTTCCAGGGTCGGAAACATTGAACTTCCCTGAACCATCACAAAATCGAATAAAAACATTTTGATGATAAATGCCAAAATTACGGCAATCAGTGCCGACTGCACCCATTCTTTTATTTCCATTTTACTGCTTTTTTCTTCACTCATTGATATCACCTTTCAGAGAGTATCTTAGTCAAAAAAAGAGGCTTTACAGCCTCTGGAATTACGATCGTTTTTCTTTAACCTTAGCCGCTTTACCAACACGATCTCGTAGATAATTCAGTTTAGCACGTCTTACCTTACCACGTCTTACAATATCGACTTTTTCGACTTTTGGCGAATTCATCAGGAATGTTCTTTCAACGCCAACACCATATGAAATTTTTCTGACCGTGAAAGTCTGTCCAATACCACCATTTTGTTTTTTCAAAACAACGCCTTCAAAAATCTGAATTCGTTCATTTTTACCTTCAACAATTTTTACATGAACTTTTACTGTATCACCAACGCTAAACTGTGGTAATTCAGCTTTCAAGTTCTGCTGTTCAATTTTTTTAATGATATCCATTTGTATCTCCTTCAACTGATTTTCAACGTTCTTATACGATTGTACATTGGAACATCTCTTTTTAACATACTAATAAATTATACACACAAGCAGCTCATTTATCAAGCTTTTTTTAAATTTTTATATCTTTGGTACAGATCCGGTCTCATTTTTTTTGTCTTTTCAAGAGATTGTTCATGCCGCCATTTTTTAATTTGCGCATGGTGACCCGAAAGTAAAATCTCAGGTACATCAATCCCTTCAAACTGGCGAGGTTTTGTATATTGTGGATACTCCAATAAATCAGATTCAAACGACTCTTCATCAAGACTCTCACAGTTACCCAAAAAACCATCGAGGTGTCTTGCAGTCGCGTCCGCTATCGTGACTGCCGGCAGTTCTCCACCCGTTAATATATAATCTCCCATTGAATATTGATAATTAACATAGCCATCAATCACTCGCTGATCGATCCCTTCGTAGTGTCCACATATAAAGATTAAAGCCTCATATCGTGAAAGCATCTGGCTATCCTGTTGATGAAAAGGAATACCACTGGGGGTTGGAAATATTACCGGTATTTTTTCATATTCAATAATACTTTTTAAGGCAGCAACAATTGGTGGCGCAGCCATCACCATCCCAGCGCCACCACCATAAGGGCTATCATCGACTTTTAAATGCTTATTACCGGAAAAATCGCGGATATTAATGACTTCTACCTCTATAATACCTTTTTCTTTAGCCTTCTTCATCATTCCTGACTCAAAGTAAGTATCAAAAATTTCCGGGAAAAGCGTTAAAAAATAATATTTCATAGTTCCAGAATATCCTGTGGAATGTCAGCTTCAATGCGGTTGTTTTCAAAATCAAATTGCTTAAAATATATTTTTCTCGCTGGCACACAGTATTCTCTGTTTTCCCCTTTGATCATATAAACATCAACACCGCCAGTCTGCAAAATATCGATCAGTTCACCTAACAAGACTTGCTGATTATAAACCGCCATTCCTTTTAAATCTTCGACAAAATACTCATCATCATTCAAGGAAACGGCCTGGTCACGGTCGATCAAAAGGCTCATTCCAATTAGTGCCTCAGCTTCATTTCGCGTCTTTATTCCATCTAATTGCAATAATACTGAATTTTTATGGATTCTGCATGCTGTAATCATAACATTTTTATTTTCTTTTGGGCTTTCTAATATTATTTCATGCAAGTCAAAAAAACGCTGGGAATCATCAGTTAAGGGCTGTACCTTGACTTCGCCTTTTATTCCATGAACACCGGCAACACGACCAATAATCATTGTTTCTTTTTTCATCTTCAACTCCTTGAAAACCTTGTTGAACCATTAAAAAAAGAGCTGTTTGCACAGCCCATGTCTTAGTTACTGAATAATCTCCAGCATGACACGTTTATCTTCTTTTGTGGCGGCGGCTTTAATGACGGTCCGAATTGCTTTGGCAATACGCCCCTGTTTTCCAATCACCTTGCCCATATCATCATTTGCGACTTTGAGTTCAAGAATAATCGACTGCTCGCCCTCAACTTCTGTCACAGAGACTTCGTCAGGGTGATCAACTAGAGACTTTGCAATAATTTCAACAAGTTCTTTCATCATAACCTCCTGTTCCTACTCGATAACGCTTTCTTTTTTCAGTAAATATTTTACAGTATCGGTCGGTTTAGCACCATTTGCTAACCATGTTTTTGCTTTTTCTTCGTCTACTTTAACAACAATTGGTTCAACACATGGGTTGTAATAACCAATTTCCTCAATGAATTTTCCATCACGAGGTGCACGTGAATCAGCAACTACGATTCTATAAAAAGGTTTTTTCTTTTTACCCATTCTTTTTAATCTAATTTTAACTGCCATTTTCTTTCCCCCTTTCGTTAACTTTATCTAATGACCTGAGTCCTTGATAACATTTTACATAAATGGTAATTTAAAACGCCCTTTTTTGGAAACATTAGGATTTGACATCTGTTTCATGAGTTTACGGGATTGCTCAAAGCCTTTCAAAAGACGATTAACATCCGAAACACTGGTACCACTTCCTGTAGCGATACGCTTTCTGCGACTCGCATTAATGATTCCTGGTTTCCTGCGTTCTTCATTTGTCATGGACAGAATAATTGCTTCTGTCTGTTTGGTGCTGGCACCGGATAAGTCTAGCCCTTTCAAGGCTTTTTTATTGGCACCTGGCATCATTTCCAGCAAACTGTTCAATGATCCCATTTCCTCTATTTGATGAATCTGATCCAAAAAATCATTGAGATCAAATTCCTGATTCTTTATCTTTTCTTCGAGTTGTTTGGCTTTATCCTCATCGATCATGTTCTGAGCTTTGTCAATAAAAGACAGCACATCTCCCATGCCCAGAATTCTGGAGGCCATTCGATCAGGATAAAAGAGTTCAATATCAGAAAGTTTTTCACCGGTTCCGATGTATTTTATGGGCTTTTCAACGGTATAGGTGATGGACAAAGCCGCACCACCACGGGTATCACCATCCAATTTTGTCAGGATGACACCGGTAATATCCAGCAGACGATTGAATTCATTGGCTACGTTAACCGATTCCTGACCGGTCATCCCATCAACTGTTAAAAGGATTTCGGTGGGATCAACTGCCTCTTTAATTTCAACCAATTCGTTCATTAAAGCTTCATCAATTTGCAAACGACCTGCTGTATCGATGATCACCAGATCATAAAAACCTTCTTCGGCTTTTTTAATACCATTTCTGGCAATTGAGACCGCATCCTGGTTATCATGTTCCGAATGAACATCTATTTTTAATTCTTCACCCAATATTTCCAGCTGTCTGATTGCTGCCGGTCGGTAAACATCACAGGCTACCAGTAGTGGTTTGAATTTCTTTTCCTTACGTAATAGGTTGGCAAGCTTTCCAGCGGTTGTTGTTTTACCGGCGCCTTGCAGACCGACCATCATAAAAATGTTGCGTCTGCCGTCGATAAAATCCATTCGTTCAATTTCGCCGCCCAAAAGAGCTGTCATCTCATCTTTGACAATTTTTATAAATTGCTGGCCAGGGGTTAGACTATTTAATACTTCTGCCCCAACAGCACGTTCACTAATGTTCTTTGTAAACTGCTTGACCACCTTGAAGTTAACATCTGCTTCAAGCAAAGCCATTTTAATCTCGCGATTAATTTCTTTGATATCTTTTTCGCTAAGCTTTCCTTTTCTTTTCATCTGCGAAAAAATATTTTGAAATTTTTCACTTAATCCTTCAAATATCATGATTCCCTCTAGCTTTCTTCGTTAATTTTGTTTAACAAATCGATCATGTTTAATAGTTGAACCCGATGATCCGAAAACTTTTCCAAATCTGTCAATTCTCTGATTTCTGCCTGAACTTTTTGAATCAACTTCTGACTGTATAAAAAACGCCTGACCAGTCCCAGTTTTTCTTCGTAGGTTTCCATCATGGATTTAGTTCTTTTAATAACATCAAATATCCCCTGTCGGGTCACAGACATTACTTCTGCAATTTCTGCCAGGCTGTAATCTTCATAGTAGTAATATTCCAGAATCTGCTTTTGCTTGTCAGTCAGGAGTTCTCCATAAAAATCAAATAGATATTGTTCTTCAACCTTCTTTTCCATTTTCACCTGCACAAGTCGTAAAGGAAATCTACTTGACGACTTTGTTATTATAATGTGCCTGACCAAAAATGTCAAGTATTATTCAAAAAGCATATCAACAAATTTTTTCGCGTCAAAGTCTATTAAATCTTCTGATTTTTCGCCGATCCCCACATATTCGATGGGAATTTGCATTTCATCAATTAATGAGATGGCAATCCCGCCTTTTGCGGTTCCATCCAGTTTAGTCAATACAATGCCACTCACATCGACAGCCTCTTTAAAAACCTTGGCCTGATTAAGAGCATTCTGTCCAGTCGTGGCATCCAGCACCATCAAATTATGAATCGTAAAGCCTTGGCCTTCTCGATTAACAACCCGACTGATTTTTTGTAGTTCGTTCATTAAATTGACCTTGTTATGAAGTCTTCCAGCCGTATCACAAATTAAGATATCGGCTTTTCTGGCTTTTGCCGCACCAATCGCATCAAAAACAACAGAACTGGGATCTGCGCCAGTTGTAGATTTTATCAGATCAACCCCAATACGTTTAGACCATTCATCAATCTGTTCCACAGCCGCTGCCCTAAAAGTATCAGCCGCTGCAATCACGACTTTTTTGCCTTCGCTTTTATAACGACTGGCTAATTTGGCAATAGAAGTTGTTTTGCCAACACCATTTACACCGACAACCAATATGATGGTTGGGTACTCCGGTTTGATAACTGGAACATCTACCATACTGATCAGAATTTCTTTAAGAAATCCCAGCACTTCTTCTTTGCTTTTCGAACGTGTTTCAATGATTTTATCCCGCAGCTGATCGGTAATCTTCATTGACGATTCCGCTCCCAAGTCAGAAAGAATCAGCGTTTCTTCCAATTCTTCAAAAAAATCATCATCGAAACTACCCATATACATTACATTTTCAATTTTTTCTTTGAAATCATCTTTAGTTTTTACCAGACGATTTCGCATTCTTTCAAATAAACTTAACTCCATTAAAACCTCCAAATTTATACGTAATCTGTTAAACGGACGGATACCAGTTGTGAAACGCCTTCCTTTGACATTGATACCCCATACAAATCGTCACACACCTCCAGGGTTGTACGACGATGGGTAATTGTAATAAACTGATTTTCATGCGACAATGTTTTCAGATAATTAATATAACGATAAATATTATGATCATCCAAGGCTGCGTCAATCTCATCGATCACACAAAAAGGTGAGGGATTAATTTCTAAAAAGGAAAACAGCAAGGCTATTGCAACCATTGATTTTTCGCCACCTGATAAAAGAGAAATATGCCTTAATCTTTTGCCTGGTGGTTGAGCCACCAGTTCAATCCCACCTTCCAGAACTCCAGTCGGGTCAGTGAACTCCAGATAAGCCCGTCCCCCTTCAAAAAGAATTGAAAAGATTTTCGAGAAATTCTCTTGCAATCTAATAAAGTTTGTTTTAAACTGCTCGGTCATTGCTTCATATAGTTCGCCAATAATATCTAGCAATTCCTTGCGACCCATTTGCAGATCATCAATCTGCTGCTTCAAATATGTATGCCTTGAGGTGATTTCCTGATACTCTTCAAGGGCATTGAGATTAATATTTCCCAGTGAAGCAATCTGGTTGCTGAGCGCTCGCTGTCTTTTAGGCGATATTTCATAAGCTTCCAGAACCCCAGATTCCTGAAATTTTAAAACCGAATCTTCTACCATGATCAAATTCATTTGATAATTTTTATGAATTTCTTCCTCAAGGTGTGCTAACTTCATTTCAAAACTATTCATAGCAGTTTGCAGGCGATTTTTTTCATCATTGTTAATGATTAAGTCATGATTATGACCTTTCACTTTCTCCTGCAGCAGGAGTAACTGCTCACTGTTGTCTTTAAACTTTTCTTCATCCTTGACCAAAGCGTCATGTTGTTGAATCGCTTGCGTCTTAAGCCTTTGTTCATTTCGGGAAAGCTCTGCCAGTCTTTTTTCAAGCTCTTCATGAGCTGCTCTGGTTTCGATAATTTCCTCAGCTATTTGATCAGCTCTCAAATTCTTCTGATCCAATTGCGCCTGTAACAACCTTATCTCATTCTGATCAGAGCGTATTTCGCCGTTTATTTCTGTTTCCTTCATTTGAAGGCTGCTTATCTCGCTTTTTTTGTCTGCAATACTTTCCCTAAGTGTGTTGAGTTGTTCTTCGGAAATCGGCTTTCTGGACAGCTTTTTAGTTTGTTCGTATTGTTCTTCAATCTGTGCAAGTTCTGCAATAATTCTTTGTCGATCGATGTCAATTTTACTCTCTTTTTGAGTCAAATCATGATGATTTTTTTGATGTTCTAAAATTTGGCCATTAATATCTTCTAATGCCTTGTTTTTTTCCCAAATCGACTGTTTGAGTAGGCCAATGTCAGTTTCAATCTTTTCGACCTGTAAATTCTGGGAATTCAGTGTCTTTTTTAGCTGTTCTTCCAGCTTAATATATTTTTCCAGTTGAACCTGATTCTTTTTAATTTCACTTTCCAGCTGATCAATTTCAATTTTTTTCGACATCGGCGATTGCTTAGTTTCTTTATTTTGCCCGCCAACAATTGCGCCACCCGGATAGAATATTTCACCATCCAGCGTGACAACGGTAAAACGGCCATTAAATTTTTGCGAAACATGTTTACCATCTTCAAAGTTGCTGGTTACAACGGTACGTCCTAATAAACTTTCAATACAAGACCTGAATTTTTCATCTGTTTTAACTAAATCAGAAGCAAAACCTTCCACCCCCGCTGTCTTTTCGACTTGATTTTTCAAGCTGAGATCAAGGCTGGATATCCTTAAATTATCAAGCGGTAAAAAAGTCGCTCTACCCAGTTTCTGCCTTTTTAACAAGTCAATACATTCACGAGCAGTGGAAACCGTCGAAACGACAATATTTTGACTTTTTGCCCCTAATGAAACTTCAATCGCTTGTAAATACTTGACATCGATTTGAATCAGTTCTCCCACAGGCCCAAAAACATTTTTGATTGTTGAACCCAACAATTTTTCCGATGTCATTAATTTTCTAATCGCCGGAAAATAGTCCTGATAATTCTTTTGGATATTCTTAAGATATTCGACCTTAGAACTATCTACCTTTAAATGATTGGATAAAGCCTGTATCGCATCCATGCATTTTTTATGGCGAACCCGATTTTCCTGAAGGCCATTCTTTTCTTCATTTTGTTTTTTATTCGCATCAATTAACTGGCCTGATAATGCATGAATTTCCTGGGAATATTTTTTTTGCTCATCTGCTAAATCACCGCTTTCAGTATTCAGTTTATTTAATGACTCTCGAAAGAACTTGACTTGCGCCAATAAGTCCTGCAGTTCAGTTCTTAAACTGATCCTGTTTTCAACTAGATTTTCTTCAGATTTTTGCGTTTCTACAATATTCTTTTGTTGTTGCCAGATGTTTTCCTTCTCCAGATTTTCTTCAGACAAAAGTCTTGCTAACTCGGCATCAAGTTTTTTTATGGCTTCAATCAAACTTTCGAGCGACTTATTTTTTTCTCTTGTCTCCGTTTCTTTTACTCGAATCTGATCAGATATTTTACCAATATCATCTGTCAATTCAACTTTTTCAAATGAAAGACGTTCATCATTTTTATGATTCGCCTGCAATTGACTGTTAAGCTGAACAATTTCTCGTTCAATAGTCGCCTTACTATCATCAAGCGCTGCCATTTCCGAGCGTTTGCGCGTCAGTTCATTCGATAGTTGGCGATTTTCAACTGTTCGTTTCTGGTAAATTTCATCAACTTGCGAAATTTCTGTTTCGTTTTCCAGGCACTTTTTATTCTGTTCTCGAAATTTTTCATCTGCAATTTTAAGATTTTCAGTATTTTGCTTAATCTCCTCATAAAAAATAACCAGATCCTGAATTTTTAATTCATCCCTTAATGTTTGATAGATTTGCGCTTTTTCAGACTGTTTTTTTAATGGTGTCATCTGTTTTTCAATCTCTTGAATGATATCCATCAAACGATCAATATGCTGTTGTGTCTGATCCAGTTTTTTTTCGGCTTCATTCTTCTTCGTTTTATAGGAAACGATTCCGACGGCTTCTTCAAAAATCCCCCGCAGTTCTGCCGGGCTACTGGCAATGATACTTTCAATCCCGCCCTGGCTGATTAAAGAATAGCCGTTTTTTCCTAGTCCGGTATCCATAAACAAGTGGTGCACATCCTTCAGTTTACAATTTTTTTTATTAATTGCATACTCACTATCACCACTTCTAAAAAGCTTTCTGGAAACTGCAACCTCCTGGGGATAACCTTTAATCGCCTCATCTGTGTTATCCAAGACTAAAACCACCTCTGCATAACCAGATGGTGGTTTCTTTTCTGTGCCTGAAAAAATGACATCTTCCATTTTTTTCCCACGCAGGGATTTAATACTCTGTTCGCCCAAAACCCATTTAATCGCATCCGTGATATTACTTTTACCACTTCCGTTTGGACCAACTATTGCTGAAATTCCTTGCGAAAACTCTAATGATACAGGGTCAGCAAAGGACTTGAAACCAGCTATTTTTAGTTTTTTTAAAAACAAATTTTCACCTCATCAGAATTACAAATTGCGGATCACTTTCAAGTAGTTTTTAGCCGCATCCTGTTCGCCTTCTTTTTTACTTTTTCCGATCCCATTGCTGACGCAAGTTCCATTTAAAAACAGATCAATAAAAAAAGTTTTGTTATGTTCCGGTCCTTCTGATTTGCTCAGCTTATAAACAATTACATTTTCATTGTTTTTTTGCACAAATTCCTGCAACTCTGTTTTATAGTCCTTAACCAACGATCCTTTTAAGGCTAATTTAATATTGTTATCAAGAATTTTTAACACGACTTTTCGGGTTTGTTCAAAACCACTGTCTAAAAAAACTGCACCGATCAGTGCTTCAAATGCGTTTGCCAGATTTGACTTTCGCCGCCTGCCTCCGGTAACGATCTCTCCTTTTCCCAGCAACATATGTTCGCCAATTTCCAGCTCAATTGCTGCTTTTGAAAGAGACTCGGCACATACAATATTGGAACGGATTTTCGTCATTTTACCTTCCGATAATTTGTGAGCAAAATATAAATACTCACTGATAATCAGTTCCAGCACTGCATCCCCCAAGAATTCAAGTCGTTCATTGTTTGTTGTATTACCGGCGTGAGAGCTATGTGTTAACGCTATTTTTAGAAGTTCTCTTTTTTTGAAACAATATCCGATTTTATCTTCAATGGTCACAATTCTTCCCCCTTAATCAACAAGCGCCGCCATCAGATACTCGTCTGGGTTATCATTTTGGCGACGCCGCCTTTACCCAATTGCATTCAAAATGTCTTCAATTGTTTGAATATCTTCAAGATGCTCTTCTTCTATTTTTGTCCCAAATTCTTCTTCAAAGGCCATAATCAGTTCGACCACATCTAAAGAATCAGCTTCTAAATCGTCAACTAAAGACGTCTCAAGCGTGAGTGATTCAGCTTCAACACCAAGCTGTTCAGAAATAATTGCTGTCACTTTCAGAAACTTTTCGTCCATTTCACACCTCCTCTTCATTCGAATTTTCTGAGATTTTACGTAATACATCATTTTCCAGAAATGATATACTTTGTTTAATCGCATTTTTTATCGCAAAAGCATTGCTGCTTCCATGCGCTTTTATTATTCCGCCCTTAACACCCAAAAAAGGCGCCCCGCCATATTCCGAATAATCAAACTGCTTTTTAAATGATCTGAGGTTGTTTTTAATCAACAATCCACCGATCTTTCCAGTCGTATTGCTCATCACTGATTTTTTAACACCATTTAATATAAAGGATGCTACGCCTTCGGTCAATTTTAAAACGACGTTCCCGGTAAAACCATCACAGACTAAAATATCAGCTTTTGACTCAAGCACATCCCGCGCTTCAATATTGCCAATAAAATTCAAGTTCGAAGCTTCAAGCAGCTCATAAGCAGTTTTTACCAGTGTGTTACCTTTTTTCGCTTCTGTTCCAATATTAATAAGTCCAACAGAAGGATTTTTTTTGCCCAGCACATTTTCAAAATAAATTGTTCCCAATTGCGCAAACTGCAAGAGGTATTCCGGTTTGCAATCGGCATTTGCACCAGTATCGATTAAAAGAGAAACACCATTTTCCTTGGGCAGCATCGAAGCTAAGGCCGGTCTTTTCACACCTTTTATTCGCCCCAATTTTAAAAGGCCACCCGATAAAAGTGCGCCGGTGCTGCCGGCAGAAATTAGTACCGACTGATCACGTTTTTTCATTTCTTCAAGGGCGACAACCAAAGACGAATCTGTTTTTCGGCGAATTGCCATTGCCGGTTCTTCGGTATTTTCAATCACCGTTTCGGCATGAATAATTTCAATTTTATCAGCAGGGTAATCGTATTGTGCCAGTTCATTCTGGATGATTTCCTTCTGGCCAACAAGGATTAAGCTGATATTATATTCCTTTATTGCATCAATTGAACCTTTAATAATTTCACCGGGTGCATGATCGCCACCCATGACATCTAAAAATATATTCAACTTGACACCTTCCTTTTGTCTATTATCTCAAAAAAATGCTTTCAGAACAATGTTAATTATGCCGAAAATTTACTCCTATATAGAGAAAAAACAGAGACAAGGCTCTGTTTATTCATCAAAACTAATGACACTCACGTCTTTGTATGTTCCGCAAGACTTGCAGACACGGTGTGGTACTTTAATCTCTCCACATTTTGGACAAGTACTCATACCTGGAATACTTAATTTATAATGTGTTCTTCTTTTATCTCGACGCGCTTTCGAAACCTTTCTTTTTGGTACAGCCATCACTATCACCTCCTGCTTAAATAGTCAACTCATTTACAATAACGATTTTAAAGCTGCCAGACGCGGATCTATGTCCCCGTCATTTTCGCAATCGCATTGCTCATGATTTAAATTATTGCCACATTTTGGACACAACCCCCTGCAATCTTCCCGACATAAAATTCGAAACGGTTCATTGATATAAATACATTCCTCGACAACGGGTATAAGATCCAATTCTGTTGCATCATCATCAATCGAAACCGTGTCAGCGTAATTATAACGGCACGGAACCGGGGTTGGCTCCAGACAACGCGCACAGGGAAAGACCATGGTCATCTCGATAGTCAGCTCAATCTCAAAACTTCCTTTAGCAAGCTTTATGATTGTTCCTTTGACCAAAGCGCCATTTTCATCCAATTCTCCCTCAACGTCCTCCAACTCATCATTGTGAACAATAAATTCAAAAGGGACAGCTTTTTCCTGTAACAGCTTATTGATTTCAATTTTCATATTATCACTCCAAACGGGCAATCATCATTATATAGACGATTGCCCGTTTTGTCAAGTGAAAGTCTTTACATTATTTTACTAATTCCATTGTGTCACGAGCAATCATTAATTCTTCGTTTGTAGGAATAACCATTACTTTCGTTTTTGAATCTGCTGCCGAAATGATCATGGCTTTTCCGCGTTGACTGTTTGCAGTCACGTCCAGTTTAATACCCAGGAAATTTAAACGGTCGCAAATCGCTTTTCGTGATGTTACAGAGTTTTCGCCAAGACCAGCAGTAAAGATAATGCCATCGACACCGTCCATTGCTGCAACGTAAGCGCCAATGGTTGTAACAACCCGATAATGGAAAATATCTAAGGCTAACTGAGCACGTTTGTTTCCTTCATCCGCAGCCCCTTCAACATCTCTAAAATCTGAGCTAACGCCTGAAACCCCAAGAACACCAGATTTTTTATTCATAATCTCGTCGACTTCTTTAACCGAATAACCTTTATTAACAAGGAAGGGAATAATTGCCGGGTCGATATCGCCACAACGTGTTCCCATTTCCAGTCCGGCCAAAGGTGTTAAACCCATTGAAGTCTCAACTGATTTACCGCCTTTAATAGCACAAAGGCTGGCACCATTGCCTAAATGGCAAGAAATCAGTTTCAGGTTCTCGATTTTTTCACCCATTAACTCAGCGGCAGCACGGCTTACAAATTTATGAGAAGTTCCATGGAAACCGTATTTTCTGATTTTATGTTCTTCATATAATTCATACGGTAGTGGATACATAAAAGCTTCCGCTGGCAGCGTCTGATGGAAGGCTGTATCAAAAACTCCTACCATCGGTACATTTGGAAGCAATTCCTGACAAGCTCTGATTCCAATCAGGTTTGCCGGATTATGAAGTGGTGCCAGTTCAGAGCATTCTTCCATTTTTTCGATAACATCTGCATTAATGACAACGGAATCACAAAATGTTTCTGCCCCATGCACGGTTCGATGACCAACAGCCGAAATTTCTTCCAGTGATTTGATAACGCCATGAGCTGGACTTACTAAAGCATCCATTAAAATATTCAGCGCATCTTTGTGGGTTTCCATTGCTTGTTCAAATTTAACCTTGTCTTTACCCGCAGCTTCATGTGTCAGAACTGATCCATCAATTCCGATTCTTTCCGCCAGACCTTTAGCCATCACTTTTTCAGTTGTCATATCCAGCAACTGGTATTTCAGTGATGAACTACCACAATTAATAACAAGTACGTTCATTGTTATTCTCTCCTTTAGTTTTTATTGATTAGATACCATACGTTCTATATAATAACAGTTAACAGGAAAATAGTCTGATAAATTTTTGTCATTTTGTGAAAGTTAAGCAATATTTAATCTAAACTGTTCGGAGGATCCATGAATACAATTGGCATTGTTTCTGAGTATAACCCATTTCATCTCGGCCACCATCATCAAATAAAAGAATCTGTAAAAAAAACCGGTGCTCAAGGAGTCATTGCCCTGATGAGCGGAAGTCTCACCCAGCGGGGTGAATTTTCGCTTTTTAACAAATGGGAAAAAAGCCGTCTAGCTCTTTCCTCCGGTGTAGATTTGGTCATTGAGCTGCCAGTTGTCTTTGCCGGGCAGTCTGCTGAGTATTTTTCATCGGGTGCTGTACGCATTCTTGAGCTTTGCGGCGTCTGCGATTTTTTGTGTTTTGGCTCAGAATCGGGAGATCTGCATGACCTTCTCCCCCTTTCACAATTACTCGCTGACGAGCCACCGGCTTTTAAAGAAAATTTAAGCTTCTTTCTTTCTCAGGGTTATTCTTTTGCCAAAGCACGAGAGCTTACTGTTAAAACACTCTTAGGCTTTAATGTCTCAAGGCTTCTTTTAAAACCAAACAACATTTTAGCAACCGAATATCTTAAAGCGCTCAGACGATTAAACAGCAGCATTCAACCGGTAACCATCAAAAGAATCGGCGCTGATTATCACAGCCTGGAAGATTCCAACTTTTTGAGTGCGACAGCGATTCGCAGCATCCTCTCTCAATTTTCGAACGATCAGAATCAGGCAAAGCTTTATCAAACGCTTGAGCAAAAACTTCCCTACCCAACAGAAAGACTCATGCCATTACTGAAAAATGTCAATTTTTCTGGAAAACAAAAAATGCTCGACGCCTTGCGACTGCTAATATTAAATGACCATGTAGCCGCCCTTAAATTATATCCCGATGTCTCTGAAGGTCTGGAACATAAGATCAAAGACGCGCTTAAAAGTGCTGAGAACTATGATGAGCTAATTGCCAATATTATATCCAAACGCATCCCCAAAACCAGAGTCAATCGTATCCTGACAAACCGATTGTTAGACCTGAAAAAAACTGATCTTGACCGATTAAATAAAACGACGCCATATCTAAGAATTCTGGGTTTTAACCAAATCGGCCGGGAAATTCTGAGACAAATAAAAAATAAAGACCAAATCATCATGATCAATAATCCGCGAAAAAAAATCAATCAGTTAAATGTTTGCCAACAGCAAATGCTTCATTATGATATTCGCGCTACTGATCTTCATAATCTCTTTTTCGAAAAGACTTACTGTTACCACCGCGATTTTTTTACCAATCCACTGCTTTTTTGATCTTTTTTTTTAACTGCTACTAATGCTATAATAAAAGTGTTTAAGCAGCGACAAGATTTTTTAGAAATCTCGAGATGATTTTAATACAGCTGCAAAAGGAGTTACCATGCAAAGTCAGGAAGAAAAAAAATATAAGAACCCAGTAGCTTATCCCCCCTGTGGCCCGGTAATGGGCATCAAACGGCGCGGCATAGCAAGTTTTAAAGGCATTCCTTATGCCCAACCACCAGTTCTAAACAAACGTTTTAAAGCGCCAGAGTCCTTAGCTCCCTGGACGGAACTGCGTCCCTGCTTTGAAAGTGGCAGCGCTTCCCTGCAGATGGGGGGAATTACTATCGACAGCCCTGCTTCTTATCGAATGGATGGTAAAAACGAAGACTGTCTTTATTTAAATATCTGGTCACCTGCGCTATCAGAAGCTGATCAGCTGCCGGTTTATGTTTTTATCCATGGCGGCGCTTTTGCCACCGGTTCAGGTTCCGAAGTGCTATATGACGGCCATCTTCTTGCGCAACAGGGAATAATTGTTGTTACCATTAATTATCGCCTGGGCGCACTGGGTTTTCTTGCCACCCACGGACTTTATGAAGAATCCGGAACAGCCGGCAACTATGGATTACTTGATCAGATTCAGGCCTTAAAATGGGTGCAGGAGAATATCGCTGCATTTGGCGGTGATCCCCGCCGGGTGACAGTTGGTGGACAATCAGCAGGTGCCTATAGTGTTACAGCCTTACTTCTATCCCCAATCGCTGAAGGACTTTTTCATCAGGCTATTATTGAAAGTGGTTCTATTTTTTCAATTTCTGCTTTTGCCCGATTAAATCGCGGGAATTTAAAAAAATCAATGGATAATGGCGCCTTACTTCTTAAAACTCTGGGAATTCACGATGATATTCAGGGACTAGCCGCTTTACGTAAAGTTCCTGGAGATCTACTGGCTGCCTGCTCAATGATAAAAGCAGACCAGACCAACGCCCCACCCGCCTTCAGCTTCTGGCCGGTTTTCGATGGTGAAATTCTGCCCCAGAATCCTGTCACTACGCTGCAACAGGGAAAGGTGAATAAAGTAAAGCTACTGATTGGTTACAACACTGATGAATCCTCCTTATTTATTAAATCACACACAAATGCCGGAATATATAAAATGCTATGCTATCAGATCTTTGGGCCTGAAAAAGCCGAGCAAGTCCTGTCCTATTTTTCCTTGGATGATCATCACAGTGCATTAGACCGGACAAAAGAAGTCTATACCTATTCCGCTTTTTTAATCGGAATGGTCATGCTCTCAAAAAGGTATTCCGAATTGGGAGAATCTGTATATTTCTACAATTTTGACTATGACCCGACTATTTTAAAATTTCTGGGTTTAAATTCCGCTCACGGAATGGAACTTCCCTTTGTTTTCGGGAATGGTATTAGTCAACGGCGCACATCGAAAATCAGCCATTTATCCTGGATTATGCAGCATTCATGGGTTAATTTCATTAAAATCGGCGACCCAAACTTCCAGTCTGATTACAAAGGAAAAATTGCCTGGCCGACCTTCAGCCACCAAGCTCCCGAGATTATGGTTTTTGATAAAAAACTCAGAATTGATCGTCTGCCAAATCTCGCAGATCTTGAGTTTCTCGAACAGTTGCTGTTTCATTCCTAACACGAATTTAATGATTTTACATTGCAATTTATTTGCAAAAATGTTATAGTCGTTTTCATAACTATACATATTTAAAGTAAACATAAACGCTGACTTATTTCATTTAAAGAACAGGAGTGCAAAATGATCATCTATAAAAACAGAGACTTTATTCCCCACATGCAGGATGTCATGGATTGTGACAAAGGCATCTCGGAATTAAACGACCAGTGGGATAATATTAAACTGCTTTGCGAAATCAACTGTCCGATCCAATCCAAAAGTGTTCTTCCAAATATGGCTAGTATTCAAAATAGCTTTTACAGTCTTCAACAGGAACTGATCGATGCATTGGTGTCCGAAAAGCTTAAAAAAATGGAACAAAAAATTGTTTTCAAAGCCCAGGTCGCCATCGATATTTTAGTTAGAAATCTGTATGAACGGACTGCCGATATTGGTTTTCTGGCAACTGATGATGATATCCGACAATTTGTCAAAGATGACCAGCGCGATGACTACAGCCTGGCCCATATCCGCAATCGTTTAAGCGAGTATGTTCGTAATTATTCGGTCTATGAAGAAATTGTCATTCTGGATCAAAATAACCAGGTTATTGCCAATCTTGATCCATCCAACCCGATCTTAAATGAAACAATCAATGATCCGATTATCGAAAAGACGCTAAATTCAAATGATCTTTATGTTGAATCTTTTGCACAATCCAATTTACAGCCACGGCGCCAAAAATCACACATTTTCAGCAGCCGTATTTATGATGCGAATTCCCAACATACCATCGGTGTCATCTGTCTTTGTTTCCGTTTTGAAGATGAAATGAATACCATCTTCGAAAAATTAAATGCTGACTCCGATGGATCAGTCATACTAATTATTGATGACAACGAACGCGTGATTGCCAGCAGCGACCAAACCCATGTACCCACTGGTTTTAAAGTCGAAGCCGTTGATCCGGGCATTCATGGCATTCAAATTCATCATGGTATTTCATATATCACAAAAACCATTAAATCCAATGGCTATCAGGATTATTATGGTTTAGGCTGGCGGGGTCATGTCATGTTACCTCTGAATGTCGCCTGCCGGGAAAAAACTGACCTCGAGCAAATTGATGAGCAGACTGCTAACAACCTCTTAGGAATGGCCGAATCCTTTTCGGATCAACTTAACGAGATCATTGAAAAAACAGTTACCATCAACAGTTCGCTTAGACGGATTGTCTATAACGGACAGATTATTGCCCGAGATGAATCTCTGCACGAAGAATACACGCGATTAAAACCTATTCTTCGCGCTATTGGCAGAATTGGCACGCGGACCAGTAATCTCTTTCAGACATCTGTTACCGATCTTTTTTCGACAGTTGTATCCAGCAGTCTCAGCGAATCAAGTTTTTTGGCTTCGCTTTGCATTGACATCATGGACAGAAATCTTTATGAACGCGCTAACGATTGTCGCTGGTGGGCACTGAATTCAACCTTTAGAAAAATTCTAGCCCAGGATTCAGTTTCACAAGGCGACAAGAAACAGTTGACTGAAATCCTCACTTATATCAACAGTCTTTATACCGTTTATACTAATCTCTTTTTATTTGACAAGTCCGGTACCATCATTGCAGTTTCCAACCCATCCCGTTCTGGCGATATCGGGAAGAAGCTGACTGACCCATACATCAATAATATCCTGTCAAATAGTCAGTCGGAACGCTATTTTGTTTCACCATTTGAACGCACCGAACTTTATGACAATCGCCCGACTTATATATACGGCGCTTCAATAACCGATATCAACCACTCCAATCATACAGTTGGTGGCATTGGCATTGTTTTTGACAGCGAATTTCAGTTTAAACAGATTCTTTTGGAATCAGTTGACAGCGAAAAAACTTTTGCCGTTTTTACTGATCGCCGTAAAACAATTATTGCCTCGACCCATCCTGAATATAAAACCGGCACCACCCTGCATCTGAAAGATACACTCTTCAACATTGAAAATGGCCGTACAACCTCGGAATTAATACCTTTTGATGATTGTTACGCTTCCATTGGTTGTGCCTGTTCCTCAGGCTATCGCGAATATAAAATCAGTGACGGCTATCAAAATGACCTGCTGGCCATCGTATTTGACCAACTGGCAGACTGCGGTTCAGCCATTTCCACCAGTTACAAGGAAATGGAAATTGAACAAGCCGAAATCAACTATGCAATGAATGAAGACAATATTAAATTAGCCACTTTCGTTATCAACGATCAAATGTTCGGTTTGGATCAATCTGTTGTATTAGAAGCCTTGGATACCAGTCGAATTGTCTCAATGCCAGGTGCATCGGGGCCCATTAAAGGTGCTGTAGAATACAAAGGAAATTTCATCGCTGTTGTCGATCTTGATATTCTCTTTAATAACAACGAACGAAAACTTGATACCTCAAGCCTCTTAGTTCTGCAGTTATCAGAGACTGAAACCGTCGCCCTACAAGTGGATAAACTAAACAATGTTCTGGAAGTCAACCTTAACCAGATAAAATCAGTTGGTGTCTCCTCATCAATAACTGGTGTTTTTCCGTTAGAAGATGGAACATTCAGAACTATTCTGGTGATGGATCATCAAGTCCTCCTGGAGAAACTAATCGGTCATGAACTAGCCGAAGATTTCCTCAATAATTTACCACTTCTACAACAAACAAACGCATAAATTTAAAGAACGGATTTGTTAAAAACAAATCCGTTCTTTAATTTACAGCTAGTGATTATAACAGTAAGCTGATCGCCATTCTAATTGGTCAAACCGCTAAAAAAATCACCAATATTTGTGAAAAATCCCTGAACCTTTTCAAAGAATCCTTCAGTTTGCTGACCGGCTTCAACCAGTTTTAAAAATGTATCCGGATCCATGTTCAGTTCATTAAATTTATTGACCAGATCTAAAATATCCTCAACCTGTTGATCTGTCAGCTCTGTATCATATTTTTCAGCCGTTTCCAGGATCAATGCTCTGATTTCATCATCATCCATTGTTTTGGTTTGTTCAATTTCAGATTTGAGTGAATTAATGATATTAACCGCATCATCTCCGATCATATCCTGAAGCTCTCCTGTCACCACAACTTCTTCAACAGCGGTGGCTTTGGCCTCTTCATCCAATTCGATCCCCGTTGCCACTTCATATGCTTTATAAATTCCAGTCAGGGCTCCTGTTCCAGATACCGGAGTATAAGCAGCCACCACAACTTCTGCATTGGTGATTCCAGCAGTTGTTAAAGCGGCTTCATACATGTCATCAGTAACCCAATCAATGTTATGTGATTCAATTTCAATCCCACCTGATTGGGTTTCCTGAACATAAACACTAGATAAAGCCAATGTTCCGATTTTATCAAGTGATACCAGACCGTCAAGATATTCCCTTTCATCTTCATTTGTCACGACTGTTTCTTCAACGTCTCCCTGTTTAATCCCAAAGTAATCATAAACAGTTTCCAGTTGCGACTCTGTATTATCTGCGCCGATGGCAACACATGCGCTTTTGCTGTCAGCCAAAACTGGCGACGTCAAAGCCGCACACATGACTAAAGCCAAACTAGTCATCATTATTTTTCTTTTCATCCTTCACCTCTTTATTCAATAGTATTTGAACAAAGCGCATTATATCAGGCTACTCTAATGACTATCTTAAATCCATCCCCTGTCTTTTGCTGCATTTATTTGCCAAGACTTCTTTTCACTCGCTTGCTTCACTTTTTCTTATTAAATCAATCATATTCGCTTCATAAATCTTTTCAATTTCATCCGCTTCAACTGGACGACTGAATAAATACCCCTGTATATAGTCGCACTTACTAAATCGTAACTTTTCAAATTTATCCCAGCTTTCTATTCCTTCAGCTGTAATTTCAAGTTTTAAACTATGAACCAGTGTAATAAGACTTTCGATCACATCACTATTTTCGTGTTTTAAAAACTTATCATTAATTGACTTATCCAGCTTTACTTTATCTACGGGTATATAGGTTAAATAGTTAAATGATGCATAGCCCGTACCGAAATCATCCAAGGCAATTCGAAAGCCAGATTTTTTCAGTTCATTCAGAAAGAGAAATGTCTCCTCATTGTTTTCAAGTAGAATACTTTCTGTAATTTCAACTTCTATCAATGCCGGATCCAAATTGGCTTCAAATAATAATTGTTTGAGATAATCAATATAACCAGTATCCCGCAACTGCTTAATTGAAAAATTTACTGCTACACTTTTATGCTTAAATCCTTTCTGGTCCCAAGCTTTCAACTGACCGACAGCTTCTTTTAAAACCCAACGCCCAATTTCTACAATCAAGCCGGTTTCCTCTGCTACCCCAATAAAAACATCTGGACGGATGGGATGATTTTTTAAACGAAGCAAGGCCTCAAAACCAATTATTTCACCAGTAGCCGATTCAACCTGGGGTTGATATAAGAGTTTAAAGCCATCATTTTTAATTGCATCCCGCAAAATATTCTCGGTATTCAGTTTTTCCTTCATTTCCAGATTCATATCTTCATGAAAAAAAACCATATTATTTTTTCCGCTGCGCTTGATTTTATACATCGCTGTATCAGCGTTCATAATCAGTTGATTTAAATTGCTGCTGTCTTTTGGAAAACAGGTAATTCCCATACTGATATTAAAGTAGCTTTCCACACCATCAATCATCACACCACCGTGTAATTGTCGACGAATTTTTTTAGCAAAATCGCTGATTTCTGAAAGATCTTCAGTGCCCCGACATAAAATAAGAAATTCATCACCGCCAAACCTAGCAATCAAAACCTTTTCAGTCTGCAGGGGTTTGAGCTGTAGGGCTATGGCTTTGAGGAGCTGATCGCCGTAAACATGTCCTAAGGTGTCGTTTATGCTTTTAAAATTATCGATATCGAATAGAATAACCGCACCTGCTTCATTGTTTTTTAATGCCTGATTCAAACGTTCCATGAAGTAATGCCGATTTGGTAAATTCGTCAAGTAATCATGTCCGGCGAGATACTCAATATACTCTTCCTGTTCTTTTATTTTTGTACTGTCAATCAACAAGCCATGAATATCAGTGAATTGTTTATCGCAATTATAAACGCCCTTACCTTTAACAAGAATTCAATTTTTATTGTTCATTTTAACCTGCAGACTTATTTCTGACGATTCGCCATTTATGTATCGGTTGATTGCCTGATCCAACCGCAGCTTATCAGCTTGACATAAAACCTGGTCAAAAAATTGGTCGTAATCGTCCTGAGCCTCAACCCTTTGTTCAAAAATCAGGCTAAAGCTTTCTGAAATCAAGAGTTGTTTTGTTTCAAGATTCATTTCCCAAACCGCACTATTGGTACTTTCAGTTGCAATTTTATATTTCTGATTGAGTATATCCATTTTGTCAGCATGTTCCTGGACTATTTCATACTGCAACCTCAAAGCTTCCTCAGCAACAGAAAGGTTTTTATAAAACTCTTTTAATTCCCGATTCTTGTCTTTTAAATCACTTTCGGCTTTTCTTCTTTTCATGTTATCAATAATCAGAATGACGGAAACAAGAATCATAAAAATTAAAATTGCACCAATCGTTAAAAGGAAATCATGATATTTTTCGAATACATTTTCTTCCTTGTTGATCAGCACAGCGCCGTCAGGAATTAAGTCTTCATCTATTTCGTATTTTTTTATCAGCTCATAATCAAAGGTATAATAGTAAGGTGTTTCTTTTATCAAGCCGATGGAATCCACCGACCTTCCATTTAAAATTTGAATTACCATTTCAGCTGCGGCTTCCCCAAAGCCAAAGTAGTCGATTAATTTCCCACCTAAAAGCCCTTTTCCCACCCCGCCTAGTGAGGCGCGATAAACCGGAATATCTGTGTGATTTTTTAAAAACTCAAACTGATCATCAAGCGGCATAAATACACCATCTTCAGCCTGATTCATACTTAAAAACAAGAGAATTGTGTCATCGTCAAGCCCTTCAAGGATGCTAGCAACTTCATCAAAACTATAATTCGATACATTTAAAATTTCTGGCTGTAAATCGTGAAATGCCAACATTGATTCTTCGAACTGCTTCTGATCGCCTTGACCAGTAATTGTAGAATCGACAATTGCCATAACTTTTGCTGCTTTTGGATTAAAATGAATAGCCAATTCAATATTCTCAACTAATGACGTCTCTTCCCAGATGCCGGCTATATTTTCTCGATCAGCCGCTTCCACCGCTCTTTGTTTATCATTGATGCCAATAAAAACAATGGGAATTTCCTTGAACAAATCATCTTGAAAATCCAATGCAAATTGCAATGCATAATCATCAGCGACAATAATCGCATCATAAGGCGCAATATTACTCAGTTTATATTTTAGCAATTGATAAAAAAGCGCTTTATTCTCAGGCGTTTCAAATCTTTTTGAATCCATATATTCGACATCCATATCATAATCTCCCTGAAAAACTGATTGTGCCCCTTCAATTTTCTGGGGATCACTTTCAAAGGATTGTGAATATGAAGATAAGAATAAAACCCTTGGCTTTGCTGTTTCAGCCTGAATAACATTTTTAAAAAGAAGGGGCGATAATAGCAGTTGTAAAATGATTAAAATGACAGTTAATTCAATTTGTGCGTTTTTAAAAGAATGTCTCATAAGCGTCTCCTCAAGACTATTCGCTAATCCTAATCCACAAATGGTATTTATATCAATAATACCCCAAATAGTATGCTTAAATCAGAAAAGACTTTTCGCCCAGTTCATATTCCTTTAAAATCAAAAAGATCGGGTTTCCCCGATCTTTCTGATTCTACAATCTTGCAGGCTATTAATTATTTTCGTCTTCTTCAGATTCAGAAGCGGATTCCACTTGATCATCTGCCTCAATCTCTTCAATATTATTTGTTTCTTCGATTGTCGTCACCAGAGATGCTTCATCGTCGATCTCAAAGATCATGCTTTTTTCTTCTTTAAGTTGTCGTGAAGCAAACAAAATGTTATATCCCAAAAATCCGCTTCCGAACAGGGTCAGAACAAAGCCTGTCAAACCGCCAAGAAAGGGAATATACCCAACCACAATGACAGCCGCTGCAATTATTAAAATCGACACAAATGAAGCTAAAAGCGGTTTCATCTGGTCTTCAAAAAACCTGATTAGCAGTTTTGAAAAAACGACTGCTGCAATCGGCATTGCTAGGATAAAGCTAGCGATTATTAAGAACATCATGGCCAAACCAAAAGGAACATAAATAATGAAAGAAATCAACAGAATGATGGGGGACAAAAACATATAGCCAGCGCCGATTCCCAGAGATGGCCATAAATGTTTTTTAACAATCATGCTGGTATTTTCACTAAATTCTTTAGCAACAAATGTGATCAACAACCAGATCACCAGAATAAAAGCCAGTTTTGTAATGATTCCAAGAATGACTGAGCCAACTGAAGTCCCTTGATCTGTCGTGGCCTGAGATTCCTCGTCGGTCACCTTTTCCCAGTTAATTTCCGGTACACTGGCACCAGCGGCAACGATTGCTTCATTCTCACTTTTATTATCAATTGTTCCCTGAATCTCGGCTGAATCATTTATCGTTAATTGATCCACACTCGCATCGACAAATCCACCAATTTTCCCATTTAAAATCAGATTACCAGATTCCGATCGTAAATTTCGTCCCACCGATCCCTCAAAGGTGCCACTGGCACCACTAAACCATACATCCCGGTTCAACCATGCTGTGTTTCCAAGAGCAAAGTCAGAGCAGGCGACAAACACATCATCTCTGACTTCTCCGTTAACTGTAATAACATTACCGGCGGTGTAGAGACTGCCATTAATTTTACCATTGATGGTAATCGTATTTCCAAAGACAAATACATCTCCATTGTACTCACCATCAAGGGTAACAATATTACCCATAAAAATCGTTGTTGTATCGAAATTTGCGTTAACATTGATATTGGATCCGGCAAATACAAAATCACGGTTTGATACGGTTTCTCCCTGGATGGTTATATTTCCGGAATCATCATTGTAATCGCCATAATCAGCCGCCTGGGCAAAAACCGCCGACATACTAAGAACTAGAATCAGAACAAAAAGGGGGATCGTTTTTTTTAAATTTTTAAACATCTTTTCTCTCCTTAAAATACTTTTTCATTTTTATATTGAAATATCCCAATCAGCACCCACAGTAGAATACTGAAAGAAATACAAAATGACAAAACTTTCCCTGCAATCATTATTACATCAGCATAATAAATCATAGCAATTAGTAAGGCATTGAATATTTCTCTTATCGAATCTCCCATTACAAACAGACGTGTCATACAAGCCGCAAATGCAATCAGTACGATATATCCAAAAACTAACCATTGTTCAAAGGGATTCCCGACGGATCTTTGAATCTGCTGCATTATTTCTTCAGCCTTTGTCTCAAAAGGGATTCTTTCAATAAAACCGTCCATATTATTTTCATTGAATCCCAAACAATTCATCATTTTGTCAAGTTCATTCATTTTGTTCCTCCATAAAGGATTTCAGTTTTTTGCAGGCTCGGTTAAGCCTTGAAGATAAAGTTCCCATTGGAATATCTAAAAATTTGCATATCTTTTGGTAATCCCAATCATAATAGTATCGTAATATTATGACCGACCTTAAGTCCGGGGACAATTTCAACAATAACTGCTTCATTTCGCCAAAGTTTAGATTCTCAATATTATCATATGAAAGTGCCTCATCGTTTTTAATCGCTTCCCCGACTTCTTCATCATCCAGATAGATCTGCTTTTTTCTTTTTCTCAGTAAATCATAACAGGTGTTATGGACAATTTTTAAAAACCAATTTTTGAAACTGCTTCCCATTCGATATTGCCTGATCTTAGTGAAAGCTTTTAAAAAGCTGTCAGCCACAGCATCCTGAGCATCAAATTCGTTGCCTAACAGCGAATAAGCATAGACAGATGCAAATTTTTCATAACGTCTGACCAATGGTTCGAACTTGGCCGCATTTCCAGTTTTTAGAAAATTTTCTATTAAAGTGTCATCACTGATTTCTTTAGTTTCCGGCACCTTTTTCACCTCTTCTGAACTTCTATGTCTATATAGCGATCTTGGCTGATTTTTTCTTCCCGCTAATTCTAAATTTTTATTTTTTCTGAAAGATTTTTTAAAAATGCCTCAGATTATAAATTTTGTAATTTTTCTTGCACTGCAAGCGTTCAATGGCATAGAAAAAAGCAGAAATTCATCGAATCTCTGCCTGAAATCAAGTTTATTCATTATAGTAGTTAACACTCAATACAAGACCCTTTTCCCCCAGGAAGGTCACATATAAACCAGTATTATCTTCATTAAACCAGATCATCATATGTATCGGTTTATCCATATCTGATGGGTTGACCATCTGAATGATTTCGATTCCTTCGGTACCCAATAGCGAAACGACATCATCATAACTCATTCCTTCAGTGATACTGCTCCCTTGTTCTTCCGTTACAACTGCATCACTTAAAGCCATAATTTTTGTTTCATCAGCATTATAAATAGTTTTCATGTTAACCGCATCACCGCTGTCATAGACAACCATTACACCAAAACCAGTCGTTTCATCGACATACTGATAAGTGCCGTCACTCAATACGCCTGTTACTCCCAGATCAGATTCAACCTGTTCTTTTGTTGCACCCAATTCGACCCGATTGTAAAAATCAAAGGGATCACTTAAGGCTGCTTGCTGGGAGCATGCTGTGAATGTCAAGAAACACAGCGTTATTAAAACAAGCAATAAACCCTTTAAAAAACTTTTTCTTCTCACTTTTTTCTCCTTCCAAAACTTTTTACTGGACACTATTTAAAAATTCAGCACTGTCTACACTGCCTTTAAAGCCTTCGAAATATACAATTGCAAGGCTGCCATCATTATTTAGCCAGGCCATTGCATAAAAAGGATTATTCTCGTCTGTTGCATTTTTCGAGCAAACAAGTTCTACAGCACCACTGCCAAGAATATCAACTGCTTCGTCAAAGGAAATACCTTCCGTAACCTGGGCAACCATATCAGCCGTTACACTGGCATTGCTTAAATCAATAAGCGCCTGCCCTCCCTGGGGAATATAAAGACTCTTGAGGATCACCGCATCTCCCGTATCGAAGCTGACAAAAACACCATAACCGGTTTCCGGATCAATATAATTATACATGCCAGCATCATCGATCTCCGGAACAATGCCCAAAATTTCGTCAAGTTCTTCTTTTGTCTGATTCAGTTCAACTAAATTGTAAAAATTATAAATTGGATCATTGCTGATAAACTGCTCATCATAAGCATCGGTTGATGTATCATCTAGCTTTGCCTGATCAGCAGCATCGTCACTTGAACAAGCGGACAATAAAACAACAAGCATCAAACAAAATAATATGCAAGCTTTTCTTTTCATTTTCACACGCTCCTATAAACTAATTTCAAGAAAACGTCAATTCCTTTAAAATATTTACCCCAATTATGAACTTTTCATCATTTCTAAAAAAATTTATCCTTAACTTAATGAAAACTGCGCAATCGTTAATGATCAATTGGGCTTCCCTTGATAAAAACTTCCTTTAAATAATAATTTTCCCAAGCTATCATATAGTTTTCCCTGCCCATGCCAGAGTCCATTTTCAAATTCGCCATCATATTTAATTTTTCCATTACTGTAATACTCCCGACAATGACCATAAGGCAGCGATGGATCTTTAGCAAATTGTTCAAAGCCGGAAGCTCGTTTAAATTGTCCTTCAATTTTTAGATGCCCCTTGTCATCAAAGATCTTTCCCCGACCTGCTGCATAACCATTTATAAAATTCCCCAGGTATTTTAATCGACCATCCTCTTCATAAAGTTTGCCCTCACCAGAAGGCTGGCCTTTTTCAAAATGTCCATCATAGCGAACCCTGCCATTTTGGAAAAACATTTTGCCCTGTCCAGTTTGCAGACCATTCAGGAAATATCCATCAGCCACTAATTGTTTCCCACTAAACGCTTGTCCTTTAATCAATCCCGAGTCCAACATATGCCCTTTTATATAACCATCTCTTGTCTTTAAAAAAATTGTTTCCTGATTACTTTCTTCTTTTGAATGATAAGATACCCAAAATAATATTATCACAGCCACTATTAGGGCGACTGACATTAAGCCAATCATTAGTGAACCTCTGTTAAAAAACGACGCCACTCAATTACATCTCTTTTCCCCTGATTATAACCCGCAGAAAAAGACTGTTCAAGTCTGTCAAAATTCGTTTCACGATTTGTAATCGGCATTGAATCTGGATAAATCAGATATGCTTTACCTTCTTGCTCCAGTTTCTCCAACTGATCAAGGGTTCGATTATAAATTATATGGCGACGAATCATCGCTTCAGCTATACGCGGATATTTTCGGTAATACAATCGAATGGAACGCCTTAATTTCATAGGTTTTTTGCGATATCCTTTTTCCTGGGTTAAAACCACAAAGTATTTTTGATAGCCATCCTCAATCGCAATATCTAAAGGAATTCCTCCCCCCAAGCCACCATCAACCATAAGCTTATTCTGATAAACAGTTGGCGGCATAAAGACCGGCATTGAAGAGGACGACCGGACAATTTTTACAACATCTTCCAAGGTCTGCATGTGTTTTTTCTCATAATAAATCATTTTACCTGTTTCACCACAAAAAGCGCCGATACGTAATTTTGCCGGATTTGAAATAAATGTTGCCAGATCAAATTCCAGGGGGCCACCCTTATGCGAGGTTTCTTCATACAGGTACTGAGCATTAAAAAAGCCCTTACCTTTTAGAAACGACCCCCAGCCCCCAAACTTTGGGTCATTAACCAATTCCACAAAAGATTTTCTGGATCGCAGCGGATCTCTTGACAAATAATTGACCGTGTGGCTTGAACCAGCTGAAATACCTGCAACGTAATTAAAAAAAAGTTTGTTTTCTAAAAGAATATTTAAAATCCCCGCCGTGTAACTTGCCCGCATACCACCGCCTTCAAAAATTAAAGCAGTATCATTTATATTATTTATTATTTCCACATTAGCCCCCATATCTTTGTCTACTATTTTAACACGGCTTGTTTTATGATTCAATTTTACGATAAAAAAACAATCATTTCTACTTAAAAAGCATCATGATTGTTTTTTAAATTTATTCATTTACAAGCCAAAATAATTAAAAACTAATGCAATTGAATGTATCCTAAAATTATTGGAAGGCTTCTTATTCTTTCATAACCGGCAACAATTTGAGCAGTTCATTGGTGATTATTTTCTCAAGTTCCGGGGGTGCTACATTAAAAACAATTGCAACACACTCACATGTACACAAGTTAGATAAACCACGTTTTTTCGTGACTTCTTCATCTGTAATTGACAGCATGCTGTTTTCACCCTGGTATTGAACAAAGCCTTTGATATGACCGATTATACCACCACACGAATCAACCCCTTCGGCAATTTTTTTCAAACAGTCTTCAATTTTGCTTTCAGTAACTGAAAGGCTCTCACCCATCTCTATTTTGAAAGAACCAATAACAGAGCTGTCATGGGTATGAATTTTCACCGAATGCTTTTTTTGCTCAAGGTGATGATGGTGATCATGATGCGCGTGATCATGATGATGGTGTTCATCATGGCAATTGCATGTCCCTGCTTGATGCTGTTTAGGCATAATGCTTCCTTTCTAACCAATAATGGTTTCAATAATGTCCGGATGGATTGTTTCCATGGCATTAATCTTATAAAGAACTGCTTCATCATTAAATGTCCTGATCGATTCCTCAACCGCCATGACTGTCTCATTATCGACAAGGTTTATTTTGTTTAGCAGGATGGCGTCTGCTGCATTAAGCTGATCATTTAAAAGCATTTCCATAGGTTTTAAAAGTCGCATCCACCTTTTAGCATCTGTTAAGCAGATCACACGACATTCAATTTCCGGCATTGATTTTTGAATCGTTTCTCGAATATTATCAGGAAAAGCAACCCCTGTCGCCTCAAGGATGATTGTATCCGGATTAAAATCCTTTTGGATTCGATGAATCCCTAATACCAATTCTCCTGACAAGGTGCAACAAACACATCCCGAAAAAAGGTTCTCAACTTCGTAGCCGCTCGATTTCAAAAGTTTATCATCAATACCAACATCGCCAATTTCATTCTCAAGAATAACGACCTTAGTCTGATTTTCTAAATTATCACCAATTAAATGTTTAGCCAGTTGAATCACGACACTCGTTTTTCCTGATCCTAAAAAACCGCCAAAAATAATAATTTTCATTTCTAATCCTTACATATCTTTACTGATAAACAGTTTTACTTAATTTCTGGGCTTCATCAAAAATCCAGCCATTGACTTCAATCACTTTGGGATCGCCAAAATCCAAAGATGTCACCATACCGCTGAAAATAAATCCGCCATTTGGCGCCATTTTATCGTATGTCTTTCTAACTGTCTGTCGCACTTCTTCCTCGTCAACATTTGGCCATGTTGCAGGCATTCGATACTCATATCCGCCATTGATCGCTAATTTGGGTCCAAATTTTTCTTTAATTGCCACAAGGTCATTTTCTATTTGCGCTGGATCCCAAACATTTACACCAATATCCACCATATCAGGAATCAAATCTTCACAGCGACCACAATTATGATAAAAAATCGGAATGCCTTCTTCCCTCACTAGATCAAGACACTGTTTATATCGCGGAACTAATAATTCCTTGAAAATCTTTGGCGAAATAAATGGCTGCAGCTTTGAAGCCGTGTCATCTAAAAGATAATATCCATCGGGTTTATAGTAATGCAGTAGATTCTTCGTAATATACAAGGAATGTTCCAACATATAATCCATCAGTTCTTCCACTTCTTCTGTTTCCTCGTAAATTGCACATAAGCCTTCTGTAAAGCCCATAAAGCCAATAAACTGCTGGAAAAGATCAGCGTAGCCAGCCAAAACAAATGCTGTCTGATCAGGGTCTTTCACGAATTTTTGGCGATCATTTCGTGCTGCTGCTTCCCAATCAAAACCCGAATAATCAGGTGCTTTGATGACATCACGCCATTTGGTGACATCTGTCAAGATGAAATCATTAGGCTTTGGAAGCGCTGCAAAATCTATTTCTTCCCCAGTGACAAAAGTCACTCCCCAGGGATCAATTCCGCCACCCGGTCCTCTAAAATCACCGAGAATACATGGATCAGCCATGGTCATCAAGGGTTCAACGCCCGGCATACCGAAAGTAGAAATCGGAACATATTCTGGCATTTGGCCAGTGGCCACTCGTAAAAAATTCTCCTTTTGTGTTAGATGTGCAGTCATAACAACCTCCTGAATATTAATTATGAATAATTTTATCTCTGCTTAATAAATTTGTCAAGCGTTTTCGTAAAGTGCTTTTATTTACCATTGTATTCGTTTTATATTAGCAACTTATGAGCTTTATTTATCGTTATTTTTATGAATATTTATTTTTGATATTTGAACTTTTTTTATTTGCACACGGTATTTATGTACACATAATCATTAACATTTCCGAAAATTAAGCCGGCAAACAATCATCTCGAAGGACAGCCACAAAAAATATTTTACACCACTAGCGACCGAAAAGAAATTCTCTTTCTCCTCAAGTCGTGAATACATTCAAAAAAGACTTCGCTATCTGTTTTTAGCATAGCGAAGTCTACATTGATTAATAATGAGCCAAACTTAAATCTTTTTATGCGCCAATTAACTGCTTAGCTTTTGCTGCTGATGATCCAGCATCTGGAGCATAGCCATCGGCTCCAATTTCTGCTGCATATTCAGGCGTAACAGGAGCGCCACCAACAATTACTTTCATATCCGGATATGCCGCTTTTACAGTTTGAACAGCTTCTTTAAGGGCTGGCATGGTAGTTGTTAAAAGGCCTGAGCAGGCAACTAAAACAACGTTGTCATTTTCTTTAACCGCTTCAACGAACTTGTCAGCTGGTACATCAACACCCAAATCAACCATATCAAATCCTGAGCTTTCAAGCATCATAACAACCAGGTTTTTACCAATATCGTGAAGGTCACCGGCAACGGTACCCATAACACAGGTTCCTAATGATGTAGCGTTGTCTCCAGCCATAACCGGTTTTAAAACTTCAACACCTTTAGACATCGCTTTGGCAGCGATCAGCATTTCTGGTACAAAAATTTCACCGGCTGAGAATTTTTCTCCGACAACGCCCATTGACTCAATCATACCATCAAGGATCGACTGAGCTGCTAAACCCGCATCCAAAGCGCCCTGTACGGCTGCGCCTACTTTTTTTGATTTTCCAGTTTCAACCAGTGTTTTTACTTCTGCAATTGTTGACATTTTTTCTTTCTCCTTAGAATAGTTATTTTTATTTTCTTTGAGTGTGCAAAGTGAGTGGTAAAGAAAGTTATTTTTCACAAATAACTTATATATTTCGTCTGAGTACCGACAATTGGCTTCTCAGCCGGCTGCATCGGAACGAACACTTGCCTCATCATTGCTTCAAAACTATTTTTACTTACCTAAAGTAAATTTAGGGCTACAGCGTATTACCAGCAACAAGTGTACGGGTCCGTAGCAGCCTGCGAGATCCAATTGGTCGGTACGGCGTATATTTACGCTAGCTTATTTTGTAAAGATTCCTTCACGGAAAGCACCAATATATTCCATACAGTACTCATCTTCACCCATCATGGCTTCGGTGGCGAAAAGCATTCCCATCATGTCCTTGTTTAAAGGATCCAGGATGAAGGAATCCATGCCGGCGTTCATCGCCAAAACGGCAAAAGCCTGGTTCGCTATTCGACGGGCTGGTAAGTTAAATGAGATATTGGATACCGCACCTGTAACATGAATGGTTGGATATGCTTTTTTAATTTCACGGATTACTTCAGTTACCATATTGATCCCATCTTCTGAAGTGCAAAGCATTTCAATCAATGGATCAATATGCATGCGGGAAGGATCAATACCATACTCCTTACATTTGGCCATAATGTCATGGAAAACATCCAAACGGTCTTTTGCCGTTTTAGGGATTCCTTTATCACTATTAAGAAGGGCGACACATTCCCATTTTGTATCAGCAATCGCTTTAAATGCCGCATCAATTTTGTCACCTTCCATTGAAACCGAATTAAACAAACCTGGTTTCTTGCAAAGTTTGAGTGATTCGATACATGTAATGACATTTGGGCTGTCTACCGCAATCGGTACATCAGTCGCGTCCTGAACAATGTCAATCAGCCATTTCATCGTTTCCATTTCAATGTCATCATCCACTGATGCACAGACATCGATATAGTCCGCACCTGCTTCTGTCTGTTTAATGGCAAGGTTTCTGATAAATTCCGCATCTTTTTCGGCAATGGCTTTTCCGGTGGAAGGAATGGCGCCATTGATTTTTTCGCCAATAATGATCATGTTAGCCTCCAGATAATCAATTTTACTAATTTGTTTAGTGCATTTCATAATTTTTACTGTTGTGCACAGGTATAGTTTAGCACCAATGTAAAGGAACGTCAATAATTATTTTAAATATATTTAATATTTTACTAATTGGCTAAATACTAAATTTTAAAAATCATTCAACAGTCATCTTATCCCTATTTAAAATTTACATAAAATCCGCAATTTTGCTGGCTTCAATTCATTTTTAACTGAAATAATCGTTAAGCTCATTAAAAAAGCGATTGCTTAAAAGCTCTCAACAATCGCTGTGTTTGTAATAATCTTAAATTTAATAAATCTCTTGTGAGCCGAGAAATATTTTCTCAAACTTTTCTTGGCTATTTGTTTCTATGTTTTGTAATCCGGCCCCCTAAAAACACTCCGATCAGTGCCAGCAAACTATAAGCAGCTGATAATAGCAGCGACCTCCAGCCTATCACGGTATACAATATCGGGCAAAAGGCAAGTAAAATAAACAAAGGATACAGATAGTGAAAACCATTTTTTAGTCCGTAAATCAATGAGCCGCTCATGCAATAAAGGGGAATGTATAATATCAGCAACATGGCAAATTCGCTTGTTCCCGGTTTCCATGATTGAAGCAGAAAAAAAACGAGAGCGGTTATCACAATATTGGGAAGCACCGGTAATAATTGCCTGAAATTTTTCATATAATTTCTCACCTCTATTTCTTTTTTACAAATCAATTTGTAATTATTGTGTCTTTTCAATAAAAAATCTGTTATACTTTACTAACAGATTCTTAGTTTGATTGCTAGCTATTTCACATTCTTTAATTTCGAAAGGAAGCGCAAAATGACAAAGTCCGAATTATTCACACTCCTGCAAAAAGATTTCCAGGATCTTTTGACCACTCATCAATTGAATGATGAAACGATTACGATCACCAGTAAATCATTAACCCCCGAAGAAGCCATCGGCATCACAAAACGAAAAGATTTCCCCATACTGACTGGATCAGAAGTAATGATACAGGCAAAATTCAGAAATTCCTCTGGTCAGGCTTTCACTGATTCGCCAACCTGTTTCCAGGGAAGTCTAAAAGAGATCTCTCAAATGTCAATTATTGACAACTCCTACAATCGTTCGATTTTTATTGCGACCTATAATGCTTTAAAAAATGATCTGGGTTTTAGCACTGATGTTATTCATTGCAAAAACAATGGCCCGGAGCTATGTTCAAAACAGCTCAACGAATTTATCGCCAGCCATTATCAAAACCCAAAAATCCTGCTTGTCGGTTATCAGCCAGCCATGATTGAACAATTAAGCCACTCTTTCTCCCTGCGTGTTCTCGATCTAAACCCTGCCAATATCGGCGAAAAACGTTATGGTGTCACCATTGAAGATGGGATAGATACGATGGATGACGCTATTGAATGGGCTGATGTTATTCTATGTACTGGCAGCACCTTATGTAATGGTTCCATTGTATCTTACCTGAATTTAGATAAAGATGTTTTTTTCTTCGGAACAACTATTTCCGGCGCAGCCAGTAGCTTAAACATCCGCAGACTATGTTTTGCTGATCAGGTCAGCTCTTGCTAAGCAATTATTTAATATCAAGATTCTTTTGATAGGCAATCCGTTCACCTGCACCCCTTATATATACGAGTCCACACCGTTTAAAACCATTTTTTATCAGAACATGCTGCATAATTTTATTATCTTTATGGGTATCAATTTTAATGTTGTGGCAGCGTTTCAACGACCAGTCAAAAATCTCCTTAGTCAGACCCTTGCCGGTTGTGCAACTGGCGACACGATGGATAGCGCCATAGGCTTTATCATTCAACCACTGCCCTTGATGAATATTTAGATAATCCGGATCACCATCCTCAAGCAATACAAAGACCCCTTTGACAACGCCCTCACGCTCTAAAACGAAATTTGTTTTCGTTGCAATATCTTCTTTGACCCGCCATTCCTCCGGGTAACCATTAGTCCATTGATCCGGATTACCGCTTTTTTTCATCAGGTCTCGAGCAAATTCATAGATTGCCATTATCCGCTCTAAATCGCCTTCGTTTCCATTTCTGATCATACTTCATACCTGTCCTTAAAAGAATTCACTATAACCACCAGAAAGCCTGATGATCATAAACTAAATGTTTGAATTTAATTATAGCAAATTTTCCCCATAATTTCTTTGCTTGATCAAAAGTTTTAATCATTTCATCAAAATTTGACTTTTTTACTTTTTTTCTAAATATTCATAATGACAAATGTTCTTAAAGCGGTTATACTGATGGTAGCATTTTTCTTTGGAATATACTTTGAACAGCTTATCTTTTTTTTCCTATACCGTATTTATTATGTTTGTCGTTTTAGGGGCATATTCCCTAAAGTTAAATATTAAACAAGCTTTAAATCGCGCCGCCTTTTACGAATGCCTGGAACTATCAATATGGGCATTTGCTTATACTTTCTTTTACACTGCTCCCGATCAGTCATCCGCCATGTTTTGGCATCGTATTGGCTTTATTGGTGGAAGTCTCTTCCCTCCCTTTGCCATATACTTCTTCATGATCCTTACTAAAGGTAAAAGCCTGCTTAAACATAAATGGCAAAACGCCATCTTTTGGGGCATACCGGCTATCCTGCTGATTAAAAACCTGTTTGGAAAAACCACCTGTCTGGCTTTGGGCTTCACTCAATCAACTTCAGGTCTGGGCTGGACCTATATAAATAGGCCCCAAAATTTATGGACATGGTTCTATTTCCTGGTGCTGGCTGCCTATTTCACCTTTGGTTTTATCCTGCTTTATATCTGGCAGCATGAGTCCGACTACGAAATTCAAAAGCGTCAGGCATTATTCATTATTTTCGTAGACGCTATTATCTTAATTTTCGGCAGTTTAACAGATGTCATCTTGCCTATGTTTAATAATTACCTGCCTCCGCTAGCCGTTATCAGCACCATGCTATTCGCCGCCGCTTTTGCCCGTCTCATTACCCAATATCAGCTTTTTTCATTTTCAACAATGGCTTCATCAGATGCCATTCTTGAAACTGTTTCCGACCCCGTAATACTGCTTGATGAAAAGGGCATGATTCTTCGCTATAATCAGGCAACTAGCAATCTTTTAAAATACGACCAGCAAGAACTGATCGGCAGGGGCTTAAATAGTCTGCTCGAAGCTAAAGAATATAAGCAGGAAAGCTTGGATCTTTTAAAAGCAAATCGGCAATTTAGACGACGTGAAACAAAACTTTTAACCGCCAACCATGAAATGATTGATGCTGTCATTTCGGCATCTGTTGCCAGCGATCATATCGACGGCTTTATGGGAATCGTCATTACCCTGCATGACATCAGCAATAAAAAACGAATCGAAAATGAAGTCCTTGAAACACGCGAAAACTACCGTAAATTTGGTGATGAACTTTACGCAATCGCCAACTATGATTCCTTGACCGGACTTGCCAACCGCCGTGCCTTCTTTCTCGAGCTTGAAAAGTTTAAAAAGAGCTATTTGGTCGAAAAAATTGATTTTTCTGTTATCTTTATGGATCTTAATGATTTCAAATCGATTAACGATCAATACGGACACGATATTGGTGACCAGGTACTCATTCAAACAGCCAATCGTTTAAACACTCAAAAAAGCCAAAATGAGTTAATTGCCCGAATGGGTGGCGATGAGTTCACCATTCTTTATCAACAGTTTGACTCGGAGTTGGATATTTTTAAGAAAAAGCAATTGATTAAAGAAATTTTTGCGGCCCCCATCATAATCAATAAGCAACAATTTAAATTTAACATTTCCGTTGGCTATGCATTATACAGCCAATCTAACATGGATTCCGATTTAATGATTCGAAATGCGGATCAAATGATGTATCGCGATAAACGAAAATAAAAAGCTTATTATTTTGATTTTCTATTTCGCAATATATTTTAAAAATCTTTTTAAAGGAGCCAAAAGTGCATATTCTTTCCCTTGTCTCATACACCGTATTTTTATTATTTTTGCTTTTAGCTCTAAATGATTTAAAAGGCGGCTTAGGATCCAGAATTAGTCAACTATCCTTGCTCACCTGCCTGTCAATTGCTGTCTGGGCCTTTGCCTATGCCTTTATCTATATTGCTCCCAATGCTGAAACCGCCTATAAGATGCATCTTGTCGGATCAATTGGATGGAGTCTTTTCCCAGCTTTTGTCAGTCATCTCTTGCTGGCCACGGCAAAACGAAATGCTTTAATCGAGTCATCTGCCCGCATCACGCTTTTCTATGCCATTCCGACAATCATTTTAATCAAAAACATTGTAAGCCCCACTTCCTGTGTTGCCATAAATTTTGTTGCAAGCATTTCCGGACTAGGCTACGCCTACAACAATACTATTTCCAATGTCTGGACCTATATTTATATTTTATATGTTTGCACTTATATCGCACTCTCCCTTTATTATGTTTATCAGTGGCAATCCCAGTCTAGTTATGCCCTTGTTAAAAAGCAAGGAAAATATATCATTCTCATCATCGGCTTTATTATGACCAGCGGAATAATTTCTGATTTATTCTTGCCCTTTTTCTTATCAGTTTTTCCGCCATTATCAAATATTTTAGTGATTATCTTTCCCGTAACGTATTTTTTTGTCAGTGACCGATATCAGCTTTTTCGATTTTCTGAGATCGCCTCATCAGAAATTATTCTAAATACCATCATGGATCCGGTGATCATTACTGATGAAGCATTCTTCATTTTAAATCAAAACGATGCAACTTTCAATATCCTTGGCTATGAGCAGAAAGCACTGTTGAACCAACCCCTTGACTTCTTTTTCAAAGATAAGGAGGCCCTGATTAAAATTCGTTTTTTGTTAAAAGACAATGCTCATCTCGAATCCTTTGAAACTACAATCATAACGGCTTCTAACAGTCAACTTAGGGTCAATCTTTCAGCCAGCTATATTCATGATCGAAAAGAAGGCTTCAAAGGACTTGTTTTTGCTTTCCACGATATCACTCAACGTAAAAAAAGAGAGCTGACTTTATATAGCAGCAAAGAAAAATATCGTGAACGTGCAGAACAATTATATCTGGCGGCAAATTATGATAGTCTCACAGGATTACCAAACAGACGGTTTTTCTTTCATAAACTCGAAGAAACAAACAGGCTATCATCCGACGCTGGTCTTGAGTTTTCTGTAATATTCATGGATCTAAATGGTTTCAAAGCAATTAACAATACTTTTGGCCACGATATTGGTGATCAATTACTGATTTTTGCCGCTCAACGAATAAATGAATGTAAATCAGAAAATGATTTTTTATCTCGAATCGGTGGCGACGAATTTACAATGATTGTGCTACAAAATCATTTAGAAGTGAACACAAAATTGTTGATTGAAAAAATTAAATTTTCTTTTTTAGATCCCTTCAGCATTGCTGAACATTGTTTTAGCATTTCCCTGGCCGCTGGCTATTCCATATCCAGTCACTGTCAAAATAAGATTGATTTCATGATCAAAACAGCCGACCAAATGATGTACGAAGACAAAAAACTGATCAAGGAATCTAGTGATTTAAAAGACATATTTATGTATGAATGATTTTTATTTCGTTGATATTTCATTTCTTAGTTTTTTAACAAGCGTCAATCCCATCCTTAAATACCCTTGTTTTAAGCTTTATCTATTGGTCCATATTTAATTTTCTTTAAGACTCTTAATCGACTCTTATTATTTGCTTGCAATTAACTCTATTCATATGATAATATTTTCGTAATTATTAATAATAAACGAAAGGATTATTGTCATGAATCAATACGCTCATGTTTTTAAACCCATTAGAATCCGAGGGATCGATTTTAAAAATCGCATCGAAATGGCTCCCCCCTCACCCAACCGCGCTGACCGGGACGGTCGTGTATCAAAAGAATTTATTGACTGGTTCAAACCAATTGCTGCAGGGGGTACTGCTATCATTCATGTCGGCAACTCTGTGATTGATCGGGTGGAATCCAGCGATGAAGAACGTCAGCTGGATGTGGGGACGGATGGCTGTATTTTGCCCCTTTCCCAATTTGTTGAAATGTGTGAGAATTTCGGATGTCAGGCTTCATTAGAAATTAACCATTGTGGCAAAGATTCTGATCCACACAAAATTGGCCGCCCCGCCCTCTCAGCTTCGGCTTTTGTGACTCCTGCTGAAATGGGACGCGCAATGGCCGCCGGACGCGAACCAGTGGCAACGCTCGAGATGGATCAGGAAAAAATCAAAGAAACTGTCGAAAAATACGCGATGGCCGCCTATCGCTGCCAAAAGGCCGGCATGAAAATATGTATGATTCATGGCGGTCATGGCAATCTCATTTCTCAGTTTGCCAGTAAGCTTTATAACAAACGAACTGACGAATACGGCGGTTCATTAGAAAATCGAGCCCGCTTTTGCATTGAAGTCCTGGATGCGGTAAGAGCAAAAGTCGGGGAAGGCTTTGTCATTGAGTTTCGCATCTCTGCCGACGAAATACATCCCGATGGCATGCATTTTGAAGAAACGCTTGCTTTTATTGAACTGATCAAAGATAAAATTGATATCCTCCACGTTTCAGCTGGTCTCCATGGTGAATTTGAATATATGCGCAACTGGTGGCAAAATTCCATGATGGATCGGATGTATAATGTCCACTATGCAGCAGATATTAAAAAAAGATTTCCCGACCTCTTGATCGCCACCGTCGGCTCAATTATGAATATCAAGGAAGCTGAAGAAATTATTGCATCCGGAAAAGCTGATTTCGTGGCAATGTGTCGGCCCCTGATCGCCGATCCGGAAATGCCCCGAAAGTATGCACAGGGACGCGAAGACGATCACCGTCCCTGCATCCGTTGCCAGCACTGCGGGAAGCGATTAGTTATGCCCCGAGTCATCGGTTGCGCTGTCAACCCCTTATGCGCCAATATTGATGAATTTCCATATGGAAAAATTCCTCAAGCTGATATCAAAAAGAAGGTTGCCGTAATTGGCAGCGGACCAGCCGGTATGCAGGCTGCTTTAACCCTTTGTGATCGGGGGCATCATGTTACTTTATATGAAAAAGAAGTGCAATTAGGTGGCAATCTTATTACCGCTTCTTCACCTGCATTCAAGGTCGACATGAAAGATTATCAATCCTATCTACTGCGACAGATTGAAAAATCAAATACTAAGGTCTGTTTAAATACCAATGCAACAAAAGAAATTCTCGATCAGCAAAACTTTGATGCGCTTATCATCGCAGTAGGCGCCGATCCACTGATGCCTGATATTCCAGGCATTGAAAAAAGCCATGTTCACTGGGCACCAGAAGGCGAAATGGGAAAAATTGCGCTTGGTGAAAAAACCGTCATTGTCGGCGGTGGCGCAATCGGCATAGAAACCGCTATTGAATTAGCGCAAAAGGGAAATGATGTAACCGTTATTGAGATGGCTAAAGATTTATCGAATCTGTTTATGACATCAAGTGGCACCATGCAGGATCTTTTGGAAAAAGTAGAACAATTAAAGATCCCTATTATCAATTCAGCCAAGCTAAAGACAATTAATGATCATGATATCGAATTTGAGGATTTAATTACTGGTGAGTTGAAAAAAATCCCCGCCGACACTGTCTTAATGGCCGTTGGCATGCTGCCAAGAATTGCTCAGGTAGATGCGCTTCGCTACAGCACTCCAGCAACAGAAACATTTGTTGTCGGTGATGCTGTTGAAGTTGGAACCATTGCTGAAGCGGTCAATAACGCTTTTAAAATTGCTGTTCATTTGTAAAATGCACTTAAAACTACAAATAAAAAGGCTGCCTTGATTTTTTCAGGCAGTCTCTTAATATTTGCTATAGCATTATAAAACTACTAATTCAAATTCCTTTTTTATGGCAATTTTGGGTAGTTTTTGTTCAAATTCATAAGAAAAGGTTAAGATTTCATCGATCCGATCAACCTGACGCAATAAAAGTAACAGTGTTTCTATCGATGCTTCGGTGAACTCTTTGTAAGAACAATCAATTTTCCCCATCTCATGGGCACTGCATGCACCCTGACGGAGACCAAACTCGCCAAAATTGAGATAATTTATCATATATTCCGGAAGCATTAAATTACAAGACTCTACAAGTTCCCTAAAATATTGGTCATTGACCGCATCTTCCTTGACTATAATATTCTCATTCATTATTTCCGAATAAAAGCGACTTAAATCACGATTTTCCCTCATCAAAACACCATGAACTCTAATTTCAACAGCCGTTGCTTTTAAAATATCATATTCTAATTTATTGTCCTCAAAGCATCGACGAACAAATTCCTTAATATCATTCATATATTCATTATAAACTAAAACGCCAAGCCGACCTTTTGTTCCAAAATAATAAGCAATTAAGGCACTGTTACCATTTACCGTTTTCCCAATCTGCTTATAAGTTGTTTTCTTATAACCAATATCATAAAAAAGTTGTTTTGCAGCTTTATAAATTCGATCCTTCATTTCATTTTCATATTTTTCCATAGCAGACTCCTGTTCATTATAAAAGATTTCAATTTACATAATTTTGACGTGACTTAATTATACAATAAATAAATAATTACAGATAGCTATTTCTCTATTAAACATGCTATTAAGGCAAATAAATCAGTTCAAAATCCGCCTTTCTCTATGCAGCAGTAGACTTGGATTTATTTAACATTTCACCAAGAATCATCCATAATCTATTTATTTGAAGATAATCCTCATTGCACGAAAATCATTAATTGAAATTAATTTCTATGGCATAATATTTTATATTCGCTTTTTATATGATGCATTTTTTTATCTTTGCATCTATTTTACTATTGTAATCGCTTTTTTTCATATTATTTAATGTTTTATTTCGTAATATTTATCATTTATGTATTTTAAATTCTTTTTTGTCTTGACAAGCAAAAGGCATCGTGCTATCATCCAATTAATTAATCGTGCATAATATTTGTTGCGATATTTTTATTATCACGATTAAAAGAGCTCTTGATGTTAAAGTGCAATGGTTATGCGCAAACCTTTGTCCTATCCGATCTCGAATGAAGTAAAAGTTAATTAAATTTCTTGTAGAATCAGGAGGAAAAAATGAAAAACAAGACTTTTTTAAAGATTGCAATTTTATCTGTCTTTTTTGTCGGAATGGCTGTTGGAACTATTACGCCTGCCATTGCCAGTATTGCCGCAGCCTTTCCTGAAGTTCCTTTTACAACGCTGTTACTGGTATCTACTTTGCCAACGCTTTTGTCCGTCCCTGCTACTCTGGTTTCCGGGCGAATTGCCGGAATAAAAGTGAAATATAAAACTTTGTTGCTTGTTGGTATGATCTTATTTTTAATTTCCGGTATGTCCCCCTATTTTATCGACAATTTTACAACAATTCTTTTATTTAGAGCAATTTTCGGTATTTCAATCGGGATCATGGCACCATTAGGAGCCGTATTAATTATCAGCTTTTTTGACGGTCCTGAACGTGCATCCATGATGGGTATCAGCGGCGTCGTTGGAAATGTCGGTGGAATCCTCTTCCAGTTGCTTGGCGGTGTTTTTGCAGCATCTAACTGGAATTACGCTTTCCTGGCCCATGGAATAGGAATTGTTACACTCCTGCTTGTCTTCTTTATTCCCGAACCACCAAAAGTGCCCGCACCACCTATCACTGATACAAACGCTCCTAAAATGAAAATGCCTAAAATGGTTTGGGTATTCGCTTTTATGGCTCTGACATTAATGATGTTAAACTATCCTCTCCTCGTCAATATGTCATCCCTTATCGCTGCATACGATATGGGAACGACTGCTGACGCAGCAATGGTGTTAACAACCTTTACCATAGGCGGTATGGTTGCCGGTTTACTGTTTGCAAAACTATTTGGCATTTTAAAAAAGAATCTGGCCACCGTCGGACTCCTTTTAATGGCACTGGCAATGCTTAGTATCGCCAGCGGAACAACCATTCTCTTTATGTATATTGGCGCCGCTTTATCTGGAATGGGATTCAGTTTAATTTTCCCAAGTCTGATGATTGACCTGGATTCCTTTGTACCTGGTCCGCTTATTCCAACAGCTTCAGCTATGATCGTCAGCTTTATGAATATCGGAGGCTTTATTTCCGCTTATTTCTACGCTTTTGTAGCGGGCATTTTGGGACAAACCGAAAACATGAAATTCCCATTTATATTTGCCACTGTCGCATTCTTTGGCGCAACCATTCTGTATGCTGTTCTCAAACCAAAAGCCGCCGATCTACCACAAACTGAAACGCTACAGTAAAAATTTTATAACGCAAAAAACGCCGTTAAACAACGGCGTTTTTTTGAATAATTTATTGCATGAGGATTGATTCCGCTAGTTTCTTTCCTGTTGGCGTATCTGCCAATCCACCTTCAGCGGTTTCTTTTAAGCTGGCTGGCAATGCATCCCCAACAGCTTTCATCGCAGTAATAACTTCATCAACGGGAATTTTACTCTCAATCCCTGCCAATGCCATTTCAGCAGCTACTAAAGCGTTAGCCGCACCACTGGCATTTCTTTTCACACAAGGCACTTCAACCAGTCCGGCGACTGGATCACAGACCAGACCTAAAACACTTTTCAAGGCAAAAGCAACAGCATGGCCACACATTTCAGGTGTACCGCCTGCCAGCTCTACAGCAGCCGCCGCTGCCATCGCCGAAGCCGAACCGCATTCAGCCTGGCAGCCACCCTCAGCGCCTGAAATACCAGCATTCTTTGCAATTACCATGCCAAAACCGGAAGCCGTAAAGAGACTCATCACAACTTTCTCATCATTGATCTGATACACTTCTTTAAGCGTTAGTAAAAGGCCAGGAATTATGCCACAGGATCCCGCTGTAGGGGAGGCTACGATTCTACCCATACAGGCATTAACTTCTGAAACTGCCAAAGCTTTGGTGATTACTTCGCTTAATAAATGACCACCGATTGAACGACCCGCACTGATCGATTGCATCATTTTTTTAGCATCTCCGCCACTTAATCCACTAACAGATTTGCTTTCAGATTCCAGTCCAGTTAAAACTGCTTCCTTCATAACCTGTAGGTTATCATTCATTTTTTTAAGTAACTGTTTATCCGTCATTTCCATTTGGCTGGCCTTATCGATTAAAACAATTTGAGAAATTAGTTTTCCTTCAAGCACCGCCTGATCAATTAAGCTCTGAATCGAATCATAAGTAATCATTTTTTCTCCTAATAAATCGGTTCGATTAAAACAGCTTTACGAACATTTTTTATTGCTTCAATTGAGTCCGCCATTTCCTGTGTTGCCGGCTGGTCTGTTTCAATTACCATCATCGCTTCTCCGCCACGATGAGAGCGATACATATTCATCTTGGCAATATTAAGCCCATGCTCTGCTAATAATTTAGTAACTGTCGCAATTACGCCAGGTGAATCGTGATGGGGAACCAGAAAAGTGTAAAAATCACCATCAAACTCGACATTGATGTCATTAATTCGATTAACCACAATCCGTCCTCCGCCAACAGAAGATCCCTGAACGACCGATTCTTTACCCTCTTGGTCACGCATGGTAATTAGTGCTGTATTAGGATGGACATCTTTTTTATTGGCTTGTATAAATTGGTAACCCATACCCGCTTTCACAGATATTCCCAGGCTATCTCTAATCCGTTCATCATCTGGCATCATTCCTAAAAGGCCAGCAATAATCGCTTTGTCCGTTCCATGGCCACGATAGGTCTTAGCAAATGAACCGAAAAGTTCAATTTTTGCATCGATGGGCTGTTTTCCACAAACAGCCCGGGCGATTCGACCGATTCTGACTGCTCCGGCCGTGTGAGAGCTGGAGGGGCCAACCATTATAGGACCAATTATATCAAATACATTCATATTACCTCCATCTGCAGTCGACACTGCGCAGCAGTCTTTTTTATATTAAATAATATTTTATTCGGTTTGCCTTAAGCTTCTTTTGTGTATTTTAAAATCGGCTGTTTTACTGCTTTTACTTCATCAAGACGTAATACGATGGTATCATGCGGCGCATCATGTAATGCTTCAGGATTCGTTTCGGCTTCTTTGGCAATCTGTTTCATGGCTGCTATAAATACATCCAAAGTCTCAAGACTTTCTGTTTCTGTCGGTTCGATCATCATGGCTTCTTTAACAATTAGAGGGAAATAAATCGTTGGCGGATGATAACCAAAATCGATCAACCTTTTGGCAATATCAAGCGCAGCGATTCCCTGCTTATGCTGTTTAGAAGCTGAGAAAACAACCTCATGCATACAGGTTTTGCCAAATGGCAGATCATAGTCATCCTGAAGATTAACCCGAATATAATTGGCATTTAAAACCGCTGTTTCTGATGCGTCTTTTAAACCTTTAGCGCCTAAAGAACGAATGTAAGCATAGGCTTTAACAACTACTGAGAAATTACCATAAAAAGATTTAATCCGACCAATTGAGTCAGGCCGCTCATAATCAAGGTAGTAGTTGTCACCTTTGCAGGCTACAACAGGTTTGGGTAAAAATTTAACAAGGTCTTTTTTCACACCAACCGGACCAGCTCCCGGTCCGCCACCACCGTGGGGAGTGGAAAATGTTTTATGCAAATTAAGGTGAACGACATCAAATCCCATATCTCCAGGACGGGTAACACCCATAATTGCATTCATGTTTGCTCCGTCATAGTATAATAATCCGCCCGCTTCATGGACGATTTCAGCAATTTCAACGATATTATCTTCAAAAAGACCTAATGTGCTAGGATTTGTAAGCATCAAACCGGCAATCTCGTCGCTCATAACCGCTTTAAGTGCATCAACATCCACGCCACCAAATTCATTTGATTTGACTTCAATTACATCAAAACCGACAACTGCGGCTGAAGCTGGATTGGTACCATGTGATGAATCAGGAACAACAATTTTCTTTCGCTTAGCTTGGCCACGGCTTTCATGATAAGCCTTAATGATCATCAAACCTGTCATCTCACCATGGGCACCAGCGGCCGGCTGTAAAGTAACTTGTTCCATACCGGTAATTTCGGATAGCATTTTGTCTGCCTGATAAAGAATTTCCAAGCATCCCTGAGTTGTTTTTTCAGACTGATAAGGATGAATCCGCGAAAAACCTGAATATTTCGAAACATCTTCATTAACTTTAGGATTATATTTCATTGTACAAGAGCCCAATGGATAGAAACCTGAATCTACTCCGTGATTCATCATCGAAAGTGCTGTAAAATGACGGACAGCATCAATTTCGCTGACTTCCGGCAAAGCTGGATCTGCTGATCTTAACAAAGATTCCGGAATAACCGTATTTGTCTTAATTTCTGGGACATCACACTCCGGAAAGAGGTAAGTTCTTTTACCGGGAATATTTTTTTCAAATATTAATGATTCCTGCTTAATCACAATAGCTCACCGCCTTACTGACCAGACTGTCTATTTCCTGTCGGGTTCTTTTTTCTGTGACTGCTAAAAGCCAGCCATTCTCAATCTCTGAATATTCCTTGCTTAAATCTAAACCACCAATAATTCCATCTTCGAGAAGCTTAGCGTTGAGATCATTGATTGAACTACAAGCACTGACGGCAAATTCACAAAAGAAAGGTGCCGTGAAAACAGGTTTGAATTTTTCCGTTTTGATTAACTGATCATAGAGATAGTGCGCTTTATTAAGACTTAACATCGCCACCTCTTTAAGCCCTTGTTTACCGAGCATGGTCATGTATATTGTAGCTGTTAAAGCATTCAAGGCCTGATTAGAACAAATATTTGAAGTTGCTTTTTCCCGTCTGATATGCTGTTCTCGGGTCTGAAGGGTAAGCACAAAGGCTCTTTTCCCCTCTTTGTCAGTTGTCTGACCGACAATTCGACCAGGTAGTTTTCGCATCAATGATTTAGATGTCGCCATGAAACCAAAACCCGGCCCGCCAAAACTAATGGGGTTGCCTAATGACTGTCCTTCGCCAACGGCAATATCTACATTTTGTTCACCTGGCGATTTTAAAAGAGTCAGCGAAATCGGATCAACACTGGCAACCGCTAAAGCTTTTTTGCTATGTGCAAGCTCAGAGATCGCCGCTAAATCTTCGATGATTCCAAAGAAGTTTGGACTCTGAACCAGAACTGCAGCAGTCTGATCGCTGATTAAATTAGTCAACGCTTCCTGATCTAGCTGACCATTTTTGTAGCCCACCTCTTTAACTGTAATCCCTTTAAATTTAGCATAAGTTTTAACCACTTCTTTGCTTTCAGGATGGATTGAAGCCGCTAGGATGACTTCCTTTTTTCTCTTTTGCTCACAAGCCATTGAGACCGCCTCAGCCAAAGCTGTCGCACCATCATACATGGAAGCATTGGCTATATCCATCCCGGTCAGTTCGCAGATCATGGTTTGGAATTCGAAAATCGCCTGCAAGGTTCCCTGGCTGATTTCGGGTTGGTAAGGGGTATAGGCCGTGTAAAACTCCTGTCGCGAAGTCAAATTACCCACTGCACTGGGGATATAACGATCATAGGCACCAGCCCCCAGAAAGCAGGTCAATTCATCTAAATCAACGCTCTTATCAGAGATCTTTTTCATGTGCGAAATAAGATCCATTTCTGAAAGAGCATCCGGTAACAAAAGCTCCCGCCCAAGTCTAACCTTTTGAGGAATATCTTCGAAGAGATCCTGGACAGAATCGACGCCAATCACCTGGCACATCTTTTGTTTTTGTTCATCAGTATTCGGTATATAAGATGCCATTGCGCTCCTCCTTAGAAAGTTGATTTAAGTTTATCTAGTTGTTTCATGATATCTTCATCTGTAAAACAATATTTTAAGGTTTTAAAATTCTGTTTTAACTCAACAACATCATCTTTAACTTCTTTATTTCTTAAGATAGCATCAGCCATCAATTTAGCTGTTTGTTTGAATTCTTCAAAACCAAAACCGAAACGAGTCATTTCAGAAACACCGATACGAATAGCGCCTGAGGCGGTAAATCCTTCTTCTTCCGGTGTTGCCTGATAGTTAATGATCAGGTTGTTTTCTTCCAGACGTTTGGCTACATCCGGACCGATCCCATAACCAACGCGGACAATCACCTGATGCGTTTCGGTATAAGAAATTGCTGGATTGGATTGGCAACCCTTTTTAAGACACTTTTTATCGAACGCTAACATTCTATATTCAACTGGTGCTATATAACCCAAAGAGCCATGTATTCTTTTATTG